>JBASOJ010000090.1:0-5881 GCA_049658145.1 Coriobacteriia bacterium
CGCCTCGACCGCGCGCTCGAGGCGCTCGGGCACCCGCTCGTACTCGCCGCCACCGCGACGGCTCCGGCCGAGGTGGCCGAAGCGATCACCGCCGTGCTCGGCATCCAGGAGACCGTCCTGGATGCGACGGTGCGGGACAACCTGCGAATCGTGGACTCGCGCGGCACCGACGACAAGAACGCGCGCGTAGCGGCGCTCGCCGCCGCGGGCGAGAAGATGATCGTGTACGTGAACAGCAGGGACATGTCGGTGAAGCTGGCGCGCCAGCTGCGCACACGCGTCCCGGACGTCCTGCACCGCGTGGCGTTCTACAACGGCGGGATGACCCGCGAGAGCCGCCATGCGGTGGAGCGTGCGTTCCGCGAAGGTGATCTCAGGGTGGTCGTGGCCACGAGCGCATTCGGCGAGGGTGTGAACATCCCGGATGTGCGCCACGTGGCGCTCTACCATCTGCCGATGGGGGAGGTCGAGTTCAACCAGCTGTGCGGTCGTGGGGGTCGGGATGGCGCCCCCGCCTGGGTGCATCTCCTGTTCGGGAAGAAGGATGCACACCTGAATCGGATGATCCTCGAGTCGGCCGCACCGCCGAGGGACGACCTCGGCGCGTTGTATCTGGTGCTGCGCGACATAGCGGCCGAGAGCGGCGGCATGGTGGAGGTCACGAACGCGGATCTCGCCGAGCGCGTGAAACGCCGGCGGCCGCGGGCATCTCTGAGCGAGAAGGGTGTCTCGACGGGCGTAGGCGTGTTCCGGGAGCTCGGCCTCGTGGCGAGCGAGGGCACCGGCGGGTACCGGCGGCTCACGGTGTTGCCGGCTCCCGCGGAGAAGCTCGATCTCTCGAGCTCGGTCCGCTATGCGGAGGGCCTGGACGAGATCGAGGGCTTCGAGACGTTCCGTGCGTATGCGCTCGATACGGATGCGGCGATGTTGCTGCGCGCCTTCAATCGTCCTATCCTGCCCACACGACAGGAAGGCACCTCCTGATGTCGGTGACGCTCGAAGGCATCGAAGCGCAGATCCGCTCCTACAATCCCTCTGCAGACCTGCGGGGGATCGAGGAGGCGTACGCGTTCGCCCTCGAGCATCACGCCGGGCAGATGCGCAAGAGCGGTGAGCCGTTCATCAGTCATCCGCTCGAAGTGGCCATGATCCTCGCGGGGCTGAACCTCGACACGGCCACGCTGCAGGCCGCCATCCTCCACGATGTGGTGGAGGACAGCTCCGTGAGCCTGAAAGAAGTGCGCGAGCGCTTCGGCGATGAGGTCGCGGTACTCGTCGACGGCGTCACGAAGCTCGGCCGCATCAAGTTCAGCTCGCTTGCCGAGGCGCAGGCGAACAACATGCGCAAGATGCTCATCGCCATGGCGAAGGACATCCGCGTGATCCTCATCAAGCTCGCCGACCGGCTGCATAACATGCGGACCCTCGGCGCGCTCTCCGAGGAGAAGCAGCACCGCAAGGCGATCGAGACGATGGAGATCTACGCGCCGCTCGCGCACCGTCTCGGCATCTCATCGATCAAGTGGGAGCTCGAGGACCTCGCGTTCTACTACCTCGAGCCGAAGAAGTTCGCGCAGATCCAGAAGATGGTGGCCGAGAGCCGCGACGCGCGCGAGGCCTACCTGCACCAGGTGATCGAGACACTCTCGAGCGAGCTCGAGGCCATCGGCGTCGAGAGCGACATCTCCGGCAGGCCGAAGCACCTGTACAGCATCTATCAGAAGATGACGTACCGCGGTAAGGACTTCTCGGAGATCTACGACCTGATCGCGCTCCGCGTGATCGTGGACTCGGTCAAAGACGTTTATGGCGCGCTCGGCACCGTGCACTCCATCTGGAAGCCGGTTCCGGGGCGCTTCAAAGACTACGTGGCCATGCCGAAGTTCAACATGTACCAGTCGCTGCACACCACCGTCATCGGCCCCGCCGGGCGCCCGCTCGAGATCCAGATCCGCACCGAGGAGATGCATCGCACCGCCGAATACGGCATCGCCGCCCACTGGCGCTACAAGGAGGGTGGGCGTGCCGACGATGCGTTCGACGAGCGGCTGTCGTGGCTACGCCAGATGCTCGAGTGGCAGACCGAGCTCAAGGACCCGCGCGAGTTCATGGAAGCGCTCAAGATCGACCTCTTCGAGGACGAGGTCTTCGTCTTCTCGCCCAAGGGCGATGTGATCTCGCTCAGGCGCGGTTCCACGCCCATCGACTTCGCGTACGCGATCCACACCGAAGTCGGCCATCACTGCGTCGGCGCGAAGGTCAACGGCTCGATCGTGACGCTCGACTACGAACTCGAGATGGGCGACCGCGTCGAGATCCTCACCAACAAGAGTTCGTGGCCGAGCCGCGACTGGCTGAACGTGGTGCGCACCTCATCGGCGAGGAGTAAGATCCGCAGCTACTTCTCCAAGGCGAGCCGTGAGGACGACCTGGCCAAGGGCAAGGACGAGCTCGGCAAGATCCTGCGCAAGCAAGGCATGCATATGGGTGCCGGTGCGCTCGGCAAGGCGCTCGACGCCATCGCCAAGGACATGAACCTGGCCGAGGGCGAGGACTTACTGGCGGCGATCGGCGGCGGGAAACAGAGTCCGAAGCAGGTCGTGACCAAGCTGATCAAGATGCTCACCAAGGACGAGGCGCCGGCGCTCGCGCAGGAGATCGAGGTCTCGTTGCCGATCCTCCAGCCATCACGCGCCGTCAACCGCAAGAAGAGTGTTACCGGCGTGCGCGTGAGGGGCATCGACGACGTGCTCGTCCGGCTGGCGCGCTGCTGCAACCCCGTGCCGGGGGACGACATCATCGGATTCGTGACGCGCGGGCGTGGTGTCTCGGTTCACCGCTCGGACTGTCCGAACGCCCGCGAACTGGTGAACACGAGCGCGGAGCGCATCCTCGAAGTCGAGTGGGATATGGGCACCTCCACCACCTACCAGGTGGAGATCCTCATCGAGGCTCTCGACCGGACGCGGCTGCTGCAGGACATCTCGGTCGCTCTTGCGGACGCGGGCGTGAACGTGCTCTCGGCGGCGGTCTCCACCGACCGTCAGGGCGTGGCCTATCTGCGCTTCCTGTTCGAGCTCGGGCACATGGACCAGTTGCAGCGTGTGCTCAGCCAGGTCCGCGGCGTGGATGGTGTGTTCGACGCCAAGCGCACCATGCCCGAGGGCGGCAAGAAGCGGGCGGACCGAGCATGAGGGTGCGTCGGCTCACGCTCGGCATACTCGACACCAACTGTTGGCTCGTCGATGACGGTACCGGCGGTCCGGCGATCGTGATCGACCCCGCCGACGGGCCTACGGACATCCTGGCTGCCCTGGGGGGTTCCCCGGTGGCGGCCGTCGTGCTCACGCACGGTCACTTCGACCACATCGGCGCGGTGCGCGAGGTCCTGGCCGCGACTGGCGCGCCGCTCGTGGTCCACGAGGCCGATGCGGATTCGATCACGACCGCGACGGGCTCCGGCGGGAAGCCGTTCGGCTTCGACGTGAGTGCGCCTCCTGCGGACCGGACGCTTGCCGAGGGGGATGTCGTCACGGCAGGCGAGCTCTCGCTCGCCGTACTCCACACGCCGGGTCACACACCGGGCTCGTTGTGCCTCCTCGGCGGTGGCCACCTCTTCAGTGGTGATACGCTGTTCGCCGGCAGCATCGGCAGAACGGACTTCGCCGGCGGTGATATGGCGGCGATGCGGCGCTCGATCGCCCGCCTGGCCGAACTGCCCGACGGGGTGCGTGTGCACCCGGGCCACGGCCCCGAGACCACCATCGGCCGGGAGCGACGGGTGAACCCGTACTTCCCGAGGGCGTGACCCGTCCTCAAGACACCAGGGAGCTCATCCGCACGATGACGGACACCATCCACGACGACCTGGTCGATGACCTCCTGGCGCTGATCGAAGCCGGTCCGGACGGTGATCGAGCGCTCTTCGATGAACTCGCGATGCGCGTCTTCGCCCGGCAATACGCGAGCAATGCGCCATACCGGGCGTTCTGCGATGCCGCGGGCGCGCCGCCGCAGGCGGTCCGTTCCTGGCGGGACGTGCCCGCGTACCCGACAGACGCCTTCAAGAGCGACGTCGTCGCCTCGTTCCCGCTCGAGGAGGCCGTGCTCGCCAACATCACCAGCGGCACGACCTCGCCGAACCAGCGCGGGAGGATCTTCCGGGATGAGGACGGCAAGCGCCTCATCTTCACGGCCAACCGCGTGATGACCGGCGCGTTCCTGTTTCCCGACTTCTCTGAAGGTCAGCGCTGCCGCCTCCTTTTGATGACACCCGGCCCCGACCTGGCTCCATCGATGGGGATGGCCATCGGGATGGACCAGACGCGCCGTGCGTTCGGGACGGACGACAGCGTCTTCCTCGTCGGACGCAGCGGCGTCGATGTGCGTGCGTTGGTGGACGCGCTGGAGCGTTCTCAGTCCACGGACGTGCCCGTCGCGCTCGTGGGCTCGACCTCGGCGTTCGTGTACTTCTTCAACGCCTGCCGTCGCAAGAGCCGCCGGTTCGCCTTGCCGGCGGGGAGCAGGATCTGCGACGGCGGCGGCTACCGCGGTCGCTTCGGCGTGGTCACGCGGGACGACTTCTACCGGCTCGCTGCCGGGGTGCTCGGCGTGCCGGAGACCCACTGCATCAACACGCTCGGTATGGCCGAGAGCGCCACCAACTACTTCGACAGCACGTTGCGTGACGCCCATGCCCAACGCGACGGGGCGCGTCGCAAGGTGGCGCCGCCGTGGACGCGGGTGCGCGCGGTCGATCCGTCCACCGGCGCGGTGCTGGCACCGGGGGAGGTCGGCCTCCTACAGCACTACGATCTTGCGAACCTGCCCACCGTGCTCGGCGTCCAGACCGACAATCTCGGCTACACGGACGGCGAAGACGGCTTCGAGATCATCGGCAGGGCGAAGGTCGTCGACGGGCGGGTGGACGAGGTTCCGAGCGAGCGTACGGTGGGCCCCATGGGGGACCGCCGCGTGTTCCGGCTCCTCGAGGCCTACGTCAACTTCTCGATCGACTTCAAGATGGGCCGCATCGCCAGCGGTGACGCCACCGTCGATCCCGTCGGACTCCGCCGGGAAGCCGAGGCGGCTGCGGGCGCCACGGTAAGCGAGACCGACGCGATCGTCGCCTCATGCCCCATCGTCGTGGAGGAGATGGTGGCCGGGGCGGATGACCCGGCATCACGGGCGCGTGCCGACGCCGCGATCGATGCTATCCAGGCCGAGGCGCGAGCGACAGGGCTTTTCGATTCGGGCG
The DNA here is from genome assembly GCA_049658145.1 of Coriobacteriia bacterium. Taxonomy (GTDB): domain Bacteria; phylum Actinomycetota; class Coriobacteriia; order Anaerosomatales; family Anaerosomataceae; genus UBA6100. The sequence goes on from JBASOJ010000090.1 coordinate 5,258, forward strand.
TATCGTGTGACGATGACGACTCGCAACAAGCGGACAGGGAGCTGACGTGAACGCACTCGACATCCTCGTGATCATGAACAACTACTTCCACGACGTGGCCACAGCCACGCTCCTTGCGGCGGCGGTGATCATGTGGGTGCTCGAGCGGCGCGCCCGCAGCGGCGCGCCCGGCGACCTCGTGCTGCTCGGCCACGCCTATCCCACGCTCACGCGGTTCGCCAACATCGCGCTGCTGTGGGTCATCCTGGGCGGCATCCCCCGGCTCATCACCTTCAACACCCACGATCTCGGCGCCGTGCGCGATGACCTCGGTTTGGCGATCGGCGTCAAGCACGTCGTGGAGGTCGCGGCTGTGGTGGCGGGCGTGGTGATGTGGCGCAGGGTCAGGCGCCATATCGAGGCTTCCGGGGCCAGCAGCGAATAGTCCCGTGAGGCGCCTCTACAGACTCCTGCGTTCGCGCAAGCTCGCGTTCTGGCTCATCGGGGCGTTCGTCGCGTATTCGGCGGTGGCGACCTCGGTCACCGAAGGCGACTTCGAGCGAGCGTACGCGAACCCGGTGTTCTACGCGATCGCCACGGCGCTCGCACTCGCGACGGCCGCATGCGCGTGGGAGCGCACTGGGG
>JBASOJ010000091.1:0-4118 GCA_049658145.1 Coriobacteriia bacterium
CGGCCACACCGAGCCCCGGGCCGAACATCCGCGCCTTCACGCGTGTGCCGTCCGAGGCGAAGCAGCACGCGCCGGTGGGGCCCAGAAGCGCTTCGAGCGCCGGGATGTCGGGTGCGAGCGCCGCGACCTCGGCCCCGGTCTCGAGCGCCACGTAGACATGCGGCGTACCGTTATCGTACCGCTCGACCGGCAGGAGCGAGCCGGTCACGCCGAGCGCGGCGAAGAGCGGCTCCGGAATGGCGTACTGCTCCACTGCGGGGATGGGTTGCTCCATCCTGCCGAAGACGATCCGTGCGCCCTCACGCTCGAGCGTCACCGGCACCGTGCCGCGAGCGGTCTCGATGCGGAGGACCACCCGCTGGAGCGGCGCGGCCACCACGAACGCGGTACCAAGCGTGGGATGCCCAGCGAACGGCAGCTCGCGCACCAGCGTGAAGATGCGCATCCGGATGTCGCCGTCGCCTTCAGGCGGCAGCACGAACGTGCACTCCGAGAAGCCAAGCTCGGCTGCGAGCATCTGCATCTCGGCGTCGGACATGCCGGTCGCGTTGGTGAACACGCCGAGCTGGTTGCCGGCGAACGGGACGCTGGTGAAGACATCGGCGATCATGAAGCGGTAGGTACGCGACATGCGGCTACACCTCGTAATCAACGGCGGCGCGCAGCTCGCGCATCTCGCCGATGAGTTCCGCTACCTTCACGTGCTCGGGATGCACCTGATAGGCGTCTAGCCCGGCCCGGTCGTCGAACTCCGAGTAGATGACGATGTCCCACGGGTCGTGCGCCGCGCCGATGTCGAGCCCGACCTCGAGGTGATGCACGCTCGGCACGAGGTCGCGCAGCGCCTCGAGGGCCGCCTTCGCCCGCACGAGGTTCTCCGCCTTGGTGGCGCCGAGCGCCTCGTCTTTGAACCGCCACGCCACGATGTGCTTGATCACCGGATGCCTCCGTCCTGTCGCCTCATCGCATCATCGTGCGGCACGCGTGCCCGCGCAACTTCGACAGGGCGTCACCCGAGCGTTACCCACATGAACAGCGGCGTGGTGGTAGTGTGAAAAACTGTCACACCCCCGGCTCGAAAGTCCCTCATGAAGCCTGTCATCATCGAATCCTGGCGTGCCGGCCTGCTCGGCAAGGACAACTGGGGCTCCAACATCGCGGCCGGTGTGGTCGTCGGCGTTGTGGCGATCCCGCTCGCGATGGCGTTCGCGATCGCCGCGGGCGCCAAGCCCGAGCAGGGCCTCTACACCGCCATCATCGCCGGGCTCGTGGTGACGCTCTTCGGCGGAAGCCGCGTGCAGATCGCCGGCCCCACCGGCGCGTTCGCCGTGCTGCTCGCGAGCGTCACCGCGCGCTACGGGCTCGGCGGCCTCCAGGTCGTCACCATGCTCGCCGGTATCGTGCTGGTGATCTTCGGCCTGGCCAAGCTCGGTAGCGTGATCAAGTACATCCCCGAGTCGGTGATACTCGGCTTCACCGCGGGCATCGCCGTGGTGATCTGGGTGGGACAGTGGCCCAACTTCTTCGGGCTTCCCGCTGCCGAAGGCGAACACTTCGCCACCAAACTGGTCGAGATACTGCAGTCCTTCCCGTCGCTCGACCCCACCACCACGATCCTCGGCCTCGTGTGCGTCGCAGTCATCGTGCTGTGGCCGAGGGTGCCCGTGCTCGGCAAGGTGCCGGCCCCGCTCGTGGCGCTCATCGGCGGCACCGCGTTCGTGGCGATCGCCCACCCCGAGAGCGTCGCCACTATCGGGACAGCCTTCGGCGGCCTGCCGAAGGGCCTCCCCTCCCTCGCCCTGCCGAGCTTCGACTGGGCCGACCTGCCCGAACTCGTGCGCCCGGCGTTCGCCATCGCGCTCCTCGGCGCGATCGAGTCACTGCTGTCGGCGACGGTGGCCGACGGCATGACCGGCACGCGCCACGACTCCAACCAGGAACTCCTCGGCCAGGGTGTCGCCAACATCGCGGCCTCGTTCTTCGGCGGTTTCGCAGCAACCGGTGCCATCGCGCGCACCGCCACCAACATCCGCCACGGCGGCAACAGCCCGCTCGCGGGCATCTTCCACGTGCTCACCGTCGTGCTCGTGTTGGTGGCGCTCGCACCGCTCGCGACCGACGTGCCGCTCGCCACCCTCGCCGCCATACTCTTCGTGGTGGCGTTCAACATGAGCGACATCGGCCGGGTGGTGCGCATCGCCCGCAAAGCGCCGCGCTCGGACGTGGCCGTCATGCTGATCACGCTTGCGCTCACCGTCTTCGCCGACCTGGTGATGGCGGTCGAGGTGGGCGTGATCCTCGCGATGCTCAACTTCTTCCGCCGGATGACCTCTGCGGTGGGCGTGAGCGAACTTGCCGAGGATGTGGTGGCCGAGCACTCGCCCGAGCTCGTCCCCGTCTTCCGCGATGTCATCGTCTACACCATCGACGGCCCGTTCTTCTTCGGCGCAGTAGAACAGTTCGAGTCAGCGCTGCTGCACACCCACACCAAGCCGCGGGGCGTGGTCGTGAGCCTCGAGAACGTGCCGTTCATCGACCTCACCGCACTGGCGAGCCTTCAGGACACCATCGAGCAACTGGAGCGGCACCAGGTGCAGGTGGCCCTGTGCTGCACGAACGCCGAGGTGGCGGGTCGTCTCGAGAAGGCGGGCATCGCCGAGGGACTTCCGGTGCCTGTGACGGCGAGCCTGGCTGACGCTATCGCAGCAGTCTCGACGCGCGATTAAGCGCAGCCGGACGCGCGCGGACGGCCGCTACGCCTCGTGGAATCCCGCCTCTATGTGGCTGCCGTCGCAGAACGGCTTGTTCGCTGACTTCCCACACCGGCAGAGCGTCACGCGGTTGCGCACCTCGTAGGGCACGCCGTCGGCATCCACGATCTCGATGCCTCCGCGCACGAAGATCGGCCCGCTCACGCCAAGCTGCGGATCCTCGACGAGCACGATCGAGGGCTCGTACTCCGGCTCGAACGGCGTGCCGTCGGGCGCGCACGCCACGTAGCGCCCGCTCGGACACAGCTGCGCCTCCTCGATCGCCAGCGCGCGGGTCCCGGGATCATCGCAGCGATCCACCAAGTTCCACAGCCCCCCGCCGCGGTCGCAGAAGCGGGCCTCGGCGCAGAGCTTCCGCGCGTCGTGCAGCGCGATGTGTGGTCCGCCGATGTTCACCGCCATCTCGGCGAACGATTCGTGGCCCGCGGTCTCGGTGCCGTCGAACCCGATCGAGAGGTGCGTGAAGTCGCAGAACGGCTTGTCCGATGAGCCGCCGCAGCGGCAGAGCATGTAGGTCTCGCCCGCGTCGATGCGCCCGGTCTCACGCCAGGCCACGGCCTCGCCCTCAGCGTTCACCGCGATCTCGGCGCGAATGAGCGGCACGCCGCCCTCGACGAAGTATGGACCGTCCGTCCCCACGGTGATACGCATGCCGGTCATGTGCGGCCTCCGGTGTCGTCGTCGTGCCGTTCGATACAACAACCGTAGCACTGCCGGGATTGTCGCATACTGGTGCCACACGACATGAGAGGATGGAAAGCGCGTGAACGAGCGTGCATCTGGGGGCGGACAGCAGGCCGTGAAGGTCACGGCGATCGCGCTTTCCGCATTCCTCCTCTTCGCGCTCGAGCTCTACGCCGGACGCGTGGTCCTGCCGGTGTTCGGCGGCAGTCCGGCGGTATGGACCACCGCGCTGTTCTTCTTCACGGGCACCGTCTTTCTCGGGTACCTGTACGCGCATCTGCTGGTCACGCGGATGCCGTGGAGCACCGCCCGCATCGTGCACGCCGTCGTCGTGACCGGCGCGCTTACGGCTACCGTTCTGGCGCCCGCACACCTGGCCGACCTGCGCTCTCAGTCCATGCCACCAGCCGTGAACGTCGTGATCGCGCTTGCGGCGCTCGCGGGCGCACCCGCATTCATCCTCTCCACCACCACCCCCCTGCTCTCGGCGCGTGTCGCCCGGGGCGGCAGAGACCCGTGGCGGCTGTATGCCGCGTCGAATGCCGCCAGCCTGGCGGGACTGCTCGCCTATCCGCTGGTGATCGAGCCGCGCGTGCCGCTCTCGAGCCAACGGATCGGCGTGGCAGCGCTGTTCGCCATCGTCGCCGCCGCGCACCTCGCGGT
>JBASOJ010000092.1:0-18316 GCA_049658145.1 Coriobacteriia bacterium
GCACGGGGGCGCCCGCATGCAGCGGGTCGGCATCGCTCACGAAGCGGGAGAGCGTGCGGCCGTCGGTTGCGCGCAGGAAGAGCAGGCCCTGCAGCGCGCCGGTGTGCACGAAGCGCGCAGCAACGCCCCCGAGCTCGGCGTCGAGCGACACCTCGCCGAGGCAGGCATCACCCGTGCGAGGGTCGGGGCGCTCGTCGATCCACAGCAGTCCGCTGCGCTCGCTCACGCGAGCGAGGTTCGCGCGCAGCACGACCTCGTCGGCGGCAGGCGGCACGCCCTCGCCGAGGGCCTCGAGCAGTCCGCGCCCGGGGAACTCGGCCTGCGTGTAGCCGAAGAGCGCGAAGTGCGCGTGGTGCGAGCTGGGGGCCAGCCCGGGGCCCACCGGGTAGAGCAGTCCGCTTCTGCCGAGGGAGGCGAGCGCGTCGAGGTTGGGGGTGTCGGCGGCTTCGATGGGCGTGAGACCGTCGAGCGAGGCGTGCGGGCGGTCGCCGGCGCCGTCGGGGACCACCATCACGACGGGGCGCCGGAACGCCGCGCTCTGTCCCATGCGATGTCTCCGTTCGTCGGGCGACTGGTGCATCCCCGCTGCTCCTGGGGCTAGTATGTCACAGAGGAGTCCGCAGACGAGGGTGGAGCACATGACGGGACTGTCGGAGGAAGAGCGCAAGGCGCTGTTGCGGGCGCGCTTCGGAGCGCGGGCGGAGAACTACCGCACGAGCGCGCTTCACGCGTCGGGCCCCGACCTGGAGTTGCTGCTCGAGTGGCTCGATCCGCAGCCGGCCGAGCATGCGCTCGACGTCGCCTGCGGCGGCGGCCACGTGGCGCTTGCGCTCGCACGGACCGGTGCGGATGTGGACGCCTGCGACCTCACACCGGAGATGCTCGACGTGGCAGCCGCGCTCCTCGCCGACAACGACTGCACTGCGACCTTCGCGGTTGCCGAGGCCGAGGCGCTACCCTACCCGGACAGCACGTTCGACGTTGTCACCTGTCGCATCGCGGCGCACCACTTCCCCGACGCCTTCGCGTTCTTTGAGGAGGTCGCACGCGTGCTCAAGCCTGGGGGCCGCTTCGGTTTCCAGGACCAGACGCTCCCGCCGGAGCGCACCTCGGCGGTCCTCACCGACGTCTTCGAGCGCACGCGCGACGCGAGTCATAACCAGGCGTACAACATCGACGGCTGGGTGACGCTGATCGAGCGTGCGGGTCTCTCGGTGCAGCACACCGAGATCGTCGACAAGCAGCACGACTTCATCGAGTGGACCCAGCGTCAAGGCTGCGACGAGGCTACGGTCGCCGAGTTGCGCCAACTGATGGCCGAGGCGCCGAGCGGGATGCGCCGGTGGCTCGAGCCCGCCTACCGGGATCACGAGCTCGTCTCGTTCCGCAACCGGCACCTGATCGTGCTCGCCCGCAAGCTGACATGAACGCGCGCGTCGCATACGTGCTCGCCGCCGCCATGCTGGCGCTCGCCGGCTGCACCGCCGCACCGCGCGAGAGTGCGCCGGCCGAGACCACGCCCGTTGAGGTGACCGAGCTCGACAGCGTGGAGGTCACCGAGTACGAGGGCGAGAAGCTGGACTCTTCGGACGCCTTCCGCGAGAACTCGATCGCGGGTCCGCAGGACGTGGACATCGAGACCTACCGGCTCGGCCTGACGGGACTCGTGGACAACCCGGTGGGGTACACCTACGACGAGGTCACGAGCGGCTTCCCCAACTACGAGAAGGTCGTTCAGCTCGACTGCGTTGAGGGCTGGCGGGCAAAGGTGCTCTGGCGTGGCGTGCTGGTGCGCGACATCCTCGACGCGTCTGGCGTCCAGGCCGAGGCCCGCAGCGTGATCTTCACGGCGGCCGACGGCTACACCACCTCGTTCCCGGTGCAGTACTTCTACGACAACGACATCATCCTCGCGCACGCCATGAACGGCGCGCCGCTGCGTCCCGAACGGGGCTTCCCGTTCCAGGTGGTAGCCGAGCAGAAGTGGGGCTACAAGTGGTGCAAGTGGGTAGTGGGGATCGAGCTTTCCGCCGAGGAGGACCCGGGCGGCTACTGGGAAGACCGCGGGTACTCCAACACCGGCGACCTGGACAAGCCCTACTACGGGAACTGAGTGAGGCGTCCCGCGAACCCGCCGTCGGGGCATACCGGTCATCTTCGCTAACCGGGGAAAGGGAGGGCCGATGTTCAAGGAGTTCGAGGAGTTCGCGCTCAAGGGGAGCATGATCGACCTGGCGATCGCGGTGGTCATGGGCGGCGCGTTCGGGGCTGTCGTGAACTCGCTCGTCAAGGACATCCTGATGCCGCTCGGCGGCGCACTGCTCGGCGGCAAGGATTTCTCGAACCTGTTCTGGGTCGTGAAGCCGAGCGGGACCGAGTACGACACGCTCGCGGCCGCGGCCGAGACCACCAAGTGCCCTGCGTGCACGAGCTCGGTCTAGCGGCAGAGTAGGCGGCCCGGACACCGTGCGGAGCCCGGGCTGGTGCACGTCCCGCTCAGCGTACGAGGATCGCGCGCTCGCCGAGGCCCACCCGCAGCGCGAGGTCGTAGAGACGCTCGTCGGCGGTTGCGAGAGCGGCGTCGTTCTGGATCGCCGCGGCGACGTAGTAGCAGTCGTAGACCGGGTGGTTGTGGGCGAGGGCGATGGAGAGGGCCGTTGGCGCGAGCTGCGTCACGTCGACAGCTTGTATCGACATGCTGAGCAGGTCGCCAAGTGCAGTCAGCGCCCCCGAGTGCGAAGACAGCCCCCTATGGACAGCCTTCCAGATCACGTTCGTGCACTCGTAGTACACCAATTCCGGTGCGAGAAGCGGTCGTGCACTTCCGACGAGCCGGGCAGCGGTGGCCGAACCCGATTCCGGCAGAATACATTTGGCAACAACGGATGCGTCCGCAACCAGCGCACTCATCGAGTGTCACGGTCTTCGCGGATCATCGCCGTACTGTCGCCGGTGTATCCGTCCGCTCGCAGCTGCTCGCGATGTGCAGCTGCCTGCTCCAGCCACTCCTCCATGGTGAGCTGGGTGCCGCCGTCCAGGATGGCGAGCGCCTCCTTCTGCACCGAGCGGCCGTTGCGTTGCGCCTGCGCTTTGAGGCGCTCCATCACGCTGGCGGGGACGTTGCGTACGAGCAGGTCGGCCATGGTGTCACGGCTCCTCAGGACGACCGATGCTTGCATAATGATAGCATCTCCTCCGACGAGCCGAGGAGACGATCATGGCAGAGGGGGCGTAGCGGGATCTGAACCGGATCACAGCGGAGCTGGAGCCCGGGCCTACCGCTCGAAGACGTCTCGGATCACCGCGTCGAAGTCGGCAGCCGGGCCGCCGTCGCGCTCGGCACGCCAGGCATCGATCACAGCTCGGCCCACTGGCTCGAAGTACTCGGCGAGGTAGCGTTCGTAGCCGGCTTCGTCGTAGGTGACGGACCCGTCGAAGTTGACGTAGTTGCCCGCCAGCTGACAGTCGAGCTGGCCCGCGTCCTGGTCCCAGAAGCCGCCCGCGAGATCGGCGATCTGCCCTCCGCTCATCGTGCGCACAGGCTGAAGCAGCCGAATGCCCGCGTGTGCGAAGACCCGCTCGGTGGCGGCGATGCTCGCTGGTGTCTGAGAGAGCTTGACGCGCCCATCGTGGGTGTCGCGCTCTCCTGCGATCACCGGCGCATCGTCGTTCGACCACGCGAGCGGTAGGCGCAGGAGATGCAGGTACAGGTGGCATGCAAGGCACGGAGAGTACACACCGAAACGCCGCCGGATCTCCGCCGCCGGCCGTGCGTTCATCGCGGACCACAGCGCGGGATCCGAGAGCGCCAGCGGCTCGCGCACGTGGACGCGGTCGCCGAGGAGCCCTTTCAGGAGGCCGATAGCGCGCATCGGCGCCTGGCGGTCGCCGGTCTCGGTGCCAGTGAACGCGATCGTGGGCACGAGCGTGCGAAAGTCGTGCTCACGCACGGCCGCTGCCGCGGCGGCGACGCTGTCGCGCCCTGCGATCTCCACGATGGCGAGCGAGTGGTCCATACGAAGAGTGTACCCGAGGGATAAGGAGGGCCGACTGGCAGGCCTGGTGAGGCGGACGGTCGACCCCGGGGAGCTGCTCTCCGTCCGGCTGCGCGGATGTCGTGTGGTAGGGTTGGGGTACGGATCCGCCCGGAGGGGACCTCGAGGAACCGGGTGGTGTGCCGTCTGTCTGTCCCCGGATCCGGACATGGAACGCCTCATACTCGTCTCCAACCGTCTCCCGGTGAGCGTCGAGCGCGACGAGGAGGGCACGTTTTCCTTCACGTCGAGTGTCGGCGGGCTCGCCACTGGGCTCAGCTCGTTCCACGCCTCGCACGAAAGCCGATGGGTCGGCTGGGCGGACCTCGATCTCGAGGGACTGAGCGAAGCTGATGTCACCGAGATACGCCGCATGCTCGACGCGGAGCATGGATGCACGCCGGTCTTCCTTGATGCCGATGATGCCGCAGGCTTCTATGAAGGCTTCTGCAACTCCACCATCTGGCCGCTGTTCCATCACTTCACCCAGTTCGCGGAGTTCGATCGCGGTACGTGGGAGTGCTACGAGCGTGTCAATCGCGTCTTCTGCGATGCCGTTCTCGAGGTGGTTCGTCCTGGCGACACCCTCTGGATCCAGGACTACCAGCTCATGCTGCTGCCCGGCATGATCCGGGAGCGTCTCCCCGACGCTCGCATCGGCTGGTTCCTGCACATCCCGTTCCCGAGCTTCGAGATCTTCCGCATGCTCCCGTGGCGGCGAGAGGTCCTCGAGGGGCTGCTCGGCGCCGACCTGGTGGGTTTCCACACGTACGACTACGCTCAGCACTTCCTCAACAGCTGCCGGCGGCTGCTTGGCGTGGAGGAGGCGCTCGGCCGGGTGGTCGTGGACAACCGGGTCGTGCTCACGGATGCCTTCCCGATGGGCATCGACTACGAGCGGTACCGAGACGCTGCGCGCTCACCAGCAGCACGTGCCGAGGCGGACAGAATCTGCATGAACACCGGTGACCGCAAGCTGGTTCTCTCGATCGACCGCCTCGACTACACGAAGGGCATCCCGGATCGGCTCCGGGCGTTCGATGCGTTCCTCGAACGCTTTCCGGAGTGGCGGGAGCGCGTGACGCTCGTGTGCGTGGCGGTGCCCTCGCGCGAGAACGTGGAGACGTATCGCCTGCTGAAGACCGAGGTCGATGAACTCATCGGCTCCATCAACGGTCGGTACGCCACGATGGACTGGACGCCTGTGCGGTACCTCTATCGCTCACTGCCGTTCGACACCTTGACCGGCATGTATGCCGCTGCCGACGTGGCTCTCGTGACGCCGCTGCGCGACGGCATGAACCTCATCGCCAAGGAGTACCTCGCCGCTCACGACGACGAGGCAGGCGTTCTCGTGCTGTCGGAGATGGCGGGTGCGGCACGCGAGCTGGGCGAGGCGCTCCAGGTGAACCCGTTCGACCGGGAGCAGATGGTCCAGGCGCTTCATCAGGCGCTCGTGATGGACGGGGACGAAGCGCGCGTCCGCAACCGTTTGATGCAGCCTCGCCTGAGGCGTTACACGGTGATGAAGTGGGCCGAGGAGTTCCTCTCCGGCCTCGACCGCGTGAAGGATATGCAGGCCAGCTTCGACGCGCGACTGCTCGACACGACACACAGGCAGCGGCTCGTGGACGCGTATCGGCAGGCCGCACAGCGGCTCATCCTGCTGGACTACGACGGCACGCTGATGCCGTTCGCGCCTAATCCCGAGGATGTCACGCCTGCACCGGCCGTGCGCGCACTCGTCTCGGCGCTGGCGGCCGACGAACGCAACGAGGTGGTCATCATCTCGGGACGCGACCGCGAGACGCTTGAATCGTGGCTTGGTGACCTCGGCGTCGACATCGTCGCCGAGCACGGTGTGTGGCTGCGTGGGCACAGCGGTGAGTGGCGGACCATCGGGCCGATGTCCGAGAGCTGGAAGCCTCGCGTGGCGTCCTTGCTCCAGATGTACGTGGACCGCACGCCGGGGTCGTTCATCGAGGAGAAGGACTTCTCGCTCGCCTGGCACCACCGGCGGGTCACCCGGGAACTGGCCGAGGCACGGGTGCTCGAACTCAAGGACGCACTGGCGAGTGTGGTGAACGATTGGGGCCTCGCCGTGATGGATGGCAACAAAGTGCTTGAGATCAAGGCGGCCAACGTGGACAAAGGCCGGGCGGCGCACCGGTGGATGTGCCGCGAGGACCTCGATTTCATCCTGGCGATCGGCGACGACCGCACCGACGAGGACGTGTTCGCAGCCGCGCCGGACGGCGCGTGGACGATCAAGGTGGGATCGGGGCCGACCCAGGCGCGTAACTCGGTCCGCGGCGTGGATGATGTTCGGTCGCTGCTTGCCGAGATGACCGGACTCGATCCGGAGGAGAGTGACCGTTCATGAAACGACTGGAAGACTATCGGGGAATCGTCTCGGACGAGATCATCACCGACCTGCACCGGCGGGCCTCGAAGCTCCATGACAAGCATGTGGTGCATATGAACTCCACTGCCCAGGGTGGCGGTGTGGCCGAGATGCTGTACGCGCTCGTGCCGCTGATGAACGACGTGGGCGTGGACGCGGGCTGGCGCGTGCTGGTGGGTGGCGATGACTTCTTCGGCGTGACGAAGAAGTTCCACAACGGGCTGCAGGGCGACCGGGTGCACCTCACGGAGAACAAGAAGCGCCTCTACGTGCAGGCCAACGAGAACTTCTCGCAGTACAACCACATCTCAAGGCACGATGCGGTGATCATCCACGACCCGCAGCCGCTGCCGATCATCCGCTTCTACAAGAAGCGGCAGCCGTGGATCTGGCGCTGCCACATCGATCTCACGGCGCCCGACCCCGATCTCTGGGAGTTCCTCAAGGGCTACATCATGCGCTACGACCTGATGATCGTGAGCCACGACCAGTACCGACGGCCAGACCTGACGGTGGAGCAACGAGTCATCAATCCCGCCATCGACCCGCTCAACCAGAAGAACGTGGTGCTGCCCGAGCGGACGATGCTGCGGTACATGAAGCGCCACCGCATCCCGCTCGACAAGCCGCTGATCACGCAGGTCTCGCGCTTCGACAAGTGGAAGGACCCGGAGGGCGTGGTCGAGGTCTTCAAGCGTGTTCGTGAGAAGGTGGACTGCCGGCTCGTGCTCGCCGGGAACATGGCCACCGACGACCCTGAAGGCCTCGCGATATACGAGCGGGTGCGAAAGCGCGCGGGCGCGCTACTGAAGAATGGCGACATCATCATCCTCCTCGGCGCGAGCGATGTGGCGATCAACGCGCTCCAACGTGTCTCGAGCGTGGTGTTGCAGAAGTCGCTTCGGGAGGGGTTCGGACTGACGGTGTCCGAGGCGATGTGGAAAGGCACGCCCGTGGTGGCCGGAGCCGTAGGCGGCATACCGCTGCAGATCATGGACGGGGACACGGGGTTCCTCGTGGACCCCACGGATCTCGACCAGACCGCCGATCGGGTGACAGCACTACTGACCGACCCCGTGTTGGCCGGGGGCATGGCAGAACGCGGCGTGGAGTTCGTCCGCGAGAACTTCCTGATCACGCGATTGCTCGGGCACTACCTCGAGCTGCTAGCCGAGCTGGTGCAGTAGGCCCTACTGGCGCATGCCCGTGATGTCCCAGGTGGCCCGGTAGAGGTGGCCATCCGTATCCGAGTCGATCGAGCCGACCATGTACCCGCCGAACGAGTCGTCGCCGGTGGGATTGCCATGCACCTCGATGGTGCTCGTCCAGATAGCGCCGGTCTCATCGGTGTACGTCGCGGAGGCGTTGACCAGCCAGCCCCCGTTCTCGGCTTCGATGGTGCCCGCGTAGTCGTGCTTCACCGCCTGGTCGGCGCTGTTGTACGACGTGAATGCGATGGTGTCACCCTCGATGATCACGGACTCCCAGACCGCGCCGGGCTGACCGGCGGCCGCGGTCATCATCGCGTTGTCGATGTCGGTGAGGGCGGTTGCGAGGTCCCAGCTGCCTTCGAGGTACTCGAAGCCATCGTCATCTCCGGCGGGATCGGCGACGACCTCGGTGTTGGTGCCGGGCTCGGCGCCCGTCTCGGTCTCAGCGGCATCTTCGGGCTGGGCTGCATCACATCCGGAGAGGCCGAGAACCAGCACGAGTGCGAACAGGACGATGGATACGAACGGTCGCGTACGCATGAGCAACACCCCCTGTGAGGGTGTGTACCCAAGCGCGTGGTGCTCGGGGGACTATGCGAGCAGCCGCACCCTGCACTCGGTGACGCGCGCCTGCGCCCGGTCGGCGGTGACGAGCTCGGCATCGAGCAGCATGGCGAGCGCGGGGAAGAGCGCGTCGTTGATCGTGAGGTGGTGAGTGCGGGCGAGCGCGACGGCTGGCTCGGTGAGGCGGCGCGTGAGCGGGACGGTGACGAGGTCGATCTCATCGAGCGCGCCGGCGGCCGCGTGCACGTAGTCGAGCTCGAGACGCGAGTATCGAAGCGCGTTCAGCACCTCGGCGACGAAGTGGCCCGGTACTGCAAGGGTCGCTCTGCGCGTTTGATGCTCCTCCAAGAGAGACGACGCGGCAGCGACCGCCGACTCATCGTCCGTCCTGTACCACTTCACAGCCACGGAGCTGTCGATGACGATGATGCGTGTCTCCTCGCGGCCGGCGGATGCCGCCATCACTCGTTCCCCTCCCTCAGCCAGCGGGGAGGAGCGTCCCTGATCGCACGAATGGCTTCCTCGGCAGTCGGCGCGTCCTTCGGCATGTGTTCGGCAATCTCCCGCATCGTCTTCATCGCCTCGCCGATGCGCCTGGAGCGCGCGTCCTGCTCGCGCTCGGTGTCGAGCGAACTGCCGTAGTGCGCAATCGCCTCCTGGATGAACGCCGAGCGGCTCACGCCGGCCTCGGCGGCGCGGCGGTCGACGTCTTCCAGCATGCTGTCGGGGATGGAGATAGTGGGCTTTGCCATGGCACGCTCCGGTGGTAGGACTTCTGGTACCACCGAGAGTAGTACTGGCGTGTGTGCCGGTCAACTCAGAAGTGCCGCTCGGTCGTCACGCGTCGATGTGGACCGCCGCCCCGGGCGCTACCTTCTCACGGGTTCCGCGGATCCAGCCATCTCCCCGCAGGTGAGCGAGGCTCTCGCGGGCCGGATGCGTTCGCTCACCCTCTGGCCGCTCGAGCAAGGGGAGATCGCCGGTGCACCGGCTAGCTTCATCAGCCGCGTCTTCGATGAAGATGCGTTGTTCGCCACGAGCTCCGGCGGTCTTGATCGTGGCGACCTTATCGCGCGCATCGTAGCCGGCGGGTATCCCGAGGTGCTCTCGCTCCCGGAAGGCGGCGCCCGCCAACGTTGGGCCGAGGACTACCTGCTGCGCGTTGTCGAGCGCGATGTACCGAGGATCAGTGAGGTCGCGGACCGGCTGGCGGTGCCGCGCCTGCTGCGACTACTCGCAGCGCGGTCGATGCAGTTGCTCAACCTCTCAGAGGTCGGCCGAATGGCCGAAGTGAAGCGGGCAACGCTCGACAGGTACGTGGCGCTCCTTGAGGCGACCTACCTCGTGCGCCTCATCCCCGCCTGGGCGGGCGACCCCGCGCGTGAGTACGCGAAGCGTCCCAAGCCCGTGATCACCGACTCAGGACTGGCGTGTCACCTGCTGGGTGCCGATGAGCAACGCCTGCTGCGCGATCCGGATCTGCTAGGATCGCTGCTCGAAGCATTCGTCGCGTGCGAACTTGTGCGCCAGGAGTCCTTCAGCGATGCGCGTGTACGGATCTCACACTTCCAGTCCACATCCGCCGAGGTGGACCTGGTGCTCGAAGATGCGGCAGGGCGCCTCGTCGGAGTGGAGGTGAAGTCCACGGCCTCTCCGACAACGGCCGACTTCCGAGGACTGCGTACCTTCGCCGAGCGGACGGGGGAGCGCTTCGTGCGGGGCGTGCTCCTACACACGGGCAATGCGAGCGTGCCTTTTGGTGCGGGCATGTGGGCAGTTCCGGCAAGCGCGATCTGGGAATCGGCATGATAGCCCGAGTTGGTCATATGAATGGTCTACCATTCATAGTGTGACAAACGGTATCGACCTCCTCGACAACCGCAACCTCACCTAACCCTGCCTGCTACTGCCGGGTGCCCTCCACGGTCCACCGCGCGGTGTACAGGTGGCCCTCAACGTCCGAGTCGATCGAGCCGCTCATCGCCGCGCCGAACGTGTCCAGGTCTCCGGCCTCGGAGCTGCCGTTCACGAGGATGGTGCTGACCCACGTGTAACCGTCCTCGTCGGTGAAGGTGGCCTGCGCGTCGTAGACCCAGCCGTCCTCCCCGATGGCCGTGAGCGTGCCGATGTACTCGTGCTGGTCGGTGGTGAGGGTCATGGTTCCGCCATCCACCGCACACGTCCACGTGGCGCCCGGCTGATCGGCGGCAGGCGTCATCGCGGGTTCGTCGATCTCGACGAGTTCGGTGGTGACGGTCCAGGTACCCGTGAGGTAGGTGAGGTCGACCGGCTCGGCGGAATCCTCGCCCGCACCAGCAGGTGCGGTCTCCTTGGGTTCTGCCGAAGTGGATGACGGCTCGTCTTCAGCGGCGCAGCCGAAGGCGGCAAGCGCGAGGACGAACGAGAGTGCGATGAGCAGCAGGCGACGAAGCGACATGCGAACCATCCCCTGTGGAGGTGTGTACCCGCCGAACGAGCGGTTGGGCATACACTGGTACGGGAGGTTCGCCTAGTGGAGTCGCCGCTTCAGTTGGTGCTCGACCAACTCGACCCCGAGCATGCCCGGGCGCTGTTGTGGTTCGCCGAACATGAGGGCGACATCGGGCCGCGACCGTGGCGGGTCGACGGGCAGTCCGTTGTGACCGGGGTGCAAGTACCACTCGTTGCCCAACGCGGCATCCACCAGCCCAGCGGCTGGCAGGTCGCACTCAGCATCACCGCCACACGGGGCAGCGTCTACTTCGATGGCGTACCGCAACCGATCGATTCGGATACATGGGCGCTGCCCTACATGGCGCACACTGGGCGAGACGGTACGGGCACCGAGTCTCCCTGGAACCGAGCTCTCCTGGGCAATCTGAATCGCAGAATCCCCGTCGGGGTATTCGTGCCGCATGGGACTCAATACATGAACCTCGGCCTGGCGATGGTGGAGTCGTATGACCCGCGGACGGGGACGTTCCTGCTCCGAGGTCCCCTGAAGTTCGGGCAGCGTTCGGACGTCTGGTCCAACGGTGATGATGAGGCTCCGGCGACTCATCCGGCCATGGCGCGCGAGCTCGAGGGGTGGCCCGATCAGATCCAAGAACTCGACGAACCGATTGTGTACTCTCGAAGCAAGCGTCGCGTTGCGCAGGTTCAGTTCCGCCAGAACCTGTTGCGCGCGTACGACAACAGGTGCGCTGTGACGGGGTACGACGCTCACGACGCTCTGCAGGGGGCGCATATCCTCTCCTACCGCGGTCGATCAAGTCAGCTTGTGCGGAACGGGTTGCTGCTTCGAGCGGACATACACCTGCTGTTCGATCGCCATCTGATCGGAATTGAGCCGGAAGTGCTCAAGGTTCGGCTGGCCCCGGGCCTGTTGTCGACCGCCTATTCGGGTCTCGAGGGGCGGTCGCTCTCACGTCCGCAGCGCGACGACGATGCACCAGATGCCAAGCGTCTGGCTGTTCATTGGGCGGTCTTTGAGAGGTCGTTCTGACGTCGGGACTCTACTCTGAAGCCCTTGCCCTTCCATCACTTCCGAGCAGATTTCCGACTATGGATCTCGAATCGCTCAAGAAGCGCCCCGAGGGCAAGACACTCGAGTTCAAGCGCGACGTCTCCTCGGCAGGGCCGCTCCTCAAGACGGTGTGCGCCTTCGCCAACACCGCGGGCGGCACACTGCTCATCGGCATCGAGGACCGCACCGGCTCCATCCTCGGCGTGGCGGATCCTCTGGATGCAGAGGAGCGCCTGAGCAGCATCATCGCCGACGGTATCGCTCCGCGGCTGCTCCCCGAGATCGAGATCATCCCGTGGCGCAACACCCACGTTGTGGCCGTGCGCGTCCACCTCGGCCCGTCGCGCCCGTACCACGTGGCGTCGCTTGGCCCCGGCGCGGGGACGTACGTACGCCTCGGCTCCACGAACCGTAGCGCCGACGCCGAGCTGATCGCCGAGCTGGCGCGCTCGTCGCGAGGGGAGAGCTTTGATGAGCAGCCGGAGCGCGGGCTTGGCCCCGAGGCGCTCGACCTGGCCGCGCTAAGCGACGCGTTCGCGGGAACCCGTAGCATCCGTCGCACCGATCTCAAGACGCTGCGACTCATCGCGATCGCCCACGGCGCCGAGACGCCCACCGTTGGCGGCATGCTGCTCTTCGGCCACGATCGCCTATCACGGTATCCCGACGCGTGGATCCAGGCGGGGCGCTTCAAGGGTCTCACGAAGAGCAGCGTGATCGACTCGGCGGACATCACGGCGTACTCCACCACTGCTGTGGACCATGCGCTCGCGTTCGTGGTGCGCAACACGTCACTCGCCTACGAGATCGGGGGGACGCGTCGGCTCGAAGTGCCCGAGTACCCGCCGGTGGCCGTGCGTGAGGCGATCGTGAACGCGGTGGTGCACGCGGACTACTCACAGCGGGGCGCGCCCATCCGTATCGCGATCTTCGACGACCGCCTCGAGATCGAGAACCCGGGCATCCTCGTTCCGGGACTCACGCTCCGCGATGTGCTGGGCGGTGTGTCCAAGCTGCGCAACCGGGTCATCGGGCGCGTGTTCCGCGAGCTCGGCCTGATCGAGCAGTGGGGCAGTGGTATCACCCGCATACGCGAGGCGTGTCGCTCGGCCGGGCTCGCCGAACCGCTGTTCGAGGAAGCGGGCATGCGGTTCCGCGTGACGCTCTACTCGGCGCGCCGAGAGGCACCGTCCACCGACCCCGTGGACGCCTCGGCACTGGACGCGCTCAGGGGGGCCGACGGCCTAACCACCAGCCAGGTCGCAGCAGCGATCGGCCGTACGCCACGTGCCACGCGCGCCCGGCTGCTCAAGCTGATCGAGCAGGGGCTCGTGGTGGAGATCGGCAGCGGCCCGAACGATCCGCAGCGGCGATACCACGTGGCGGAAGACCCCGCTCGCGGGGGGTAGCGGGCCACCTCGGCACCTGTGACGGGTACGTTCTCCTTCGGAGGCTGTGTGTATGACGCTTCGACTGAGAACGAGCCTGACCCACCCGTGGATCATCACGCACGGGGAGGCCGACGCGGTTCAGAAGCGGCTTGCGAGCGTGGTGGAGTTGCGCGCGATGCCGGTGGACGGCCCCGGCAGCCCGGCAGTCGCCGCCGGCGTGGACGTGGCGTACACGAAGGACGGCACTCATGCATGGGCCGCCGCCGTGGCGATGGACCGCGAGTTCCGCGTGCTCGCCTCGGCGGTGATCGAAGGCGATCCCGACATCCCGTACAAGCGCGGCTACCTCGCTTTCCGGGAGGGACGGCTCACCATCGAGGCGCTCATGAGTCTCGGCGTGGAGCCCGGCCTCGTGTTCTGCGACGGTCACGGCGTGGTGCACGAGCGCGGCTGCGGGCTCGCGTCGCACGTGGGAGTGCTGCTCGATGTGCCCACCGTGGGCGTGCCCAAGACGCCGTTTCACGCGATCGACCATGCACCCGGCCCGCATCGCGGCGACTACTACGTGCTCACCAAGGAGTGGGGCGCGCAGGGCGCGTCGGTGCGGCTTAAGGCCGGCTCCAAGCCGGTGTACGTTTCTCCCGGCCACCTCACCGACCTCGGGAGCGCCGTGACCCTCGCGCTCGTGTGGTCGAGCGGACACCACCGCGTGCCCGACCCGCTCTCCGCGGCGCACACGCTCAGCGTGAGGTCGCGCGGAGCCGAGTAAGGTCCGGCTACGATTCAGCTCACAGCCAGCTGATGCCCCGGCGGTACGCTCCCTCGGTCCACCCCGAGAGGAGCCCCCATGCCCGCGAACCTGCTCGATCTCCCGGATGACGACCGGGTGCTGCTCGGCGACATCAGTGGCCTGATCGAGGCCGCGCGCACGCGCGCCGCAGTGGCCGTGAACAGCGAACTCGTGATGCTCTACTGGAGCATTGGCAAGCGCATCCGCGATGACGTGCTCGGCGGGGAGCGGGCTGAGTACGGCCAGGCGGTGGTGCAGCGGCTAGCCGAGCGGCTGACCGAACGGTATGGGCGCGGGTACACGTACACCAATCTCACCCGCATGTTGAAGTTCGCGGAGAGCTACCCGGACGAGCGAATTGTTGCGCCAGTGGCGCAACAATTGCCGTGGACCAGCATCTGCATCGCGCTTGGCATACCTGACCAGCACAAACGCGACTTCTACTTGACCTTCGCAACCCACGAGCGCTGGTCGAAGCGCACCCTCCGCGCCAAGATCGATGACAAGCTGTACGAGCGCACGATCGAGGCTCGGGGTGGCGTGAACGGACTCGAAGAGGAGCTCGCCGCTCTGCGCAACACAGGCTGTGCGCCCGGCCTCGTCTTCCGCGAGCCGTACATCCTGGACTTCCTGGGTCTTCCCGCGTCGCACTCTGAGGCGGAGCTCGAGCGCGCGATCCTCGACGACATGTGGCGCTTCATTATCGAACTCGGTGGCGGGTTCGCCTTCGTTGCGCGGCAGAAGCGCATCACAGTGGATGGCGACGACTACTACCTCGACCTGCTCTTCTACCACCTCGGCATGCGGTGCTTCGTGGCGGTGGAGCTCAAGACACGCAAGCTACAGCCCGCCGACTACGGTCAGATGCTGCTCTACCTGCGCTGGCTCGATGCCAACGAGCGGGGGACAGCCGACGAGGCGCCGGTCGGGCTGATCCTCTGCGCCAGCAAGGGGCCGCAGCAGACGAAGCTCCTCGGCCTGGATGACGGGGAGATCCGAGCGGCGCGCTACATCACTGAGCCGCTCCGTGAGCGGATGCAGCGGCGGCTGAGGGAGGCGGTGGACGCTCTCGAAGAGGGGCTGTCGTGATGGACTGTACGCTTCACACCCGTTCGGCACGAGGGCCGTTTCGGGCGCATACTCAAAGGGAGACTACCCTTGGAGGTGTGAGCCATGGACGGAGAAGCCATTCTCGCTGTCATCGATGCACACGGACCGGCCCAGGCGAGTGAGATCGTGAGCCTGCTGGCCGCGGAGGGTGTGGAAGCAACCGGCGCGACCACCGCTGCGGCGCTCCGCAAGCTTGAGTCGCAGGGCAAGGTCGCCTGCACTCCGCGTGAGAACTGGCGGCTTGCGGGCGCGCTGGCCGCCGAGCACACTGCCGCCTCGCGGGCGAAGCGGGCAAGACCGTCGTCCGGTGCCCGGGTCCGGGCGTTCATCTACTGCCCCGAGATGATCCGTGACGCACCGCGCCTCACACGCAATACGGTGCTGCACTACTCGGCGATGGAGGGCGGCGGATTCCGGCTTCGCGACTATGTCGATGGCCACCGTGTCGAGGTCAAGGCGATCGGCGGCATCTCCAAGACCGTCTTCCTCGAGGCTGCCTACAGTTGGACGCAGTTCGAATTCGATGATGATGAAGCGCAGACGCCGTTGACCGACAATGCGTTCTGGACTCAGCGGCTCGCGGCGATGAACGCGTCGCACGTCGAGATGCTCGCTCTCGGTGAGCCGGTGGCCGGAGCGCCCACAGCCTGACCCACTTCCCGGCGGGCACGGTCGCCTCTATGATTGGTGTCGGCGGTGCGGGGGCACCGGCGGTACCACCAGGGGATGGGGGGACGATGGCTGCACTCGAGGGTGTCCGGTTCGTGGACGTTGACGCGACGCTGGCCCAAACCTTTCGCGACTACGCGCGCACATTCGGCGCGGTGCACGGAGAAACAGGCATCACGCACGATGAGACCACTGGGTTCGACCCCGCGGCCGAGCCGGCCGTGCTTGCGCTCGACGAGTTTGACGCTCCGCACGGCGCGGCTTCAGTGATGCTCGCCGGTGACGGTCACGCCCGGTTCCGGGTGCTCCACGCGCTCGACCCCGCGCTGTACGCGCCGCTCATAGAAGCGGTCACCGCTCGCGTGCCTGAGACCGTCTCGTGGGTCTGCCTCTTCCTTCCCGAGCACGCCGGGGTCATTGAGGAGACCCTCACCGCATCAGGCTTCGCCAAGAGCCGTCGGGCGTACGTCATGCTGCACCCGAGTCCCACCGCCACGACCGAGCCGGAACTCCCGGCAGAGACGACGCTCTCGGTGGCGCTTCCCACGGTTTCGTCCGACTGGACGTTCATCGTCAATGCGGCGTTCCACGGGTATCCCGGACACACTGACCTGACCCTCGAGCGCGCGGCGGAACTGCTCGCACGGCCCGAGGTGATCAAGGGCGGGACGCTGATCGCGTATCGCGGCGGTTCACCCGCCGGGGTTGTGATGACGGCCGCCGACCCGAAGAACCCCTTCGAGGCCGAGATCGAGATGCTCGCGGTACTGCCCGCAGACCAGCACGTCGGACTCGGCCGGGCGCTGCTGCGTGCGGCACTGCTCGCCGCTGGACATGACGGCCGGTCCTCGGTGATCCTCTCGGTGAGCACGTTCAGCAAGCGGGCTATGGCGATGTACCTCGACGCCGGCTTCAACGTGCACGACGTGCGGGTGTGCTGGGAGCTGCGTCGCCCATAGTGTCGCGGTCTAGGCGCGGTCCCTGCCGAGCAGCGCGTTCACTTCGGCGATCGTCTCGGCGCGCCGTTCGCCCTCGATCTCATCGATCCGCTTGAGCGCGATCACCAGCCCGCGGTACTCGTCCTTGCGCGCCCGCCCGGCGAAGCGGCCGGGCTCGGGAGGGAGAAAGGCCGCGAGATCCTCGGAGAGCTTGAAGCGCCCGGCTGTCTGACGGGCACGTTCGAGCGCTTCGGCCGTGGGAGGCTGCCAGGGTGTGAGGGTGTACATCACGAGGGCGATCACGAACGCGCCTGCCTCGGTACCCTGCTGCCGCAGGCCGAGCATTCCGGCGGCCATCGCCGGGCTCATGCGCGGTGCGCGGCTCATCGCGGTGGCTCCCATTCTCCCGTGCGCCTGAGGGGGAGACCCCGCCAGAGGTAGAGTGAGGCGCAGGTGCGGTAGGGCGCCCACGTTGCTCCGATGCGCGTCGTTGCCGCACGGTCGTCCTCACCGTCGAGGTCGTATGCCCAGGCCACGGTGGCGCGCAGCGCGCCGTCGTCCACCGCGAGCACGTCGGGCCGGCCGAGCGAGAAGATGAGGAACATCTCGGCGGTCCAGCGTCCGATGCCCTTCACGGTGGTGAGCCGCGCGATCACGTCCTCGTCGGGAAGCGTACTCACGCGGTTCAGGTCGAGCGACCCGTCGACCACGCGACCGGCGAGGTCGCGCAGATACGACGCCTTGCTTCGGCTCAGGCCTGCGCCGCGCAGCGTCGCATCATCGGCCGAGAGGACATGCGCCGGCGTGGGATCACCGCCGAGCGCTGCCACGAGCCGATTCCAGATGGTGGCGGCCGCCTTGTCCGAGAGCTGTTGGGAGACGATAGCGCCGGCGAGCGAGGCGTACGCGTCCGTCTCCAGGCGTTGCTCGATCGGCCCCACGTACTCGATCAGCGCGGCGAGCGCGGGGTCGACCGCCGAGAGGTGGCGGACCTCGGCGGACTCCGGCGTGTAGGCGAGCGTCTGGGGCATACGGTGATTGTAGCGCGAGCATGCGCATACCCGGCTGACGTATGCTTTGCAAAGGAGGTGGCGCGATGACCGACGAACAGGTGACACCGCAAGCGACCATCGAGTGGACGTACCGCATACCGCTGCTCACCAGCCGCTTCATGTTGTACGACTTCGCAAAGGTCATCGTCATCTCGGTGGCGATCATGTACCTGCTCGTCGCGGTGATGGGCTGGTTCATCGACGGCGAGTTCGTGTGGCTGCCGCCGCAGGTGTTCCTCATCACCGGTGGCGCGATGGCCGCCCTCTTCGTGATCGCCTGCCTGCTGCTCGGCAACCGCTTCACCACCACGTTCCGCGTCGGCCCGGACGGCGTAGCGTATGCGTCCGGTTCGAAGGAGCGGAAGTGGAACCGTCTCGCGATCATCGCGGGTCTGCTCGGCGGGAGCATGACCGCCACCGGGGCAGGGCTGATCGCATCCTCGCAGGAGGAGGGCGGCTTTGTGTGGGCCGACGTGCATCGGGCGAACGAGTATCCGGGCCCGCGTGTGATCACGCTGCGCAACTCATGGCGGGCCGTGCTTCGGGTGCACTGCACCCCCGAGAACTACGAGTCCGTTCGCGCCGCTGTGGTCGCCGGCCTTGCGCGGGGCGCCGCCGAGCGAGCGACGGGCGAGGCCGCCGCTACGC
>JBASOJ010000093.1:0-57408 GCA_049658145.1 Coriobacteriia bacterium
CCGGCTCGCCGCCGAGACCGGCGCGCTCGGCCTTGACGTCGTGGTCGACACCGACGTATGCGACCCGGTGAGGCTGCGGGTGCCGCAGCCGGGGAAGCACCCGGGCGTGCGCGAGATCGAGCTGACCGGCGCCGGCAACGGGGCGGCGTACGTGCAGACCGCCGTGCCGTCGCGGTCCCGGCTGAGCGCCTTTCGCGCGGCGGGGCTTGAAGCGCTCGGAGGTGTACCGGCTCCGGCGCTCGGGCGACACTTCGGCGCGTTCTGCGACTGTCTGGATGCGGCCGCCGGACGCTCGGCCGACCTCGGCACGCTGATGACGGTCGCACGCCGGTGCTACGAATCCCCGGCCGAGACCGCCTATCTCGAGGTGCAGGCCTCATCGCAGTGCCGACTGCCATCCTACCGGGCGTTCGCCGGGTCGCTCCTGGCGGACGCCGCGCGGTTCCGCACGGTTCTGAATGCGGCACTCGCGGAGTATCGGGCGTGCACCGGCACACGCTCGGCAGCCCAGCCGTTCCCGGACCTCGCCGAGGACGGGGGCCGCATCGAGGCTCCGTTCTGGCTGCTCCGCGACGGTCGGCGCCTCGCGGTGAGCGTGGGCGCGGACGGCACGCTGGTCGCGGGAGGCGAGGTGGTGTGCGCCCTCGGCGGTTCAGCGGAGTCGGCCGCCCGCGCGCTTGCGAGGAATGACCTGTTGCTCGCGCCGCGCGCGGTCACGCTCACACTGTTCCAGCGGGTGTTCGTGGCCGACCTGTTCGTGCACGGCACCGGAGGCGGCCGCTACGACCAGGTCACCGACGCGGTCATCAGGTCGTACTACGGTGTTGAGCCGCCGCCCTTCGCCATCGCGTCGATGACGCTCCTGCTGCCCCTCGGTGGCCGCATCGTCACCGATGAAGATGTGGCCGGCGCGGAGCGGGAGCTCAAGCGCTTCGAGCACAACCCTGACGAACTGCTGGCCGAGGTGGAGTTCGACACCCCCGCCGAGCGGGAGCGCGCCGACGGGCTTGCTGCGCGAAAGGCCGCGGCGATCGCGGCGATCGCACAGCCGGATGCCGACCGCAAGGCGCTGGGCGCCGAGATCCGCGAGGTGAATGCGGCGCTGACCGCGATGCTGGAGCCGGTGGGCCAGTGCCTCGCCGAGGCCCTTGTCCGCGCAAAGGAGGAGCGTGCTGCCTCGGCGGTGCTCACGGACCGCACGTATCCGTACTGCCTATGGGACCCCCGTGAGGTCGCGGACAAGGTCCGCTAGCGCGATGTGTCACGGGTGCTATCATGTACGGCACCGCCCCGTGACGGGTGCGGTACGCCCGTTACGTGGAGAGGACTCACATCATGGGTAAGCCGGTTGTCGATCCCGATCTGTGCACCGCCTGCGGCATCTGCGTCGACGAGTGCCCCACCAGCGCTCTCGACCTTGAGGACACGGCTGTTCTCGCTCGTCCCGATGACTGCACTGAGTGCGGCACCTGCGCCGACGTGTGCCCGAACGAGGCCATCACCCTCAAGTAGCGCGCGCTGCACGAAGCCGAAAGGGCCGGATCCCGATGGGGTCCGGCCCTTCTCATCTGCACGATGCTCAGCCCCGCGGGCCACTCCGGTCGTTGATGTAGAACTTCGGCTCCTCGCCCCGGAGCAGCCCCGTGAAACGCTTGTGGTGGGCGACGTAGACGACGACGCCCATGAGGAGCGCGAACGCCCAGTCGGGGGAGCGCACCAGCACGGCGGTGACCGGCAGCGTGGCTGCCGCGACCACCTGGCCGGCCATCATGTAGCGGGTTATCGCGATGGTGGTCAGGCCGACCACCACCACCGCCACGAAGTACCGCCAATCGTAGGCGAGCAGCGCACCGGCGCCGGTGGACAGGCCCTTGCCCGTGCGACCGAACCGATGATTGATGAGCGCCATCCACGCCGAGTAGTTGTGTCCGACGACGGCTCCAGCCACCGCGGCCATCGGCACGAGCACGAGCCATGGCTGCGTCAGGTCCCCGGAGCCGGCTGCGATTCCCAGCGGGGTGAGGACCGTTCCGAGCGCGAACCACTTGGCGATTGCGACAGGGACAACGCCCTTGATGATGTCCGCGAGCATCGCCACCGTGAACCAGCCCCACGAACCGGTCGTGCGCCGCACGTTCATGGCGCCGACGTTTCCGGTGCCGTGGGTGGTGACATCTTCGTCGCTCACCAGCCGCACGATCGTGTAGGCCCACGGGATGGAGCCGATGGCGTACGCCGCGAGTGCCGTGCCCAGGATGGCCAGCGCGGCCGTGGCGTCGAATCCGGCGAAGAATGCACTCACGACGTGATCATCCCTTCGGGACGACGCACTCGATAGCGCCGGGCAGGATCGAGATCTCGAAGCGGCGGTCCACCATCACCTCGCCGTCGAGTTGTGCGGGCATCGGCTCGGCGCTCTCGATCACGATCGAGCTGCGCCGGGACATCCTGATCACCTTGAACTTCGTGTGCTTGCCGAAGACGACGAAGGGGAGCCGCAGGAGGGCCCCGGGAAGTGACAGCGGGCCGATGACGCAGACTTCAAGCAGGCCATCATCGGGTACGGCTTCAGGTGTGATGAAGAAGCCACCACCGTAGGTGGGGCCGATGGTCGCGGCCAGGGCGAGGAACTCGTCGTCGACCGGCTCCTCGCCATCCCACGACATTCGTACTTCATGAGAGTAGAGCTCGTGGAAGAGCACGTGGAGGAGCGCCGTGAGATACAGCCAGAGCCCGGATCGCTTCGTGGTCACCTTGTACTCGACCGCCTTGGCGGTCACCCGTGCGTCGAGGCCCGCTGCGAACGAGTTGTTGAAGTACAGGCCGTTGCACAGGCCCACGTCGAAGGGGCGGCGAACGCCCCCCGCGAGCGCGAGTGTCGCATCGGCTATGTCGGCAGGGATGCCGAGCGTGCGCCGGGTATCATTACCGCTGCCGGTGGGGATCAGCCCGAGCGCGGGGTGGTCGTCTTCGGGGCGGCGCATGATCCCGTTGAGGACCTCGTGGGCCGTCCCGTCCCCGCCGACAGCCACGAGCGTGTCGTAGCCCTTTGCCTCTTCGGCGATCTGTGCGGCGTTGCCCATGTGCGTGGTGAGAACGAGGTCGTGGGGGACGCTCTGCAGAAGTTGCTCGATCGCGGGCACGAGGTTCGCGGTCTCACCATGCTTGGCGGCCGGATTGACGATGAGGAGCATTCTGCCGGAAGTCATCCCATGCCGCCTGTCGTCGCGGGTCTTGGGGGCTAGGATAGCGGGCGCGGCAGCGGTTGGAAACCGCGTGATGCGTATGCTACTGTTCTCGGGCGTCCCCGCCCTCTTAGCTCAGGGGATAGAGCGTCTGCCTCCGGAGCAGAAGGTCGTAGGTTCGAATCCTACAGAGGGCGCCATCGCACTGATACGAGAGGCCGGTACGTCGCAATCGACGTACCGGCCTCTCGCTTGCGTCACACGGTGGGGTGCTAGTGACCCTCGGCCTTCTCCTTCTGGTACTCCTCGACGAGCTTCTTCTGGATGTCGCCGGGGACCTGCTCGTAGCTGTCGATGGAGAGCGTGTATGCGCCGGTACCGCTCGTGATCGACCGCAGGTGCGGCGAGTAGTGGACGACCTCGGCATACGGAGCCTGGGCGCGGATCGTCTGGACCCCTGCCTCGGGGGCGTCCATGCCGAGGATGCGGCCGCGGATCGAAGAGATGTCGCCCATGACCGCTCCGGCGTGCTCGTCAGGCACCTCGATCGTGAGCGTGGCGATCGGCTCGAGGATGACCGGGTCTGCCTTCTCGGCGGCGGCGCGGAAGCCGATGCGCGCGGCCGTCTTGAACGCCATCTCGTTGGAGTCGACGGCGTGCATCGAACCGTCGTACACCGCGACCTTCACGTCCTGCACCGGGTAGCCGGCGATCGCACCGGAGGTCATGGTGTCCTGGACGCCCTTGTCGATGGCCACGATATAGGGCTTGGAGATGCGGCCGCCCACGATCTCGTCGAGGAACTCGTAGCCCGCGCCGGGATTGGGCTCGAGGCGAAGCCAGCAGTCGGCGAACTGGCCCGAGCCGCCGGTCTGCTTCTTGTGGCGGCCCTGGGCCTGTGCGGTCTTGCGGATCGTCTCACGGTAGGGGATGCGCATGTCGATGATCTCCGCCTCCACGTGGAAGCGATCGTGGAGGCGGTTGAGCAACACGTCGATAGCGGCGTCCCCGTACGAGGTGATGACGGTCTGGTGGGTCTCCTCGTCGCGGCGCATCAGGAGTGACGGGTCTTCATCCACGATGCCCTTGAGCGCGCTGCCCAGCTTATCCTCGTCGGCCTTGGTCTTAGCGACGATAGCCACGGGATAGAGCGGCTCCGGCAGCGGCAGGGGGGCGAACGCGACGTCGCCCTTGGCCGAGAGCGTGTCGTTGGTGAGCGTGTCGGCGAGCTTGGTGAGCACCGCGATGTCTCCGGCGACCGCTGCGTCGATATCGGTGGTCTCCTTGCCGGTCATCGTGAACAGGTGCGGGATGCGCTCCTTCTTGCCCGTGCGGGAGTTGATGAGCTCCACGCCGGGCTTGAGCGTGCCGGACACGACCTTCACGAAGTTGATGCGGCCGACGTACGGGTCCGAGAGCGTCTTGAAGACGTGTACCGCCACGTCGCCCTCCACCGAGAACGGGACGTCAGTGCCGTCCACAGTGGTGAGTGGACCGTGGGCCGTCGGCTGTGGGAAGAACGTGACGATGTCGTCAATCAGGTCCTCGACACCCTGCATCATGGTTGCCGAGCCAACGAACACCGGGATGAAGAGCCCCTGCGCGATCGCCTTGTCGAGCAGGGTCTCGAGCTCCTCCTGTGAGAGGCGCTCGCCTTCGAGGTACTTCTCCATGAGATCGTCATCGGCCTCGGCCACGAGTTCGCAGAGCTTCTCTCGGGCTGCCTCGGCGGCGTCCGTGAGGTTCGCCGGGATCTCGAGGACCTCTTCCTGGTCGCCCTCGTGGTGATAGGCCTTCATGCGGATGATGTCGATCACACCGCGGAAGTCCTGCTCGGCGCCGAGGGGGATCTGCACCGCGCCCACGCGGTGGCCGAAGGCGGCGTCGAGCGCCTTCATCGCCGCGTCGAAGTCCGCGTGCTCCTTGTCCATACGGTTGATGAAGACCGCCCTGGCGATACCCATCTCGTCGGCAAGCCTCCAGAGCTTGCGCGTCTGCACCTGGGGACCGGCGACCGCGTCCACCACGAACAGCGCCATCTCGGCGGCTTCCATACCGGCGACCGCGTCCCCGATGAAGTCGGCATAGCCGGGCGTGTCGATGACGTTGATCTTGACGCCCTTGTGTTCGACCGGTGCCATCGCGAGATTCAGTGTGATCTTGCGCTTGATCTCCTCGGCCTCGTAGTCGAGGTTGGAGTGGCCTTCGGCCACACTGCCGAGACGCTTGGTCTGTCCTGCCATGAAGAGCATCGCCTCGGCGAGTGATGTCTTACCCGCATCTCCATGGCCAAGCAGGACGACGTTCCGGACGTTCTCCGTGCTGGACGCTCCCATGAGCAACGCCTCCTCGTGCGACACGCGACGGATACCGGACGGGCCGGTCTCAACGGCGCGCGTATGTCGCGTGCGAAGCGCGACGGCGGTCCGACGAGGGGCCCGGTTCACGCGAAGCGCCGGTCGCCCGGACGAGGCGGCGGCGTGATGCACACGATAGCACAAGCCCTGTGTGCCGAAGGGCCGTGCGATACACTGACGCGCGTCCCGGTCACTGTTAGAATAGACCGGCCGCGGGGAGAGCCGGCGGTACCGTGTTGTCCCGCGTCTTTGTGGAGGCCGAGTGAAGCTCGCACGTTCCCACCGCCTGGCAGGCCTGCTCATCTGCCTCGCTCTGTTGATGACGGCTGCCGCTCTCGGCGGTTGCGCCACGACGGCCTCCTCCGAGGCCGAGTCCGATCAGATGCACGCCAACGCGCCGCTGGAGACTCTGGAGAACACCGAAGAGCCGGCGGCTGTCTTCGAGGAGGAAGCCATGCATGTATCGACCGTGAACGTCACCGGCACCGAGACGGCGACCATCCAGACGTCCAAGGGCACCATCAAACTCGCGCTCTATCCGGCCGACGCCCCCAACACCGTCGCGAGCTTCATAGAGCTCGCCGATTCGGGTTTCTACGACGGGCTGAAGTTCCACCGCGTGATCTCCGGGTTCGTCGCGCAGGGCGGGGACCCGCTCACTCGGGACCTCACGGTCGAGCAGATCCGTGCGGGTGTGGGTGGCGCCGGGACGGGCGGCCCGGGTTGGACGCAGAAGGCCGAGTTCAACAGCCGGAAGCACGAGACGGGCACGCTGGCCATGGCGCGCGCGCAGCACCCCGACTCCGCCGGTTCGCAGTTCTACATCTGCCTCGCGCCGCAGCCGTCGCTCGACGGTCAGTACACCGTCTTCGGCCAGGTCACCGAGGGGATGGACGTGGTGCATGCCATCGAGGTCGGCGACACGATCGAGTCGATCACCATCGAACACTAGAGGGGGGAACGGCGTTGGACCAGACCCGCCTTGAGGCAGCCGAGACCGCGTATGCGGCCGGCGATTGGACGGCCGCGGCTCGCGAGTACCTCGGCGCCGCCGCGGGCGAGACGCAGGGGAGCGGCTACGCGTTCCACCGGGCCGGTAACGCCCTTATGAAGCTCAAGCGCCTCGATGATGCGTGCGCGGTATACGAGCGCGCACTCCTCGACGGTGACTACCCAGACAAGGCCACGGTGTCCTGCAACCTCGGTACGGCGAAGGCCTCGCTCGGCGCACACGATGAGGCCGCGCGCGCGTTCCAGCGTGCTCTCGATGACGCGGGCTACACCATGCGCTACAAGGCGTTACAGGGGCTGGGGGGCGCCTACTACGAGATGGGGCGGATCGAGGACGCGGCCGAAGCCTACCGGCAGGCGGCCCTCGATGCCGGCAACCCGGATCCCGGCAAGGCACTCAACAACCTCGGCCTGTGTTTCGTGTCGCTCGACCGGTCGGAAGATGCTGTCGAGGCGTACCGGGCCGCCGTCGAGCTGCCCGGCTACAAGGGCCGCGGACGTGCGGCGGCCAATCTCGGCATGGCGTACGCGTCGCTCGGCATGCACGATCGTGCCGTGGCGTCGTTCGAGCGCGCTCGCGACGAGTTCGGGCATGCGTTCTCCCCGTCGGTTGATGCCGCGTATCGCGCGAGTCTTGCGGCACGTGGGACTATCGTGCCGGCAGCAGCGCCTGATCGCGTGGAGGGATGGACCACCGGCGAGATGATGCCGGTGCCGGCAGCCAAGACATACGACTTCGCTGACGATGCCGACGAGGACGTCGAGC
This sequence comes from Coriobacteriia bacterium, assembly GCA_049658145.1. Taxonomy (GTDB): domain Bacteria; phylum Actinomycetota; class Coriobacteriia; order Anaerosomatales; family Anaerosomataceae; genus UBA6100. Next base: position 7,320 of record JBASOJ010000093.1, read on the forward strand.
GCTTCTTCGCCAGGACCGACACCGAGATGAAGGTGGCCGACCGCGATACCCGCCGACGTGAGCGGCGCGAGCGTCCGGCGAAGCGAGCGGGCTGGGTGACAGGTCTCATGTGGGTGGCGCTGGCCGTCGTCATTGCGGCCGGGCTCATCGGCGCGTATGCGTACGGCCTCGGGTACCCGACCCAGCAGATGACCGTGAACGGTGTCATGGAGGCGTACGCTGACGGCGACGATGTCACCTCGTACTGGGTGGCGGTGCCTGCAACCGATGTAGAGAAGGCCATGTCGAGCCTGCCGACCGAGTGGGTCTCGTACGAGATCGGCGGTGTCGAACGCTCGGCGCGGACATCGAAGGTCGATGTCACGGTGACACTCGATCGCGGTGGCGTGGTCACCTATCAGGTGTCGCTGGTGCGCGAGGGTGTTGGGTGGAAGGTCAACGGTGTCTCGACGTCGTTCAACTCGATGGACGGCGGCGTCTGAGGTCGGAGCCTGGGGTATGCGTTGTGTTGCACGAGAGCACTGCTTGTTGCACAGTCCGAATCGTATGTCGATAGTATCTAAGGAGCACGCGTGAGCCAGAAGACCTACTGCATGATCAAGCCCGACGCCGTGGCGAGGGGGCTCGTCGGCCTTATCGTGAGCCGCTTCGAGGCCGTTGGGCTCACGGTAGAGCGTCTCGAACTCGGTCGCGTCACGCCTGAACAGGCCGCGGCGAACTATGCCGAGCATGAGGGCAAGCCGTTTTACGAGGGCCTCGTGGCGTACATCACCTCTGGTCCGGTGGTGAAGATGGTCCTCAGCGGTCCGGAAGCCGTGTCCGTGGTGCGCAAGCTCATGGGCGTCACCAATCCGAAGGACGCGGCCCCGGGCACGATCCGCGGTGACTTCGGACTCACGCTCGATGCGAACATCGTGCACGGTTCGGATTCTCCTGAGAGCGCCGGGCGCGAGATCTCGATCTTCTTCGGCTAGCATCGCGGGGAGGACTGTTCCGGGGTCGTCTACACACCGGTCGCATGTGCGGCCGGTCTGTATTTGCAGGGAAGGCCGTGTAGACGCCGAATCTGGGTGGCTTATACGCGGGATTCGCGCCGAACAGAGGCACGAACAGGGAGGGATACACGTGGGAAGAGCCGTGTTCAGGGGTGGGGTGCACCCGCCTGAGCACAAGGAGGCGACCGCCGGCTCGCCGGTGGAGTGGGCCCCCTTGCCCGCACGCCTGGTGGTGCCGCTGAGCCAGCACCTAGGGGCGCCATGCAAGGCGACCGTCGCCGCGGGCGACCGGGTCGAGCGTGGGCAGATCGTGGGCGATATAGAGGCCATGGTCTCGTCACCCGTGCACAGCCCCGTGAGCGGCTCGGTCGTCGAAATCGGGACGACGCTCACCGCCGGAGGATCGGTGGTCGGGTGCGTGGTGATCGACCGTGACGAGGAGCAGGATCTCGATTCGTTCGTGCCGGTGCCCGAGGCGGATGACCAGCGTACGCGTGTGAGGGCCGCCGGCATCGTGGGGATGGGCGGCGCGACATTCCCGAGCGTGGTGAAGCTGACCCCGCCCAAGGGCATGGAGATCACGACGGTGATCCTGAACGGGTGCGAGTGCGAGCCGTTCCTCACGTGCGATCACCGGCTCATGCTCGAGCAACCCGAGCGGATCGTGGCGGGCGCAGGCTACATCCGGGACATGGTCGGCGCGAAGCGCGTGATCATCGCCGTGGAGTCCAACAAGCCCGACGCGGCCGCGGCCCTCAAGGCGGTGGCCGCTGAGAGCGTGGAAGTCACCGTGCTTCCCACCCGGTACCCGCAGGGTGCGGAGAAGCAGCTGATCTACGCGCTCGTGAAGAAGGAAGTCCCGCATGGGAAGCTGCCGGCCGCGGTCGGTGTGATCGTGCACAACGTCGCTACGGCCGCCGCCATCGCTGATGCGCTCGAGCGAGACAAGCCGCTCACCGAACGCGTGGTGACCGTGACCGGCTCGGTAGCGCGCCCCGGCAACTACCGCGTACTGCTGGGCACTCTCGTAAGCGAACTCATCGAGGCTGCCGGCGGCCTGGTGGGCGACGTCGAGCGCGTCATCTCGGGTGGTCCCATGACCGGTATGGCGCTCGGGTCGCTCGAGGTCCCGGTCACCAAGGGCATGTCGGGGATTGTCGCGTTGCCGAAGGGTACGGCCGCCCCCGCGGTCTCCGACGACCAGCCGTGCATGCGTTGCGGGCGCTGCCCCGAGGCCTGCCCGATGGGTCTCGAGCCGTACGCGATAGCGAACTACTCCCATCGCAGGATGTGGGATGCCGCCGCCAAACGCGATGCACTCGACTGCATCGAATGCGGCATCTGTTCCTACGTCTGTCCGACCAATCGCCCCCTGGCGCAACTCATCAAGGTCGCCAAGGCGGCCGCGATGGCGAAAGGGGTGAAGTCATGAGCGAACCCCTCACATCACGCGTCGTCGGGCCCGCGCCGCACATCACCTCCGGGGAGTCCTGTGGCGGCATCATGCTGTGGGTCGTGGGAGCGCTCACGCCCGCTGCCCTGTGGGCGGCGATCTCGATGGGCGCTCCGGCCATCACCACGCTCGTCGTGTGCATCGGTGCCGCGCTCGGGACCGAGGCTGCGTGGAATGCGATCGCGCGGAAGCCGCAAACGCTGCTCGACGGTAGTGCGCTCGTGACCGGTCTGCTGCTGGCGATGAGCATGCCGCCACGGACCCCATGGTGGATCAGCCTGGTGGCCGGCTTCATCGCGATCGCGCTCGGCAAGATGATCTTCGGGGGGCTCGGGTGGAACATCTTCAACCCCGCGCTCGTCGGGCGTGCGTTCGTCACTCTGTCCTGGGCGGGCGTGATCTCTGCGACCGAGAACTTCGGTTGGTTCCGCGCCCTGTCGCTACCGGCGGCAGGCGAGTACGACGCGATCTCGGGGGCCACGCGATTGGCGCTGGCCGCGGCGGACCGCGCGGCCTCGGGGGCGTACGGGTACGACCTGGCCGCGCAGTACCAGCTGCTGCTGTTTCGCAACCTGGAGGGCTCGCTCGGCGAGGTGTCGGCAGCACTGCTCATCCTGGGCGGGCTGGTGCTCATCGTGCGCGGCATCATCGACTGGCGGATCCCCGCTGGCTACATCGGAGCCATGGGCCTGCTGACCTGGGCGTTCGGCTCGGATCCGATCTTCAACGTGCTTGCCGGCGGCGTGATGCTCGGCGCCTTCTTCATGGCGACGGACTACGTCACCTCACCGATGAGCAAGAATGGACGGCTCGTGTTCGGCATCGGGTGCGGCCTGTTCAACGCGGTCGGCCGCTTCTTCGGCTCGATGCCCGAGGTGACCACGTACGCGATCCTGTTCATGAACGGCCTTGCGCCGCTGATCGACCGGCTGTTCAAGCCGCGGACATTCGGGTGGGTGAAGACGGATGAATAGTGCTCTGAAGCTCATTCTGCCGGTGCTGGTGACCTGCGTCGTGGCGGCGACGGGCCTGTCGCTCACGTACACGCTCACAGCGCCGAAGATCGCCGAACAGGACCGCCTTGCCGAAGAGCGTTCGCTTAAAGCGGTGCTGCCCGAGGCGGACGCGTTCGGTTGTATCGAGGACAGCAGCGTGATCGAACAGGCGCAGGCCGCCGCGGACCCCGTCCGGGTCGTCGATGTGTTCCGCGCGACTGCGGATGACGAGCCGATCGGATGGGCGGTCAAGATCTCGTCCCGCGGCTACGGCGGTCCGATCATCCTGGTTGTAGGACTGGATACATCTGGTTCAACCACCGGTGTCAGTATTCTCACTATGAACGAGACGCCGGGTCTTGGAACGAAGGTCCAGACCGAGCCGTGGTTCCTCGAGCAGTTCATCGGACTGCCGGGTGGCTACACGGACGCGGATGTTCGCGCGCTGGACGCCATCAGCGGCTCCACCCGCTCATCGAACGGTATCCGCAACGGCGTTGCCGCCGCGGGTCGTGTCCACGCCGAGGTGCTGAGCGGGATGGAGGGGGGGTCCGAATGAGTGAATGGATGCGGGTGTTCCGACAGGGTCTCAGCATCGAGAACCCTCTCACCGTCCTCATGATCGGTCTGTGTGCGACGCTGGCCGTCTCTACGCAGTTCCAGAACGCGCTGTTCATGGGGCTCGCCGTGATCTTCGTCCTCACGATGAGCAACGTGCTGGTGTCGCTGTTCCGTCGCGTGATCCCGGATCAGGTCAGGATCCCGATCTTCATCGTGGTCATCGCTTCGTTCGTGACCATCGTCGACCTGGTCATGAAGGCATACGTTCCGAGCGTCTACCAGGTGCTCGGCATCTGGATACCGCTCATCGTGGTCAACTGCATCATCCTCGGCCGGGCCGAAGCGTTCGCGTACCGAAACGGCGTCGCACTATCCATCGCCGACGGCCTCGGCATGGGCACCGGATACTGGATCGTCATCGCGCTGCTCGCGGTGATCCGCGAGCTGTTCGGGAGCGGCAAGATCGTCTGGTTCGAGTCGACGCTCCTGAGCCTCCCCGGCGGCTACGCGCCCCCGAGCCTGCTGCTCCTGTTCCCCGGAGCCTTCTTCGTCTTCGCGTTCATGATCGCCGGGGCGCGGCTGATCAACGAGCGGTTCGAGGGCCGGAAGGAGGGGGAGGCATGAGTACGGTCAGTCAGCTGGCGCTGCTGTTCATCGGTGCCGCCCTCGTGAATAACATCCTCCTGACGCGGTTCATCGGGCTGTGCCCGTTCTTCGGCGTGTCAGGCAATATGGAGACCTCCATCGGCATGAGCCTCGCCGTGGTGTTCGTCATGATGATGGCCTCGAGCGCGACCTGGGCCGTGTGGGAGTATGTCCTCGCGCCCCTCGGGGTGGGTGAGTTTCTGTACATCCCCGCATTCATCCTGATCATCGCGTCGCTGGTTCAGTTCGTGGAGATGTACCTGCGTAAGGCGAGCCCGATCCTCTATCGCGCGATGGGCATCTACCTGCCTCTCATCACCACGAACTGCGCGGTGCTCGCCACCGCCACCGAGGCGGCGAAGCCCGGGTTCTTCAAGATGAATATCGCCCTCGGGGCATCGCTGAGTCTGGGCGAGGCGCTCATCTACACCCTCGGGGTCTCGGTCGGATTCGGATTCGCGCTCGTGACCTTCGCGGCAATGCGGGAGCGTCTCGACCTTGCGCCCGTGTCGCGGCTGTTCAAGGGAAGCCCCATCGCGTTCATCACCGCGGGACTGCTGTCCCTGGCGTACGTTGGCATGTCCGGCTGGTTCGGTCTGTGAGGTAGCGACGTGGACTTGATGCTGATAGCAAAGGCGATCGGCGCCCTCGCGGTCATCGGCCTGGGCACATCGGCGGTGCTCGCGACGGCCGCGAAGCGCTTCCATGTCGAGGTGGATCCGCGGGTGGAGGCGGTGGCGGCAGTCCTCCCCGGCTCGAACTGCGGCGCCTGCGGGAACGCCTCATGTTTCGCGGCAGCCGAGGGGATAGCGGCGGGAGAGAAGCCGGTCAACTCCTGTGTGGCGGGTGGTCAGAAGGTCGCGGACGCGGTCGCGCTCATCCTTGGGGCTGATTCCTGCGAGGCAGTGGCAGTCGTCTCAGCGCGTCACTGCGGCGGGGGCGTCAATGCGGTCCGCTCGCATACGTACGCTGGCGTGGCGTCTTGTGCTGCGGCCAACAGGCTCGCGGGTGGTCCGCTGGCGTGCGGTGCGGGCTGTCTCGGCTTCGGCGACTGCGTCCGCGCCTGCCCCTTCGATGCCATCACGATGGACGAGCGAGGCCTGCCTGTCATCGATCTCGTGAAGTGCACGGGCTGCGGCATCTGCGCGCGCGAGTGTCCGCGAGGGCAGATCTCGCTGCTCGAGATGGTGCCCGAGGCGGCCCCCGTGGTCGTGCGCTGCAACGCGCACGACAAGGTGAAGGGCCGGAAGGCGAACTGCTCGATGTGTTGCATCGCGTGCAAGAAGTGTGAGCGGGAGTGTCCGTCCGACGCGATCCACGTCATCGACATGCTCGCGGTCGTCGACTACGACAAGTGCACCGGGTGCGGCACGTGCGTGTCGGTCTGTCCGCAGAAGTGCATCGATCTCTACGGTCGTGGCGCCGGCGTCGATGCGAAGGTCGCGGACGGCGCAGGCGCCGGGAGCCAGGCCGCATCGCTCGAGGTTGGTGCGTAGTCACATGACCCGCGCGGACCGCCTGATCATCGCCGTGCTGGCGGCACTCGCCCTGGTGGCGTGGCCCTTGGCTTCGGCTGTGGCCGGTGCAGAGGGCGGATCCGCGGTGATCAACGGTCCCGGTGGTCAGACCACCGTGCCGCTATCGAGCGATGCCGACTATCACATCGCGGGCGCGGTGAGCGAGGTCATCGTTCGCGTGAGCGGCGGCAGTGTCTGTGTGGTCGACTCAGGGTGTCCCGACCAGACATGCGTACACACGGGCGGCATCTCGGCAGCCGGCGAAGTGATCGCGTGTGTCCCGAACCGCGTCGTGGTGCGGATCGGGGGTGAGCGTGCCGATGAGTTCGACGCTCGCATTCGCTGACAGGAGCGCTGACGTCGTGCTCACGCCATCACGCAGGGTGGCGGCGGGCTCCGCACTGCTCGCGGTCGCATGCGTGCTGGGTCTTGTCGAGGCCGCGCTCCCGGGCGTGCCCTTCGCGCCGTGGTTGCGACTCGGATTCGCCAACATCGCGGTAGTGATCGCTCTCGCACTCTTCGGCGTGAAGATGGCCGCCGTTGTGAGCGTCGGCCGGGTCGGCATCGTCGGGCTTGCGACCGGCTCGCTTCTCGGGCCCACTTCGGTGTTGGCTGCTGCGGGGGCCCTGGCCTCGCTTGTCGCGATGTGGGTTCTTGCTCGTCACGTGCCCGGCACGTCACCCGTCGGCTGGTCGGCCGCGGGATCCGCCGCACACGTCGCGGCGCAGTTCCTCGCCGCATCCGTCCTGCTCGGAAGCGGGTCGCTCCTCGTGCTCGTACCACCATCCATGCTCGTCGCGCTCGTCCTCGGCGCACTCGTGGGCTACCTCGCCCTGATCGCAGCCTCCCGTCTCCGCATCGGGTAGCTTCGGATCAAGGGGGATGGACTGTGGCACCGCGACTTGTAGCGGAGGGCTCGCACGCGCGTGATCTTGTGTTGTGCGGACAGGCGGGTGCGGTCTCCGACGCGGCGCTGGTGGCGCTTGTGCTCGGGACTCGCGAGGACGCTGTCGGCAGAGGGGTTCTCGAGCAGCATCCGCTTCCCGACGGCCTGTGGCGCGTCTGCGCGGAGGACCTGTTCTCATACGAGGGAGTCGGTCCCGCGGGAGCCGCGCGATTCCTCGGCTCGCTTGAGTTGAGCCGGAGGGCCTCGGTGCGCGCAACCGAGCGCAGGCCGCTGGTCGCCTCTGCCGAAGACGTGGTCCGGTTGTGCGCCTCACAGCTGCGCGGATCCGACCGGGAGCACTTCTGGGCACTCGCGCTCAACACGAAGAACCAGCTCATCCGCATCATCGAGGTCTCGGTGGGCAGCCTGAACGCTTCGATCGTCCATCCGCGGGAGCTGTTCAAAGAGGCGGTCCGGCTGTCGGCGGCCTCTGTGGTGGTGGTGCACAACCATCCGAGCGGCGACCCGACGCCTTCGGGCGCGGACATCCAACTCACCAGACGTCTGATCAAGGCGGGTGATGTGCTCGGCATCGAGGTGCTCGACCACGTGGTCATCGGGGATTCGGGAGAACACGCGAGTTTGCGGGATCTCGGCCTCATGTAGCGAAAACCGCCCCCTACCTGCGCCGTTGCCGAAGCACAACCTGTCGCACGGGTGTCGCACCGCGTCCAGTCTGGTACACTTCACGGCATGTGCGGAGATTGCCGCTTCTTTGTCGCGCGCCCGCACGCACGTTGAACAGCACCGGCGGTCGTTCCGCTCCATGCGGGCGCCGCCTTGAAGGGAGCAGGCGACTTGTCGCTCATCGATATGTTCTTCGACTCGTGGGGCGGGGACATGGCGGTCGATCTCGGCACCGCGAACACCCTCGTCTCAGTCCGCGGTCGTGGCATCGTGCTCATCGAGCCCTCCGTCGTCGCGATCGAGCGGGACACCAAGCGCGTTCTCGCGGTGGGTGTCGATGCCAAGAGGATGCTCGGCCGCACGCCGGGGAGCATCGTGGCCATCCGCCCGCTCAAGGACGGCGTCATCGCCGACTTCGAGGTCACCGAGGCGATGCTGCGGTACTTCATCAACAAGACTCGTGTGCAGCGCTTTCCGTGGCAGCCGAAGCCGCGCGTGGTCGTGTGCGTGCCCTCAGGCGTGACCGAGGTCGAGAAGCGTGCGGTCTTCGAGGCCACGATGCAGGCCGGTGCACGCAGTGCCTATCTGATCGAAGAGCCCATGGCCGCCGCGATCGGCGCCGGACTTCCCATCCAGGAGCCGACGGGCAACATGGTCGTGGACATCGGAGGTGGCACCACCGAGGTGGCGGTCATCTCCCTCGGCGGCATCGTCGTCGCTCAGTCGATACGCATCGGCGGAGACGAGTTCGATGAGGCGATCGTCGCCCACATCAAGAAGGAGTACAACGTACTCATCGGCGAGCGCACCGCCGAGGAGATCAAGTTCGAGATCGGCTCTGCCTTCCCGCTCACGGAGGAGCTCGACGTCGAAGTCCGTGGGCGCGACCTCCTGACGGGTCTGCCGCGTACGTTCCAGGTCTCCTCGGAGGAGATCCGTGTCGCGATCGAAGAGCCAACGATGGCGATCATCCAGGCGATCAAGGGCACGCTGGAGAAGACTCCGCCGGAACTCTCGAGCGACATCATGGAGTACGGCATCGTCCTTACGGGCGGCGGCGCGCTCCTGCGCGCGCTCGATGAGCGGCTCCGCTACGAGACCGGCATGCCCGTCCATGTTTCCGAGAACGCGCTCATCAACGTGGTCCTCGGTTCGGCTCAGGCTCTCGAGGAGATCGACGTCCTCAAGAAGGTCCTGACCGTCTCACGGTAGCGGCGGAGGCCGGTCGTATGCGCATAGGGCAGCCCGAGCCGAAACGGGGCAATCCCCGACTGCTCGTCACCCTCGTCGCGCTCTCGCTCCTATGCGTGACCGTCTACTTCCGGGAGGGTGACTCCGGCGTTCTGCACACGGCGCGCGGGGTCATGATCGAGGTCACCGCCCCCATCGCGAAGCTCGGTACGGCGGTCACGAGCCCCTTCCGGGCCGTGGGCGACTGGGCGGAGGGCCTCGGTGCCTCCCGTGAGCGGCTCGAGACGCTCGAGGCGCAGAACGCGGAGCTCCGTGCACGTCTGGCCGAACTCGAGGAGGCCCGCCAGGAGAACGAGCGCCTGCGTGCACTCGTTGAGTTCGCCGAAGAGCGCAAGCTTGCCAAGCTCGGCGCGAAGGTCATCCGGCGGCCGGTGAGCATCTGGGAGGGCGTGATCCAGCTTGACCGCGGTTCCACCGATGGCGTCGAGCCGGGCATGCCCGTGATCGCCGCCGACGGGCTGGTGGGCCAGGTGGCCGAGGTGGCTCCGGACTCGTGCACGGTGCGGCTCATCACCGACCAGCAGAGCGGCGTCGCCGCGATGATCCAGTCCAGTCGCGCCACAGGGGTGTTGCGTGGCTCGGTCAGCGGAGGGCTCTCGCTCGACTTCGTCGACCGGGCGATCCTTCCGGTGGAGGGCGATGTGGTCATGACGAGCGGCCTCGGTGGCGTCTACCCGAGCGGGATCGTCGTGGGCGATGTGACGGTCGTGGAGGACCGCCGCAGTGAACTGTACCCGCGCGTGACCGTCGAGTCGCGTATCAGGGCCGATCGGCTCGAAGAGGTATTCATACTCGTCGGCTCCACCCTTGAGACCGGGGCAGGTGAGGTCGAGTGAAGCGTTGGTGGACCACGGTCGGAGCGCTCGCCGGTGCGATCGTCCTTCAAGTCATGCTCGCGCCGCACCTGTCGATCGGCGGCGCGATCCCCAACCTCCCTCTGCTGGTGGTCGTGACGCTGTCGTTCGTGGAGGGGCCATCCGCCGGAGCGATCGCGGGGTTCGTGGCCGGACTGCTCCTGGATCTGCTTTCCACAGGCCCGGTCGGGGCGTGGGCGCTGGTTCTGTCCGTCACGGGGTACACCGCCGGCATGCTGTCGGAGAATCTGTTCGCCGAGGGTTGGCTGGCGCCGGTGACGGTGGCCATAATCGCCGGACTGCTGGCCGATTTCTCGTACCTGCTCGCGGTCACCATCCTTGGTGTCGGGCCGGCGTTCTGGCAGTCGCTCGTGAGGGCCGTGCTCCCGCGTGCGCTGTACAATGCGGTGCTCGTCATGCTCGCGTATCCGTGGTTGGCGCGGTTCTTGCGCGCTGACCGGTCGATGAAGTCGTTCCGCCGCCTCGCATAAGCGACGGCCGTCCGCCCGCACGTAGGGGAGTCTCGCACAACCATGGCTACGTATCGCCAGGACCTGAAATCACGCTTCGCGGCACTCGGCATCATCATCATCGTGGTGCTGGCCGCGCTGCTGGTGCGCCTGTGGACGATGCAGGTGCTCAACGGTGACTCGTATGCTGCGCAGGCCGAGAACAACCGGGTGCGCGAGATCTCGCTCGAGGCGCCGAGGGGGAGGATCTTCGACCGCAACGGCGTGGCGTTGGTGACGAACCGCTCGGCGCTGGCGGTGTACGTCGACCCGACGCATGAGGACGTGAGCGACCTGCTCATCCGGCATCGCAGTAAGGACACAGCGGACGATCCCACCCGCCGGGAACTCGAGGACGTGTTCGGCGAGATGGCGGGGATGCTCGGCATCTCCTCGCAGGAGGTCTTCGACAAGGTGGCCGATATCAACCAGGAGGCACTGCGGCCACGCATCGTTGCCATCGACGTCCCGATCGAGGTCGTAGCGCAGCTTCTGGAGCGGCAGACCGACTTCCCGTGGGTGCAGGTGGAGGAGATCGCGGTCCGCGAGTATCCGTACGGATCGCTCGCCGCGCACGTGGTGGGTTACACGGGTGCCATCTCCGAGGCGCAGTTCAAGGAGTCGGACGAGTACGCCGGCTACGAGATCGGCGATGTCGTCGGCAAGACGGGAGCCGAGCGTCAGTTCGAGGGCGTGCTCCAGGGCGACAAGGGCTGGCGTCGTATCGAGGTGAATGCGGCGGGCAAGTCGCAGGGAGTGGTGAGCCAGCAGGCGCCTCGCGCCGGCAACGACATCACGCTCACCATCGACATGAACGTGCAGCGTGTCGCCGAGCAGCAGCTCGCCGACGCGATCGCCGAGGCCAGACGCCAGGGCTACTCGAGCGCGAAGGCCGGGGCTGTGGTCGTGCTCGACATCGCGTCGGGCGAGGTGCTCGCCATGGCCAGCGCTCCCTCGTACGACCCTTCGGCGTTCCTCGGCGGCATCAGCACGGAGGAGTGGGCGGCGCTCAACGAGAAGTCGAGCGAGTACCCGCTGAACGACCGCGCCATCATGGCGGCGTATCCTCCGGCATCGACCTTCAAGGTCGTCACAGCGCTGGCGGCGTTGGAGGCGGGGATCGCGGGGGAGAACACGACGTACACCTGCACCGGCCGGTGGACCGACATGGGCACGCAGTGGCCGAAGTGGTGTTGGAAACGCACCGGCCACGGCACGCTTTCGCTGCGCAGCGGCATGAAGAACTCGTGCGACACGGTCTTCTACGAGATCGGCTACGAGCTCTACAAGCGCAAGGCCGAGGAACTCCAGGCCCAGGCGCGCGCCTTCGGTCTAGGGTCCAAGACGGGCATCGATCTGCCCGGAGAGGTTTCGGGCCGTGTACCCGACGCCGCCTGGAAGAAGCAGTACAACGCGAACTATCCCGAATACCAGATGTGGCTTCCCGGCGACACGGTGAACATGGCCATCGGCCAGGGCGACATGCTCGCCACGCCGCTGCAGATGGCGAGCATGTACGCGGGTATCGCCAACGGCGGGGCCGTGATGAAGCCGCACGTTCTCAAGAACGTCCTTGACCGCGAGGGTACGCCGACACTGACCACCCAACCAGAGGTTCTGTACGACACATCGGTCTCTGACGCGAGCCTCGGCGTCATCACACGCTCGCTCATCGACGTGACCGAGTCGGGGACGGCCGCCGGTGCATTCGCAGGCTTCCGTGTGACGGTGGCCGGCAAGACGGGAACGGCCGAGGTCAAGGGCAAGGACGACTATGCGTGGTTCTGCGCATACGCACCGGCGAACGCACCGCAGTACGCGGTGGCCGTCGTGCTCGAACAAGGTGGACACGGCGGTTCGGTGACGGGCCCCGCGGCACGCAACATCCTTGCGCAGCTGCTCGGAGAGCCGATCAAGACCGTTCGGACCACGGACCAGTCGAGGTGAGTGCGGATGGATAAGTCACGTTCGCAACGATTCCTCGACGCGGTCAACGTGCCGCTGATGCTGTGGACGGCGGCGCTCATCATCTATGGCACGGTGATGGTCGCCTCGGCCACCTCCGGGATGAACGGCGGCGCGGGGATGCTCCTGCGTCACGTTGTGGGCGTGGTCGTCGGACTGGTGCCGCTCGCACTCGTCTGGGCGATCGACTACAAGCGCCTTCAGGGATGGTTGAGCGTGCTCGTGACGTTCGGTGCGTTCCTGCTGATCAGCCCGCGTATCCCCGGACTGGGCGTCGAGGCCGGCGGTGCCACGTCGTGGGTCCAGATCTTCGGCATCCGGCTGTTCCAGCCGTCCGAGCCCGCGAAGCTCATCTTCATCGTCGTCGTGGCCGCGTCGATCGCCTCGTTCAAGGGGAAGATCGACAAGCCTGCCGACGCGGTGAAGGTCTTCGCCTACCTCGCCGGGGCGGTCGGACTCATCCTGCTGCAGCCCGACCTCGGGACCGGCCTGGTGTTCGTCGCTATCACGATGGTGATGCTCGTCGCGGGCGGGATGAAGGGCCGCTACTTCGCGGTGGTCGCCCTGCTGGCGGTCCTCGCCACGCTCGCGGTCACGCAGTTCCACCTCCTGGCCGAGTACCAGGAGGACCGCCTGCTCGTGTTCATCGAGCCGGACCGCGACCCGGACGGTGCGGGCTACAACCTCGCGCAGTCCAAGATCGCGATCGGTTCGGGCGGTCTGACCGGTCAGGGGCTCGGCTCGGGGACGCAGTCCAACCTTCACTTCATCCCCGCGCGGCACACTGATTTCATCTTCTCGGTGCTGGGGGAGGAGCTCGGGTTCCTCGGCGCCATCCTGCTGCTTGGACTCTATCTCGCGCTACTGCTGAGTGCTCTGGCGATCGCCACATCGTCGCGTGATCTGTTCGGCGCGCTGATCGCGGTGGGTGTTCTCGGCATGTGGCTGTTCCAGATTCTGGAGAACATCGGCATGACGGTGGGTATGATGCCTATCACAGGCATTCCGCTGCCGTTCATGAGCTTCGGTAGCTCGGCCATGGTCACGAACCTCGGGGCCGTGGGTCTGCTACTCTCGGTGTGGTCCAGGCGCTACGGCACCTGATGGTTTGAGGAGGGCACGTCATGGCACTCCCGCTCGACGTACGCGATCTCATGAGAACAGGCGCTCGCTTCACCGAGGAGCGCTCCCAACAACTCGGCATCGCCGTGCTTGTCGAGGTCGACGCCCCCGACGCACTGATAGACGCTGTGCGCCGTGAGCTCAGGCCCGCGACCGCGGCCGTGGCGCTGCAGATCGAGGTCGCCGAGCTCGGCGCGACTCCGGTCGTCATGCCGGGCACCGATGTCGTGATCGCGATCGCTGGCAGCGGCAACATCGGCCTGCAACAGGCGCTCGCCGGTCCCCGGCGCTCACGCCTTCCCGTGGTGGTCGTGGCACTCGGCGATGACGGTCGCGCGGCCGCGCTGGCCGATGTGCTTCTCCAGCCCACGGGTGACCTTGTCGTGCGCGAGGACGCCGATGCCGCTGTCGAGCGCCTCGGCTCGTGGCTCTCGGACAACGTCGGCAGCAAGCGACTGGCACTCGCACACAACTTCGCGTTCATGCGGCGCGCGGTGGCCGAGGACGCCGTCAAGACCACGGCGCTTCAGAACGGACTCATCGGCGCGGTCACGCCCGTGCCGGGTGCGGACATGCCGCTGATGACAGCCAACCAGGTCAAGATGCTGCTGCAGATTGCGGCCGCCTACGGCCAACCGCTGGGCATGGACCGCATCAAGGAACTCGCCGGCGTGGTGGCCGGTGGCTACCTCCTGCGCGCTGTCGCGCGCCAGGGCCTTGTGGTGCTGCCCGTCCTCGGTTGGGCTATCAAGGGCGGCATCGGCTACACGGGGACCATGGCGATGGGCCGGGCAGCGGTGAAGTACTTCGAGGACGGCGCCGACCTGGGTCAGGTCACGGCGTACTTCCGCAGCGTGCGGGACAAGGCGCTCAGGACCGGGTCCACGCTCGGCCGCCGAAGGTTGTCCCGCGGCCAGGAGGCGCTTTCTCCGGCGGCATACCCTGCCGCCGGACACCCGGAGCCCCGTCCCGTCACGATCGTCTCGGATGAGGTTCCCGCCGAGTTCGATCAGCCGGCACTGCCCTTCGACGGGGACGTGCCTGCCGGTGAGTGATCTGTGGGGACGCGTCGAGGCGCTGCTGCCCCGGATAGAGCGTCCGTCCCGCTACATCGATCGCGAATGGGGCGCCGCGCACCGGCCTGTTGCCGACTATCGCGTCGCGCTCATGTATCCCGACACGTACGAGGTCGGCATGGCGAACCAGGCGCTCCAGGTGCTCGCCGACCGGCTCGCCACGCTGCCCGACGTCGCATGCGAGCGGGTCTTCGTGCCGTGGGTCGACATGGCGGCCGAGATGCGCGACGCCGGAGTGCCGCTCTTCACGCTCGAGTCGTGCCTCCCGGTGGCCGAGTGCGACCTGCTCGGCATCACACTGCCGCACGAGCTTGCGTACACGAACATCCTCGGCGCTCTCGATCTTGCCGGGATCCCGCTCCGTGCGGCGGACCGCGGCGAGTCGGACCCGCTCGTGATCGGGGGTGGTCCCGCGGCGCATAATCCGGAGCCCATGGCACCCTTCTTCGATGCGATCCTTATCGGCGATGGGGAAGAGGCGGTGCTCGAGCTGGTCTCGGCGCACCGCTCCGCGCGCGCCGCCCAGGCGAGCCGCGAGGAGACCGTGCGTGCGCTCGCCGGTGTGGAGGGCGTGTACGTCCCCTCGCTCTACAGCATGGGGCCTGACGGACGGCTCGTGCCCCCGGCAGGCGTGCCCGAGCGCGTCAAGCGTCGCGTGGTGCGGGACCTCAACGCGTTCGAGAGCCCCACCTGTCCGGTAGTGCCGTACGCCGAGGTGGTGCACGACCGCGCAACCGTGGAGGTGCTGCGCGGCTGCTCGAGGGGATGCCGCTTCTGCCAGGCGGGGATGGTCTACCGCCCGGTGCGCGAGCGCTCCTCGGACTCGATTGTGCGCGACGCGGTGGCGGCGCTCACCTGCACCGGCCACGACGAGATCTCGCTCACCTCGCTCTCCACCGCAGACCACTCGCAGCTCGAGGACGTGCTTCGGCGTCTCGCGCGCAGGCTCGAGGGTACCGGTATCGCTGTCTCGGTCCCGTCGCTGCGCGTCGACTCCTTCACGCTGTCGCTCGCACGCCTCCTGGGCGGTGGGCGCAAGAGCGGGTTGACGTTCGCCCCGGAGGCGGGATCGCAACGGTTGCGCGACGCCATAAACAAGAACGTGACCGAGGATGAGCTTCTGGCCACCGTGCGCGCCGCGTTCGGCGTGGGATGGCGCCGGCTGAAGCTCTACTTCATGCTCGGGCTGCCCACCGAGACCGACGAGGATGTGGCCGAGATCGGCCACCTCGTCGCCCGCGTGCTCGCTGCGGCGAAGGAGGTCACGCCGCCCAAGGAGCGAGGCGGGATCCGCATCGCGGTCTCGGTCTCGACCTTCGTGCCGAAGGCCCACACGCCGTTCCAGTGGGAGGGCCAGCTGCCGCTCGCCGAGGTGCGCCATCGTCAGGCGGGCCTGCGCGAAGCGATGCCGCAGAAGGGCGTCGAGTTATCGTGGCACGACGCCGAGACGTCGTTCCTCGAGGCGGCGCTCGCTCGCGGCGGCCGCCCCATGGCCGACGTCATCGAGGCCGCGTGGCGTTCGGGCGCCTGCTTCGACGCATGGACCGAGCACTTCTCGCTGGCGCGATGGCGCTCGGGCTTCGAGGCCGCCGGCGTCGACGCGGAGGAAGCGGCGAACACGCCCTTCGCCGAGGACGCGCCGCTCCCGTGGTCGCATATCGACAGCGGGCTGGCGCCTGCGTTCCTGCTCGCCGAGTGGCACCGTGCGTACGGTGCCCGGACCACCCCCGACTGTACCTTCGGCGACTGCACCGGGTGCGGTGTCTGCCCGTCACTCTCGGCCGATCTCGTGCTGGCGGGCGGTGAGCGCCGTGGCTGAGGGCTTCCGCCTGCGGGTGTGTCACCGCAAGACCGGCCGGCTGCGCTACCTCTCGCATCTCGAGCTCGTACGCGCGTGCGAGCGCGCTGCACGCCGCGCACACTTGCCGTATGCTGTGAGCCAGGGTTTCACGCCGAGGATGCGGATCGCGTTCGGTCCGGCACTCCCGGTGGGGACGGCGGGGGAGCGAGAGTACTTCGACCTCATACTGACCCGCTACATCCCGGCCGACGAGGTGTGCGCCTCATTGACAGCGGTCACCGCAGACGATCTCGCCCCGCTGCACTGCGCGTACGTGTCGGGGAGGGAGCCGTCGCTCGCGGCCGCTTTGACGATAGCCGCCTACGATCTGGACGTGAAAGGGGGGATCCCGCCGGAGGACCTGCGGCACGCTCTCGACGCGCTAGTGAGGGCCGGTACCCTCAGCACCGAGCATAAGGGCAAGACAAAGGTTTTCGATCTTGCCGCGGCGCTCCCGAAGGAGCCCGAGGTACGATCGTTCGAGGATCGAACCACTGTTCGGCTCACCGTGAGGATGGGCGAACAGGGATCACTCAGACCCGACGTGCTGGTGCGCACCGCGCTCGGACATGACGTCCCTGCGGCCGTGACCCGTACCGATCTCCTCATAGACGACGAGGGAGTCTGGCGCCGCCCCCTGTAGCGGGGACTCACGTGACGGACATCACACGCGAGATGCTCATCTCGCACGACACGCACGAGACGCGCGTGGCGATCGTCGAAGACCGCCGGCTTGTGGAGCTCTACATCGAGCGCCCCAAGCGAAGCGTCGTCGGCAACGTGTACCTCGGCAAGGTGAAGGACGTGCTGCCGGGGATGCAGGCGGCGTTCGTCGACATCGGGCTTGAGAAGAACGCCTTCCTCTATGTCGACGAGGTCGTCGCGCCCGAGGACATCGCGCCGGCCGCCCGTCGCAACATCCAGGCGCTCCTTCGGCCCGGCCAGCAGCTCATGGTGCAGGTCCTCAAGGACCCCATGGGTACGAAGGGCGCGCGCGTCACCACCGAGATCACGCTGCCTGGCCGCTTCCTCGTCCTCATGCCCTTCTCGCCGTTCGTGGGGCTCTCCCGCAAGCTTTCCGAGGAGGAGCGTGAGCGTCTCGAACGGACGATCACACCGCTCGTGCCGGACGGTATCGGCGTGATCGTTCGCACGGCGGCCGTCGGGGCCAGCGAGACGGACCTCGTGGGCGATCTCGAGTTCCTGCTGCGTCTGTGGCGTCGTGTGCAGAACCAGGCACGCGAGGGTCTTGCGCCCGAGGTCGTCTACACGGAGATGGACGTCGCGCTCCGCCTCGTCCGCGACGCTTTCGGCGAGGACTACCGGCGGCTGGTGATCGACGACAAGCGTGTGTACGAGAAGGTCACATCCTTCCTCAAGAAGACGACGCCGAAGCTGGTGCGCCGCGTGCAGATGCACAAGGACCGGCTGCCGCTGTTCGAGACGTACAACCTGCGGGGAGACATCGAGGCCGCGGTGTTGCGCGAGGTGCCGCTGCCCTCGGGCGGGCACATCACGATCGACACCGCCGAGGCGCTGACCGCCATCGACGTGAACACCGGCAGCTACGTGGGCCGCAAGAGCCTCGAGGACACCGTGGTCCGCACGAACCTCGAGGCGGCCACCGAGGTCGTCAGGCAGCTCCGCCTTCGCGACATCGGCGGGATCATCGTCATCGACTTCATCGACATGGAGGACCCAGCGAACCGGCAGCTCGTCATGACCCGTCTCGCCGAGGCGCTCGAACGGGACCGGACGAAGACGCGGGTGTCGGAGATGTCCCGTCTGGGCCTGGTGGAACTCACGCGCAAGAACGTCACCGACGGCCTGTACGGCGTGCTGACCACGCCGTGCCCCACCTGTCACGGGGAGGGACGCGTGCTGTCGGACGCCACGCGGAGGATCACCGTCGAGCGTCGGCTGCGCGAGATCCTGCTCACCGGCAGATCCTCGGCGTACCTGGTGGGCCTCAACCCGCAGACGTACGCGCTGGTGAGCGCGCCCGGCCACAACGCCATCGCGGTACTCAGGTCGGAGTCCGGGAAGCAACTGAGTGTGATCGCGGACCCGGATGTCGCGCCCACCGAGGTGCGCATATTGATCGAGGGTAAGGCGGGTTCGATCGGGCTGGATGCCGAGTGACGCCTCCATCGGCGCGCGGGCGGCGGGCGGTGGACACGCCCGGCGGCGTTGACGCTGACCTGCGCGTTCTGCTAGGCTACTGCCTCGCATGTATTCCCCTTTGACTGGAGCGACATCCATGTATGCAGTGGTCAATATCGGCGGCAAGCAGGCCAAGGTCGAAGTCGGCTCGATCATCGCGGTCGAGAAGCTGAACGCCGAGGTCGGCGACACCGTGTCGCTACCCGTTCTGATGATCGCCGACGGCGAGACCGTGCTGGCCACGCCCGCTGAGATCGCCGGTGCGGCTGTCTCGGCCAAGGTGCTCGAGCACTTCAAGGGCGAGAAGCAGATGATCTTCAAGTTCAAGAAGCGCAAGGGCTACAAGCGCACGAAGGGTCACCGCCAGGTGCTCACGAGTGTCGTGATCCTGGATATCGCCGCCGAGGGCGCAGCGAAGCCGAAGGCGGAGAAGGTCGCGAAGCCCGAGGCCGCACCGAAGAAGACCGAGAAGGCCGAGAAGCCGGCTGCCGCTGCGGCGCCCGAGGCTCCTGCCGAGGCCGCACGGTGCGCCGCCATCAAGCCGGACGGCACGCAGTGCGCCAACAAGGCAAAGGAAGGCTCGAAGTACTGCGGCGTCCACGCCAAGAAGCTCGAAGGCTGATACACTATTCGGGCGTTGCCCGACGGATGCGAAGGTGAACTGAAATGGCTCACAAGAAAGGTATGGGGTCGACCAGGAACGGCCGCGACTCCCAGGCGCAGCGCCTTGGCGTGAAGCGCTTCGCCGGTCAGGCCGTCACCGCCGGCTCGATCCTCGTCCGTCAGCGCGGTACGCGTCTGAAGCCGGGGCAGAACGTCGGCCTCGGTCGCGACGACACGCTCTTCGCCAAGATCGACGGTGTCGTGGAGTTCACTCACGGCAAGGACCGCCGCGTGCACGTTCTGCCGCAGGCCTAAGCGTCATACCTGACACCGAACGCCCGAAGGCCTCCCGCTTGCGTGCGGGGGGTCTTCTGCATTCCCGGGGCGCGCTCGACTAGAATGGAAGTCCGGCGATACCACCAGGAGCATCATGTTCATCGATGAAGTGAAGATCAACGTCAAGGCGGGCGACGGCGGTGCGGGGTGCGCCTCGTTCCGGCGCGAGGCACACGTGCCCAAAGGTGGTCCCGACGGTGGGGACGGCGGTCCCGGTGGTGATGTGGTGCTTGAGGCAGACGGCACGCTCACCACGCTGATCGACTTCCACTACAAGCGTCACTTCAAGGCGGTTCGCGGCACCCACGGCAAGGGCGCCGGCAAGGACGGTGCCCACGGTCCCGACCTGGTGCTGAAGGTGCCGAAGGGTACCATCGCGCGCGACGCGGACACCGGCGAGATCCTCGGCGACCTGACGCGCGACGGGCAGCGGCTCATCGTTGCTCGCGGCGGCGGCGGCGGACTCGGCAATCGCCACTTTGTCACATCCACACGTCGTGCGCCGACCTTCGCCGAGCTCGGCGAGCCGGCCGAGGAGCGCTGGATCGAGCTCGAGCTCAAACTGCTTGCCGATGCCGCGCTGGTGGGCCTGCCGAGTGTGGGGAAGTCGTCGCTGATCGCACGGGTGAGCGCTGCCCGGCCCAAGATCGCCGACTACCCGTTCACGACGCTCGTGCCGAACCTCGGCGTGGTGTCGAGCGGTGACCGCTCGTTCGTCATCGCCGATGTGCCCGGGCTGATCGAGGGCGCGAGCGAGGGCGCCGGGCTCGGTCATGCGTTCCTGCGACACATCGAACGAACGGCGCTCATCCTGCATGTGGTCGACCTCTCCGGCAGCTACGAGGGCCGCGACCCGCTCGAGGATCTCGCAGTCATCGATGGCGAACTCGCGGCACATGCGGAAGAGTTGGCGGTGAGGCCGCAGATCGTCGTCGGCAACAAGCTCGACATGGAAGGCGCAGCCGAGAACTCGGAGCGGGTGGCCGCATGGTGCGCGGAGCATGGGCGGCCGTACTTCGCGGTCTCGGCGGTCACCGGCGAGGGTATCGGACCGCTGGTGCGTGCGGTGGCCGAGGCCGTGCACGAGATCCGGGAAGCGTTGCCCAAGGAGCCCGCCGAGTTCGATGCCGAGTATGTGCACGCTCCCGGCAGAGGTCGCGAGGTCACGGTCACGCGCGCCATCGACGGCGGCTGGGATGTCACGGGTCCCGGGATCGAGCGCGCGGTCATCAAGACCGACATGAACAACGAGGAGGCTGTCGCGTATCTCCAGCGACGGCTCATGAAGATGGGCATCGAGACGCGTCTCACCGAAGCGGGGGCCGCCGACGGCGACACCGTGCACATCGGGCCGGTATCATTCGAGTTCGAATCGCACCTGGGGGACGGGGAGGGGCGTGGCTAAGCGCACTGTGGTCATCAAGGCAGGGAGCTCGACCGTCACCGGACCTGATGGGCGGATCGACGGTGAGTATCTCTCCGCGCTCGCCGAGCAGGTGGGCACGCTGCGTGCGACCGGCGACCGGGTGGTCGTTGTCACCAGCGGCGCCATTGCGGCCGGCCTCGAGGCGCTGGGCATCACCTCACGTCCGGGCGACATGCCGACACTCCAGGCCGCGGCTGCGATCGGGCAGGTCCGGCTGCTGGACGCCTACCGCGATGCGTTCGACGCGCAGGGCGCGAAGGTCGGCCAGGTACTGGTGACCCGTCACGACGTGGGTCAGCGGCAGCAGTACGTTCATGCGTGCGCGACGCTCGAGCGGCTGCTCGAGCTCGGCGTGGTCCCGATCGTGAACGAGAACGATACCACCGCGGTCGAGGAGATCCGCTTCGGCGACAACGACTATCTCGCCGCACTGGTGGGCATGATGGTCCACGCCGACCTCGTGGTGCTCCTGACCGACATCGAGGGGCTGTACACGGCCGACCCGCGGGTTGATTCCGACGCGCACCTCGTGGAGGTGGTCGCCGCGCTCACTGATGAGCACGTGGCCGCGGCGGGAGGCGCGGGCTCGGCGGTGGGAAGCGGCGGCATGTCCACAAAGCTGGAGGCGGCGCGCGCGCTCATGAAGGCAGGGATCCCGATGGTCGTGTGTGATGGCCGGCGCAGCGGGGTCATCGCAGATGCGGCCGCGGGCAAACCGGTGGGAACGCTCTTCGCGGGAGGGGACGCCGCAGTCAAAGGAAAGAAGCTCTGGCTTGCGTACGCCGGCCATCCGCAGGGTTCCGTCACGATTGACGATGGCGCGAAGGTCGCCCTATGCTTGGGCGGCAAGAGCCTGCTCCCGGCCGGTGTTCTCGACGTGACCGGGAGTTTTGTCGTAGGCGACCCCATCTCGGTGAAAGACCGGGAGGGGGCTGTCGTGGCACGCGGTCTCGCGGGTATCTCGGCCGAGGACCTGCAGAAGGTCCGCGGGCTCAAGACGAGCGAGATCGCGCGGGTGCTGGTGGCATGGAACGGCTCAGAGGTCATCCACCGCGACCACCTGGTGATCCTGTAACTGACGAGAGGGGACGGCCGATGTCGGAGGTTCGTGTACTCGCGGGACGCGCGCGCGAGGCGGCCATAGCGCTTGGAAGTACCTCCACCGACCAGCGCAATCGGGCGCTCCTGGTGATGTCACACGCACTCGTGGCCAACCAGGACGAGGTGCTGGCGGCCAACGAGAAGGACATGGCCGAAGCCAGGGCCAAGGGCACGTCGCCGGCGCTTCTGGACCGTCTCGAACTCGATCCCGTGCGCATCAAGGCGATCTCCGAGGCGCTCAAGAGCCTCTCGGTGCTGCCCGATCCCATCGGCGAGGTACTCACCGGCTCGCGACTCGCCAACGGCATCTGGCTGCAGCAGGTCCGCGTTCCGATGGGTGTCGTGGCCATCATCTACGAGGCCCGCCCGAACGTCACGGCCGATGCGGCCGGCCTGTGCGTCAAGACCGGCAACGCCGTCATCCTGCGCGGGGGCACGCTCGCCGTGAACTCGAACCTCGCGATCACCAAGGTGCTTTCGAACGCCGCGGTGGGCGCCGGTCTTCCCGAGGGGAGCATCCAGTCCATCGCCTCTACCGATCGCGAAGCCGCCGAGGAGCTGATGAGCCTGCACGGCATGATCGACGTGCTCATCCCGCGCGGTGGTGCCGGACTCATCAAGAGCGTGGTGGAGAACGCGAAGGTCCCCGTGATCGAGACGGGTGTCGGCAACTGCCACGTGTACGTGCACGAGAAGGCCGACCCGCAGATGGCCAAGCGGATCGTGCTCAACGCGAAGGTCTCGCGCCCGGGCGTCTGCAATGCCGCCGAGACGCTGCTGGTCGACGACGCTGTCTATGAGACGGTCCTCCCGCCCATCCTCCGGGCGCTCGAAGAGGCCGGCGTGACGATC
The DNA here is from genome assembly GCA_049658145.1 of Coriobacteriia bacterium. GTDB lineage: Bacteria > Actinomycetota > Coriobacteriia > Anaerosomatales > Anaerosomataceae > UBA6100. The sequence goes on from JBASOJ010000093.1 coordinate 30,157, forward strand.
TACGCCGACGACAAGACCCGCGCTCTCGGTGCGGTCATGCGCGTGAATCCAGCCACGGAGGAGGACTGGGCGACCGAGTACCTCGACCTCAAGATCGCCTGCAAGGTGGTCACGGGCCTCGACGAGGCCATTCGGCACATCAACACCTACGGCACCAAGCACAGTGAGGCCATCATCACCGAGGACTACTCGGCGGCCGTACGCTTCCTGAACGAGGTGGACGCCGCGGCGGTGTACGTGAACGCCTCGACGCGCTTCACCGATGGTGGTGAGTTCGGCCTCGGCGCCGAGATCGGCATCTCCACTCAGAAGCTGCATGCGCGCGGCCCGATGGGACTCGGCGCGCTGACGACCACCAAGTACGTCGCGATGGGAAGCGGTCAGATACGGGAGTGAGAAAGCAACTCCGGCTCGGCATCATGGGCGGCACGTTCGACCCGATCCACTACGGCCATCTCGTTGCGGCCGAAGAGGCGCTGGTCCAGTTCAGTCTGGACCGCGTCGTGTTCATGCCCACAGGCAAACCGGCACGCAAGTCGCACCTTCAGGTGACGCCTTCCGAACACCGCTATCTCATGACCGTGATCGCGACAGCGAGCAACCCCGACTTCACGGTGAGCCGTCTCGAGGTCGACCGGCCCGGCGTGACGTACACCGTGGATACGATGCTGGAGATGCGCGCCGTCCATGGTCCGGACACGGACCTGTTCTTCATCACCGGCGCCGACGCGATCCTCGACATCCTCACGTGGAAGGACTCGGCGCGGCTGGCGGACGCATGCACGCTCATCGCAGCCACGCGCCCCGGGTACGACCTGTCGCGCATCTCCACACGACCGGGGGCCGAGGCGTTCTCGATCGAGCTCATGGAGGTGCCCGCACTCGCGATCTCCTCCACGGACATCCGCGCTCGCATCGCGGCGCGCCGTCCGGTGCGCTACCTGCTGCCCGAGGAAGTGGCCACGTACGCTCGCAAGAACCGCCTCTACGAGGGGCTGTCCTGAAGGTGACCACACTCTACGACAGAGCACACCAGCAGCTCAGTCAGCGGCTGTCACCGACGGCGATGGGTCACTCCGAGCGGGTAGCTGCGACGGCGGCTCATCTGGCCGCGCTGTACGGCATCGATGTCGAGCATGCGCGCCTGGCTGGCCTGCTTCACGACTGGCACCGCGAGACGCCGGCCGAGGAGTTGGTGGCCCGCGCCCGCCGGCTCGGACTTGATGTGACCGACGTGGATGAGGCGGTGCCGTACCTCCTGCACGGTCCGGTGGCGCAGGCCGATCTGGAGATGGAGTTCCCGGATCTGCCGGACGACGTGCTCGCCGCCGTCGGCGCCCATACCTACGGCACGCCCGACATGGCGCCGCTGTCGATGCTCGTGTACGTGGCCGACGTGATCGAGCCTGGCCGGCACCAGACGGGTGTCGACGGGCTGCGCTCCTCATCCGGCGCGCGCCCGCTGGAGGACCTCTTCGCCGATGCGTACGCGGCCTCGCTCCACCACCTGGTGGATCGCCGCCGCCGCATCCATCCGCAGACGGTCTCCACCTGGAACGACATCGCCGCGAGGTCTCGCCGATGAGTCCGCGCCGTCAAAAGCATGCCGAGCACGAGCGCCCGGACGAGCCGCGCACACCCTCGGGGGCCGACTACCCGCGGCGCAGGACGCATCACGAGCCCGCGTCGCGCCCCGAGCCCGGATGGCGGGCCTCGAAGCGCTCCTCGAAGCTCGGGAAGCAGGTGCGGCGCGACGCCCGTACCGAGCAACGCAGGCAGCAGGTGAGCGATGGCCTGCGTATGACGAAGAACCGCGTGCTCGGCGCCCTGCAGATCATCGGTATGACCATCGGCGGTGCGCTCGTTCTCGCCCTGGTTCTGTTCGTGCTGGCGCTCGGCGTGAACGCGGGGGCCCGGTGGCTCGCCAAACGTCAGGCCGAGCAGCAGGCGACTCCCGAGGCGCAGGCGGAGAAGGCGCGGGAGAACCTGCTCATCATCGGCGTGAGCGACACGTCGGTGGACTTCCTGGCCGTGCGGCTGGACAGCACCGATGATCAGATCCTCGGGATCGCTGTGCCCAGTGGCGCATTCATGGAGGTGCCGGGGCAGGGCTTCGAGCGTGTGGGTGACAGCTACGGGGCCGGCGTGGGCGTTTCGCTTGCCGCCATCTCGAACTACCTCACGGTGCCGTTCGAGCACTACGTGGTCGTCGATGCGAGCGTGTACCAGGACGCGATGACGAACCAGAGTCTTCGGGACATCATGGCCAACGCGAAAGAAACCGACCTTACCGGGGACGAGCTCGAAGAGATCACCGAGTTCATCGCATCCGTCACAGGTGATCACACGGCGCTCGTTCCGCTGCCCGTCAAGCCCATCGACCTCGGCGGACAAACGTACTACGAGCCGCAGCGCGACCAGATCGCCGATCTGCTCCTGCAGTGGTGGGAGGTGAAGGTCGGCGCCGAGGACACCGCGGTGCGGGTCATCCTGTACAACGGTGCGGGGACACCCGGCATTGCCGGCCAGGCCGCGCAGCAGCTTATCGCGGCGGGGATGCGGGTCGTCGACACGAAGAACGCCGACCGCTTTGACTACGACACCACGATGGTGATCATCCAGAGCGGCGAGACCGCGCAGGGCGAGCAGGTGCGCACCGCCCTCGGCGTGGGGGAGATCGTCGACCAACCGTCGGAGCAGGACGTTGCGGACGTGATCGTGATCATCGGCAGGGACTTTGTGCCCCCTGCCGCCAGTCAGTGACCGAAGGAGTGCTCGCTGTTGGAAGCTCGTGAGATCGCACTGCTCGCTGCCGAGGCAGCGAGCGACAAGAAGGCAGGCGACGTGGTGGTGCTCGACGTTGCACAGACGCTCGTGATCACCGGGTACTTCGTGATCGCCACCGGCACCACCGACCGGCACGTGCGCAGTATCGCCGACGAGGTAGAGGACCAGCTCCGGGAGACGGCCGGCATCAAGCCCATCGGCCGCGAGGGCGAGCGTGAGGGCAGGTGGATCCTGCTCGACTTCGCCGACGTGGTCGTGCACGTGTTCCAGCCCGACGAGCGCGACTTCTACCGTCTCGAGAAGCTGTGGTCCGACGCGCCGCGAGTGCCGCTGCCCGGAGATACGGTCGAGGCGCCGGAGGCACCTGCCGAGGTCGCCGGCTCGTGAGGCGTGCCCTCAAGGCGTACGGGGTGCAGCTCGCCCTGATCGCGGTTGCAGCGGTCTGGGGCGGCACGTTCGTGGTGGTCAAGGATGCCGTCGGCATCTACCCTCTGTACGCGTTCCTTTCGCTGCGATTCCTGATCGCGGTGCTCGCCTTCGCCGTGGTCCTCCCGTCGTCGATCAGGCTGATGCGTCGCGATACCCTTGGCGCGGGTCTTATCGCGGGTGTCTTCCTCACGGCAGGCTATGTGTTCCAGACGTGGGGGCTGCAGGACACGAGTGCCTCGAAGGCGGCCTTCATCACCGGGATGTTCGTGGTCATCACGCCCGCGATGCAGGCGCTGATCCTCCGCCGCATCCCGCGCCGCATCACCGTGCTCGGCGTGGTGCTCGCCGTGATCGGGCTGTGGCTTCTCTCCGGCGGTGGCGGCGGGGGATGGAACGCGGGCGATACGCGCGTGCTGCTCTGCGCCGCAGCATATGCCGCGCACATGGTCGTCCTCGGCGCTCTCGGTGACCGGCACGACGTCCGGCCGCTCACGCTGGTGCAACTGGCGACGGTGGCGGTGCTGTGTGGCGCAGTCTCGCTGGCGAGCGAGCCGGTGGCGCTCCCCGGCGACGGCAGCGTCTGGCTCGCGCTCGTCGTGACCGGCGTGTTCGCCTCGGCGGTGGCCTTCGCCGTTCAGACGTACGCACAGCGAATCCTCTCTCCGACGAAGACCGCGCTCATCCTCATCACGGAGCCGGCGTTCGGCGGCATCTTCGGGTGGTTCGCCGGCGAGCGCCTGGGCGTGGGCGGGTTCGTGGGCGCGCTGCTGATCCTCTCGGGCATGGTGGTGGCCGAACTGCTCGGTGGTGATCCGAGACCTGCCGGGGGCGTCGTGGAGTACGAGCCGAGCATTGAGGGGCCACCGGTGCTGCTGGTCGAGGACGGTTCCGAGAACGCGGCCGGGTGACCGGCGGAAGCGGGTTGACCCGGCCGACGCGCCTGGTATACTTCCGTTTGCTGCGGGAGCAGCACCCAGATGTGGGGCCATAGCTCAGCTGGGAGAGCGCATGGCTGGCAGCCATGAGGTCAGGGGTTCGATCCCCCTTGGCTCCACCAACGAAGTGACGGGAGGGTCCGGACATGTTCCGGACCCTCTTTGTGCGACCAGGTGACTTCGTCTTGCGCAGGTCTGAACGGGGCGGTAGAATCTCATCAGAGATTCGGCCTGGTTACGTTACGGGCGGCCAGGACTGCAGGAACCGCTCCCCTGGGGCGGTTTCTGCATTCTGGGGGCATTCCTGGGGAGGATGCGCATGGCGGTGGAGAAGACCTTCCACACATTCGACGAACTGGTGGGACTGCTCGAATCGCGTGGTGTGGCCGTGGACGACTCAACGAGGATCGTCCTGAAGCGCGAGAGCTACTACGCCGTGGTGAACGGATACAAGGACCTCTTCCTGGATGCTGTGGCAACCAACGCCGCAGGAGAGGACCGATACAGGAGCGGCACGAGCTTCACTGAGATACATGCGCTATTCCTCTTTGACCGCAACGTGAGGATGACACTGCTGCCCGCGCTCCTGATCGCTGAGACAACCGTGAAGACGCTCACGGTGCACACGTTCTGCTCTCGATACCCGGCGCGCAACGCGTATCTGGATGCGAGCAACTACAGAACGGACCCGGCGGGCGCGTACGCAGCGAGCAGAGTGATCGCCGCATTGGAGAAATCCCTTGAGGCGCAGGGCGCACGCCATCCGAAGGACTTCATCCAGCACTATCACTCCAAACACCAGCACGTGCCGCTCTGGGTTCTGGCGAACTTCCTCACGTTCGGGGCGATGTCCAAGTTCTATTCAGCGCTCAACGACGCGACGCAGGCGGCCGTGTGCCGCGAGCTGCACGCGTACAGGTGCGAAGTCCGGGATGGAGTGGGAGATCGTGTTGAGCCGCGACAACTGCGGCTGATGTTCCGGTACCTGTCGGACCTTCGCAATCTTTGCGCACACGAGGAGCGGCTGTATTGCACGGGGTTTGGTAAGTCGAAGGACATCCGACTACGACAACTCCTGGGCTACCTGGAGATCCTGCTGACCCCTGCCGAGTCTCGGAGGATGCGGGAGGGGATGCTGGGCGCCGTTGTGGCTGCGCGCGCGGGGATCCGGACGGTGTCGCTCGATGCGATTGTCGCATGCATGGGATTCCATGATTTTGAAGACGCAGAGGCGTACCTGCGCGAGGCACGATAGGTCAGGCTCCACAAATCCCGATGCGCTATCTTGTGTTGTGCGGGTGCCGCCGCGCTAGGAGCGCGGTCGTCGCGCTCATCATCCGCCGGTTGCGCCGGAAGGGGACTTCTCCGTGGCCCTCAAGAAGTCGGATCTCTACAGCTCGCTCTGGTAGAGCTGCGACGAACTTCGTGGGGGCATGGATGCCTCTCAGTACAAGGATTACATTCTGACGCTGCTGTTCGTGAAGTACGTCTCTGACAAAGCGAAGACGGATCCGAACAGTCTTATAGAAGTCCCTCCCGGCGGATCGTTCGACGATCTCGTCACATTCAAGGGCGACAAGGAAATCGGCGACAAGATCAACAAGGCTATCGGGAAGCTGGCCGAGGCAAACGATCTGCAGAACGTCATCGATGTTGCCGACTTCAACGACGAGGAGAAGCTCGGCAAAGGCAAGGAGATGCAGGATCGCCTGACCAATCTGGTGGCGATCTTCCAGGATCTCGACTTCCGCGGCTCTCGCGCCGAAGGAGACGATCTCCTTGGAGATGCATATGAGTATCTGATGCGTCACTTTGCCACTGAATGTGGGAAGTCTAAGGGCCAGTTCTATACTCCGGCCGAGGTCTCCCGGATCATGGCGAAGCTGGTTGGCATCACCCCGGACACGCCGTATTCGGCAACGGTCTATGACCCTACATGTGGTCCATTACGCGGGGGCCGATCCAGGCGGACTCTGGATTGACAAGTCAGTAGCCAAGGCGCTGAACGCACGTGACGCGGAAGACATGCGCCACGGATTCACACTTCAAGCACACAACGCTCGGGGATTTCATTGGGTCGATCCGACCGGCGCTCCAGAACGGGAATTGGCTGCTGAGTATGCGCGGAAGGCCGACGAGGTTGAAGACGCAGGATCCGGGCGTTTCGCGGCAGAGCTCCGTGTACTTGCCAGGTCGTATGAGCACGAAGCGGCGCGGGTTGTGAATGAACATCAATCCGAAGCCGAGGAAGAGGGTGGCCGGGACTCAGACTCCCGGGCCGAATCGCAATAGGCGGCGTGAGGCAGGTGTTTCACTCTACCGTGGCTGTCTCGCATTTCGACGCCTCGCTCGATCAGTCGGAGGCGTACGGTGTTGCGATCGAAGCCCAATCGTGATCCCACGTGGGCAAGTGACAGGCCGGATTCGTACAGGTCTACGGCTTCTACAATCTGCTCGTCTGTCATCGACACAAGCCGGAGAGCGATCCCTCGGGACTTGAGCAGACGGCTGACCGTGTTCCGGTGACAGCCGAATTGCGCAGCAAGCTCGTAGACCGTCGAGCCCGAGAGGTACCCCGCGACGAGATCTTCTGTCTGCGTGTCACCGAGCCGCGTCTGCTGCTGCTTCAGGGCACGCCGATAAGAGTGCGCATAGCCAGTGGGTGGGGTGGGCTGCGTCTCGACGAGTTGGTCGCTCGTTGGGTGGCGCAACAGAGACAGCCATTTCTTCGAGTCGGCCTCCGATAGTTCCACCAAAGCACAGTCCCGATGCCCGTCGCGATTCGCGGCGGGCATCGTCGCGTCTCAAGGGTAGAAGGTGGGGCGAGAGACGAGGGGGGGGAGGTCCGATGAAGCGTGCGGCGTCCTTCGGCATGGTGATGCTGTTCTGCGCGGCGCTCGTCGTGGCGGCGGGTTGTGACGACGCGGTGCGGATCGACGACGGCGACAACGGCGGGAGCATCCTGGAGCAGGAGGGAGACGCCGAGTATGACTCGGACGCGCCTCCCGGGATGATGGGCGCCGGCGGTCAGGAGACCTGGCGGTTCACCGCGATCGAACCCGGGGAGGGCACCCTGCGGCTCGAGTACCGCAGCCCCTGGGAAGAGGAGTCCGACGCGGCCGGGACCTTCGAGGTCAAGGTCGTCGTACAGTAGGCGGGCCTGCCCGCTGCTTCCGCTACAATGGGGCGCGTTATCGCATCCGGGATGTGGAGGCAGTACGTGACCCGTCTGTACGAACCGCACGAGATCGAGGAGAAGTGGCAGGCAGTCTGGGACGCCGAGGGACTCTATTCGGTCACCGAAGACCCCGACAAGCCCAAGAAGTACGTCCTCGAGATGTTCCCGTACCCGTCGGGTGACATCCACATGGGTCACGTGCGCAACTACTCCATCGGTGATGTGGTGGCGCGCTTCTCCACGATGCGCGGCTTCAGCGTGCTGCACCCGATCGGGTGGGACGCATTCGGCCTGCCCGCGGAGAACGCAGCAATCAAGAACGCCACGCATCCCGCCAAGTGGACGTATGCCAACATCGAGACGCAGGCTGCCTCCTTCCGCCGCATGGGCTTCAGCTACGACCCCGATCGCATGGTGAAGTCGTGCGACGTGGACTACTACCGCTGGGGCCAGTGGATCTTCCTCAAGTTCTGGGAGCGCGGTCTCGTGGAGCGCAAGAAGTCCCCGGTCAACTGGTGCCCGAGCTGCAAGACCGTGCTCGCCAACGAGCAGGTCGTCGGCGACGGGGTGTGCTGGCGCTGCCACAGCGTGGTGGAGAAGCGCGACCTCGAGCAGTGGTACTTCAAGATCACCGAGTACGCCCAGGAGCTGCTCGACGATCTCGATACGCTCCCGGGCTGGCCGGAGCGCGTGAAGACGATGCAGGCCAACTGGATCGGCCGCAGCGAGGGCGCCGAGGTCGACTTCGAGCTGTGCGACGCGCGCGGCGAGCCGTGCGGGCAGACGATCACCGTCTTCACCACCCGGCCGGACACGCTCTTCGGCTGCTCGTTCTTCCTCCTGGCGCCCGAGCACCCGCTGGTGGGCGAGCTCACTGCGGGCACAGAATACTCCGACGCGGTGCAGGCGGTCGTTGCGGCCACGGCGCGCGAGACCGCCGTGGAGCGGGCGAGCGGTGAGGCCGAGAAGCTCGGCGCGTTCACCGGACGCTTTGTCGTGAACCCGGTGAACGGCGACAAGGTGCCGGTCTGGGTGAGCAACTACGTGCTGATGGAGTACGGCACCGGCGCAGTGATGGCGGTGCCCTCCGGCGACCAGCGCGACTTCGATTTCGCGCGGAAGTACCACCTGCCGATCCCGCCCGTGGTGGTGTCCGAGGACGATCCGCTGATCAACGAGTTGGCCGGCGTGCACAGCCGCGTAGCGAACGACGTGCCCTGGGCCGAGGCGTTCGACGGCTACGGAATCATGGTGCAGTCGGGCGAGTTCACCGGTATGCAGGGTGGCAAGGCCTCCGAAGGGATGAGGGCGGTCACCGAGTGGCTCGCCGGGCGCGGCCAGGGTCGCTTCAGTATCAACTTCCGCCTGCGCGACTGGCTCATCAGTCGTCAGCGGTACTGGGGCAACCCGATCCCCGCCGTGCACTGCCCCGCGTGCGGGCTGGTCCCGGTGCCCGAAGAGCAGCTGCCGGTGGTGCTTCCCATGAACGTGGACATCACGAAGGGCGAGACGCTCGCCGACCACCCCGAGTTCTACGAGACCACATGCCCGCGGTGCGGCGGCGCCGCCCGCCGCGAGACCGACACCATGGACACCTTCACCTGCTCGAGCTGGTACTACTTCCGCTACTGCGACGCTCGCAACGGGTCCGAGGCGTTCTCACGTGATCGCGCCGACTACTGGATGCCGGTGGACCAGTACATCGGCGGCATCGAGCATGCGATCCTGCACCTGCTTTACTCGCGGTTCTTCACGAAGGTGTTCGCCGACATGGGACTCACTGCGGCGCGCGAGCCCTTCACCAACCTGCTCACCCAGGGCATGGTGAAGAAGGACGGCGAGACGATGTCCAAGTCCAAGGGCAACGTGGTGGCGCCCGAGGATATGGTTGCCAGGTACGGCGCCGACGCGTTGCGCGCGTTCATCCTGTTCATGGCGCCACCCGACAAGGACCTGGACTGGAACCAGGACGGCCTGGAGGGCATGTACCGGTTCCTCGGCAGGCTGTGGCGGTACGTGAACGAGGCCGCCGAGGCCGGGAGTGCCACGGTCGCGGTGGATGAAGCCGCCGGCAAGGCGCTGGTGCGTGAGCGGCATCGAGTCGTCGGTAAGGTGACGGCTGACATCGAGGCGTTCGGCTTCAACACGGCGCTCTCGGCGATGATGGAGCTGCTGAACGCTGCCGGCGACTACCGCCGTGCCGTGCCGACCGATGCCCGCGACGCCGCGCTCGAGCGCGAAGTCGCCGAGACGCTCGTGCTGCTCATCGCGCCGTTCGCTCCGCACATGGCCGAGGAGCTGTGGCGTGAGGTGCTGGGTATGGGAGGCTCCGTGCACCGGCAGGTCTGGCCGACGCACGACCCGGCGCTCGCCGCGGCCGATGAGGTGGAGATCGTCGTGCAGGTCAACGGCAAGGTTCGGGCGAGGCTCATGATGCCGGCGGGCGCGGACGATGACGTTGTCCGCGAGGCGGCGCTTGTTCTGCCGAAGGTGGCCGAGCAGCTTGAGGGTCTCACGGTACGCAAGGTCGTCGTGGTGCCCGGTAGGCTCGTCAGTGTGGTCGCGGCCGCGTAGGCGCGTCCCGGGAGCTGCGGATTCAGATCCGGCTGTACTCGCATTGGAGATCACGTAAGGTTCGCGGTCTAAGCTTGGTACCGGACGCCCCCTTCGTCCTCACGGATGAAGGGGTGCTTCATGTCACCGCTCGTGTCGAATCGCGTACAGGAGTTGTTGCAGCGGGCGGGGCTCGCGCGCCTGCAACCGCGCACTCAGAGGGCGGTCATTGCGCTCACCGTCCTCGTGGTCGTGCTCGGTCTGTGGCGATTCTGGCCTGCTGCGCCGGCGCCGGAGGTCGCGTTCGACGATGCCGAGCCGACCACTGCGAGCACTGCCGAGGAGGACGAGGCCGCGGCCGATGCGGAGGCACAGGTCGTCGTCCACGTCGTGGGGGCGGTGATGCGTCCGGGTGTCTACGCGCTCCCGGCGGGGAGCAGGGCGGCGGACGCCATCGATGCTGCCGGCGGCGGGCTCGGCAATGCCGCGCTGCAGAGCCTGAACCTCGCGCGCATACTCGCGGACGGCGAGCAGGTGTACGTCCCGACGACCGATGAGGCGGCAGCGGGGGTCGTGTCACCTCCGGCCGTCGCGGGGGGCGCAAGCGGCGGTGCACAGGCCAGCGGGCTGGTCGACATCAACCGCGCGTCCGCGGCCGAACTCGACGCTCTGCCCGGGGTCGGTCCGTCGACCGCGCAGAAGATCGTCGATGACCGGGAGGCCAACGGCCCGTTCTCCACGCCGGAGGACCTGATGCGGGTCCCGGGCATCGGCGCGAAGAAGTTCGATGCGCTGAAAGACCTGGTGACGTGCGGATGAGCGATGCTCCCGTGCGGCCCCCCATCCCGACGGTGGCCTGGTTCGCAGTGGCGATGTGCGCGGGGGCGATCGTGGCGGAGACGCTGGCGTGGCGGTACGGGATGGCCGCCGCCGTGGCGTTCGCGTCCGTGTGCTCGGCCACCGCGCTGGGCGCGTGGACCGCCCGAAACGGTGCGCGACATGCCGGCATGCTCGCGGTGCTGTTGGTCGTGTGCTCGGGGGCGACCGCTGGCGCGTGTCTTTCGGCGTTGCAGTTCCGCGCCTGGGAGGAGGAGTGTGCCGTCGTCGTGGACTGCGGAGCGCGGGAGTGGACGGGTCTGGTGGAGGCCGACGCCACGGAGGGCCACTACGGGGCGGTCGTGCGCGTGCGTATCCGGGGAGGTCCGCTCGATGGCGCGCACGTGCGCATCGGGTGGCCAGAGGGGGCGGATGTGCCCGATCTCGGGCGGACGGTGCGCTTCTCGGCCATTCTGAAGCCGCTGCCCCGGGAGGAGCCGTGGGCACGTCGCGTCGCGCGCTCAGGTGTGTGCGCCACCGGGACGGCGTGGCGTGCAGACACGGGGGCATGGCGTCCCGGTCCACTCGGCTCGCTGTTCGCATGGCGCGCGGCCATGCTCGTGCGGATGCACAGGGTTCCGGGAGCCGGGGGTGATCTCGCCGAGGGGATAGTCCTCGGCGACCGGCGTCGCCTGGTAGGCACCGACACCGAGGAAGACTTCCGCATCCTCGGCCTGACGCATCTCGTGGCGGTCTCGGGTTCGCACCTTGCCGCTGCGTGCGCGGCGGTCGCTTTCATCGGGTCGATGTTGCGTGTTCCGAGGCGGCCGCTCGTCGTCGCCACGGTGCTGGCCGGAGCGGCGTATGCGGTCGTGACCGGGCTGCCCTACTCGGCGATGCGCTCACTCCTCATGCTCGTGGTCGGCGGGATCGGGCAACTGGCCGGGCGGCGGGGGGACGGAGTCGCCTCGCTCGCGGGTGCTGTAGTCGCGGTTCTGGCAAGCGGGCCATGGGCGGTGTTCGACTTCGGTCTGCAGCTCTCGGCGCTCGCGGTGGGAGGGCTTCTTCTGTTCGGCGACCTGGCGGCCGCGTGGGCGACGTCGGGCCTCACCGGGTGGTGGCGTCGTATCGGCGCTGCGCTCTCACTCACCCTGGTGGCGCAGTTCACCACGGTACCGGTGGTGGCGTCGGGCTTCGGCATGGTGTCGCTACTTGCGCCGATAGCGAACCTCATCGCCGGCCCCCTCGTTTCGGTGGCGATGCTGATCGGGCTGGCGGGAGCGGTTGCCGGGGACTTTCTGCCGGCGGTCGGGAGCCTCGGTGCGCAGGCGGCGGCATCGGTTCTCGGCGTGACCGCCTGGATCGCGAGCGGCCTGGCGCAGCTTCCGGGCGCGGCGGTGGCACTGAACGGCGGATGGCTGCTCGCGGGCGTTTCCATGCTGACCGCCTCGGTTCTGTGGGTGTGGTGGCCGCTGCCTCGCGCGCCGAGGATGGGGGTGCGCTTTCTGGGTGTCGCCGCAGCGTGCTCGGTCGCGGTCGCGCTCGGCCCCACGCCGGCACGGCAGTGCACGATCACCGTGCTCGACGTGGGACAGGGCGACGCGATCCTGGTGCGCGACAGTGGACGGACCATGCTGGTGGACACCGGCCCCGATGATCTTGCACTGCGCCGAGCGCTTGCACGCAACGGGATTCGGCGTATCGACGTGCTGGTGTTGACGCACGCGCACGGGGATCACACCGCGGGGGCAGGGGGTCTGACGGGCGTGGTCGAGGTCGACTGGATCGGCGTGCCCGGGGTGGCGCGAGCCGGCGGACCCGGGGAGTCGACGGCCCGGGACCCGATGCCTGACGGCGGATCGTGGGAGGGCCCGGACTGCCCGGTGCGTACCCTCGTGGTCGGTGATCGGTGGCGGCTGGGTGGCACTACGGTCGAGGTGTTGTGGCCGCCGCCCGAGGCGCCCGGGGACCTGTCCACCAACGATACGAGCGTGGTCCTCGGCCTCGGCAGGGGTGCGTTCGACATGGTCCTCACGGGCGATGCCGAGGGCCACGTGCAGCAGGAGATGCTCGCCTCCGGCACGCTGCGGGAGGTGGAGGTGCTCAAGATCCCGCATCACGGCAGCACGAACGGTCTCACCGCCGAAGGTCTTGGGGGGTGGTCGCCGAACGAGGCGATCATCAGCGTGGGCGAGGGCAACGACTTCGGCCATCCGGCACGGGAGACCCTGTCCCTGCTCGATGCCAGCGGGGCGCGCGTCTACCGGACGGACCTGAGCGGAGACATCACTGTCGCAGTGGGACGCTCGGGGTATCGGGTGGAGGCCGCACGGCATGGTAGCGTCCCCACGGTTCGTGCGAGAATGCGGGGGGTCGCGGTGGCCGTCGATACCGAGTGCGCGCCCCGGCCGCTCACCTTTCAGGAAGGATTCTGTGGCAACCAAGACCAAAGGTGTGGACGATCTCGCCAGCGTCTACCTGATCTTCGGGAGCGAGGAGCTGCTGCTGGAGCGCGCGCTCCGCCGGCTCCGGGACCGCATCGCCGAGGTCGCGGACCTCGACTTCAACTACGAGGCGTTCGATGGCGAGACGGCCGACGTTTCGGCCGTGGTGGCGGCCGCGAACACGCTTCCGTTCGCTTCCGAGCGCCGTCTGGTGATCGTGCGGGGGGTCGACCGCATGTCTCCAGCCAGTCAGGCCGTACTAGCCGAGTACGCCAAGGATCCGGCGCCCACTGCATGTCTGGTGCTGGTGGCGACGAAGATCCGCAAGGACTCCAAGTTGTACAAGACGATCCAGGCACTCGGGGGGGTCTTCGAGTACACCGCGCCCAGGAAGAGCGAGTACCCGTCGTGGGTGATCGACCTCTTCCGCTCGAAGGGCCGCACGATCAGTGCCGACGGGGCCTCCGCACTCGTTCGCGCGGTGGGCCGCGATCTGCGCAGGCTCGAGATCGAGGCGGAGAAGATCATCGCGTTCGCGGGTGAGCGCTCGCAGCTGTCCCGCGATGATGTGACGAGCGTGGTGGCGCAGACCGCACCGGTGTCGATCTTCGACTTCCTGAACGCGGTGGGCACCCGGGAGTGCTCGGGCGCCCTCGCGTTGCTCGATGAACTCATCGCCGACGGTCAGGACATCAACGGGATCCATGCCATGACGGTCCGTCAACTCCGCACGCTCGTGAGCACGCGTGCACTGATCGACCGGGGCGCCAAGCAGGCCGAGGTGCAGCGTTCGGTGGGTATGGCCGAGTGGCAGGCCCGTGTTGCGATCGAGCAGGCGAGGCGCTTCCGCGCCGAGGAGCTATCCCGCGCACTCAGGGATGCGGCTACCCTGGAGGCGCGAATGAAGACCGGTCAGGGCGAGCCGAGGGTACTCTTCGAGGTGTGGCTCGTGGGTGTGTGCCGCCGGGAGCCGTGAGAACGCACGAAGGGCCGGAGAATCCCCGGCCCTTCGTGCGCACCAGTCGCTACGGGTGTGATCAGCCTGTGATCTCGTTGACCTTCGCCATGACGCCCGACTTGCGGTTGGCGGCCTGGTTCTTGTGGATGACGCCGGCGCTTGCGGCCTTGTCGAGTGCACGGGTCGCCTGACGCGCCGCGTCCAGTGCTGCTTCCTTGTTGCCCGCGGCGACAGCAGCGTCGACCTTCTTGGTCGCCGTCTTGAGCGCTGACTTCACGGCCTTGTTGCGCATACGCGCCTTCTCGTTGGTGAGAATGCGCTTCTTCTGGCTCTTGATGTTTGCCACGGTGCCCTGTTCCTCCAGACGAATACGATGGTGCCCGTCGCAGTGGGGTGCGGACGAACCCGCAAAGGATAGCACAGGGGTGGGAGCGCGCCAACCGGCGGGCCGGCCGCCCGTTTCCTCCCCGTGTCCGACGGGTGCGGGGTGTCTTCGGCACGACAGGTGCCATGTGACCATGGGCACAATACGTTGTTCGGAACATGCCGATGATGCTAACATCAGCGTGGCTGAATTACGCCCCAGCTTGCTGAACGCGCGAAGGGATCACCGACGAAGATGCACCGGCGAATCAGCCCTGGTCTACGGGGGCCCGGGGCTCTCTATGTTGTCGTGCTCACGGTGTTGCTGTGGGTAGGCATTGCCACGCCCGCACTGGCATACCCTCGCCCTGATGAGCCGTTCGCTTCATTCACGTGCGACCAGTGTCACGCGACTGCGGGCGAAGATACGCCGTGGGATGGCAGCGGGCCGCATGCGGGCTATGCCAGCACGACCAACAAGTGCGTCCTGTGTCACTCCGTGCACAATGCCCCTGCCACGTCTGTGATCCTTCTCCGTGGACCCACCGTGAGTCAGACCTGCCTGCTCTGCCACGACGGCACGGGAAGCGGTGAGGGGCCGTATCACTCGATCACCGCGTACGGTGGGAGTGTCCAGGCGGACCACGCGTACGAGTCGACCGCTACCATCCCCGGCGGATCCGAGAATCTTGATGCCGTGCTCAGCTGTGCCGACTGCCACTCCGTACACGGGTCGAACACAGTGACCCCGTTCATCCGGGACAGCACGCGAGCGCAAGTACCCGCCGCTTCGGGGGCGCTCATCTCCTCGGACTGTCTGCTCCGAAACAATCTTCGGGGTGACCCGGTGGGAACGTACCCCGACTACGGTGCGCAGTGGTGCGCCGCCTGTCACGATCAGCGGCACTCGCAGTCAACGGTGATCAACCACCCGGTGAACACCAGCTACACATTCGGCTACGGGGACGTCATATCCCACGTCCCGTCGACGCTGACCACGCGAGCGGCCAACTACGACCCGGCGCTGGAGCTCGCCATCAGCCTCGGGCAGACCAACAGCGGCTACATCATGGGCCCGGTCCCCGAAGCGGGTGACGGTGCCGTGCGGGAGATCGACCGCACGGATCCCATCTGTCAGCAATGCCATGAGGATGCGCGCGACGTGGAGGTACCGTTCAGTGCTGATGCCTACAGTCCGAATACGCCTCCGTACACCAACCCGGCGTTCCTGACCTTCCCGCACCAAACCACCAACGCGACCTTGCTGGTCGAGACCGATGACGATCTCTGCTTGAACTGCCACCTGTTGAGCACACTTCCATAAGGATCCTGCCGGCTACTCGCGGGGAGTGGACGACGATGAAGGCACCATCAGGCCGAGCGGCCCGGGGCGGGACGCGAGCCGTGCTGATGCTCTGCGCGGCCGTCGTTCTCGTGGCTGGTGCGTCTCGCATGTACGCGAGCAGCGCTTCTCTGCAGACCCGTGTCCGTGATGTAGCGCGCGCCAGCGCGGAGAGTCCGGCTAGCGCGACGGGTGACTCGGCCGTGACAGCGTCAACGGGGGAGCACACCGGCTCGGCCGCAACGTCCGCGCGCACCCCGACCGAACTCGGCGGGCGCGCGACGTCCGGGGCGTCCGACCGCGTCAAGAACGGCAAGCCGAAGGACAAGGCCAAGCCGCCGAAGAGCGACCCGCCGGTCGACCCGCCCGATGACCCGGTCGACCCGCCCGGTGACCCGGTCGACCCGCCCGATGACCCGGTCGACCCGCCGGTCGACCCCGATCCGCCCGCTGCCGCACCTGGGGCGCCCACACTCACTGCCTGCACCTCGGGTGACATGGCCGATGTGGTCGCGTTCGATCCCGCCGCGGAGGGCGGTCCGGTCGCCGCCTTCTCGCTCCTGCGCGCCGCCACCTCAGACGGTACGTACTCGGTTGTCGCCACCGCCGGTCCCGAGGCGCGCTCCTTCGTCTACCCGGTCGCCGAGTGCGGTACCGCCTACTACGCGGTCTCCGCCGAAGGCCCCGGCGGGACGAGCTCCCCGAGCGCCTCCGCCCCCAACGCACGCGTCTCGATCTCAGGCGAGGTCACGCCTGAGGGCCGCATCTTGCGCGCCTCAAACGGCGAGGTGGCCCTCGCGCTCGCCCCGGGCTCGTATGCCGGGACGACGACGGTGACGATCGAGGAACTCGCGGGCACCCCGACCGGCCCCTTCGTCGCACTCGCCGGCATCTACGACATCGAGCCCTCGGGCTCGCTCGGCGCACCTGCAACCCTCTCGATCGCCTACACGCTCGACGTCGAGCAGGCCCAGATCGTGAGCACGCTCCTGCGCGCCGCCGGGCTCATGACCTACGACACCGCCACGGCCTCCTGGGTCCGCGTGGCCGACGCGCGCCTCGAGGGCGGCTATCTCACCGGCGAGCTGTCGCACTTCAGCCCGTATACCAACGGCACCTACCAGCCGCACGGCACCTCGGGACTCGCCGTCAACTACTGCCAGGACGTGTGCCACGACCTCACGGCACCCACCAACGCCGACATCCGCCTCGATGCCCGCGACGCCCAGGTCTGCTACTTCTGCCACGGCAACGAGCCGCACACCGCGACCGCCGCAGGTGTCCCCGGCGCCAGGAACATCGAGGCGGAGTTCTTCGACGTGCTCGACCAGCCCCTGCCGGCCACGCGCACCACGCACCCGGTGGATCAGGGCCTCTACTGCACGAGCTGCCACGATCCGCACAAGAACCCGTACGCCGCCGGCAACGAGGACCTGCTCCGCGCCTACGACGCGGTGAGCGGTGCCGCGGTCACGGGCGGTGACGCGTTCTGCTGGACGTGCCACGGCATCGCCCGCAACCGCCGGGTGGCCGCCAACATCCTGCTCTTCCGTCCCGGCTACGACTACTTCACCGCCACGGGCGGGGACCACAAGACGGGCTACGCCACGAGCGCCCATGCCGGCGTGATGCAGAACGGCTCCGTGACCTGCACGAACTGCCATGGTCCGCATGGTGGATCCGAGGAGTCGCTACTCCCGGCGCGGCAGTTCTCGGCGTGTACCGGCGCGACGGGTAACGCGTGCCACAGCGATGCAGCCAACTCGGCGGGCGGCAGCAACATCAAGGCCCAGCTCACCGCCGGCGGCACCAACGACCTCACGCACCACGACGTCGATCCCGCGGCGCAGGCCCGCACCGGCGCGCGGATCGAGTGCACGAGTTGCCACAACGTGCACCGGAACAGCGTTACTGCGGCATACTCGGATCCCGATGACCTTAGGCTCAACGTGGACAACGGACTGTCCGATTTCACTGACGCATCAGGGTTTGTCTATGCGCTCGTCGGCGCAAAGCACGACGGCGTTGCTCCTGTAGTCTCACAGGTCACGTTGGACGCCAACTCCGGTGTGCCTGTTGTCGCATGGTCGACCGACGAGCCGGCGACCTCACGGGTGGACTTGGGTACGACGGACAGCTATGGGTCCGGGTCGTTCGGCGGCGGCCCTCTGACGACCGCACACTCCGTGGCCCTTGGCTCGCTCTCCGCGGGCCCGTACCATCTCAGGATTCGTTCAGCGGATGCGCTTGCGAACGAGGCTCAGACCGCCGATTTCGAGTACGAATCTCCGAACGCATTCGGGAATCCGACGCTTGTGCCGATGACCGATAGGATCAACTCGCAAACAGTGACGTTCCAGTGGAGCGCGATACCCCCGGCGGATGGTCACGCGGTCCAGTACTACGTCGAGCTCTACCGAGGCGCAGGAACAGTTCCGTGGAAGACCTCCTCGTGGCAGACCGGGACGTCGTGGGCTGCATACGTCACGTCGGGCAGTTCCTATACGTGGCGGGTTTGCGTGCGCGATTCGGGTCATTTCTGGGTCATGTCACCGTGGTCTGGGTTTGATGACTTCGGTGTGACCACCTCATGTCCGATCCTGTACACATGGAACGGGACACAGTACGAGTTCATCACAGACGTCATGGGTTTCGGGACACTGGGCATCAGGCAGGGTGACTCATATCGGTGGCCACCTCCGGTGGAGGAGACGCGGATCGACGGTTCATCGATCGCCGAGGCGGATGGGCAGTATCACATCTCTCTCAAGGATGAGAAGGACGAGGTCGAGTACATCGACCATGTGATTCTGAGTGCGGTAGACCACCCAGCTGGAACTGACGTGTATCTCAATGACTACACCCGGTCCGGCACGACGAAGACCACCCCGACATTCGACCGGTACACGGTTCGCGATCCGCGTCCGGTCGAGCAGGCTCTCTACACGAGAACAGCGCTCTACACCGGCCCGGCGGTGACGAATCTGGACATCACATCCGAAGTGGCAAGTGTCGACGCCGTACACGCTCCCTCCGGATTCTTCGATGACAACCAGTACACGTTCGACCTCGGCGATCTAACCGGTGCACCATCGATCAAGCTGCTAGTGAATGGATGGACTGAGTACGCGACTGCAACCGAGAGGGCGCAGTGGGAGGAATCCGGTGCTCCTCGGGCCAGCCGCGTCTTCGAGGTACAGGATGCCGAGGGCAATTGGGTGGTAGTGGACCCGGCGCTGCCCTTCATTCCGGGCTACACGAAGACGGTCATCTACGATCTTACCGGGAAGTTCCCGGAGGGAGTGACTCGCCACAAGGTGCGGATGCGCGGGTTCTACCGTACGTGGATTGATTGGGTGGCGGTCGACACAAGTGCTGCTGAGCCGATCACGGTGACCGAGCTCGAACTAACCTCGGCACAGCTTGGCTTCACTGGGGCAGCTGCATACGACGATGAACCGCTACCCGAGTTCGACTATGAGTCCGTGGCCACATCCGATATCCCAACGCACCTCGGTGCCTTCACCAGGTATGGGGATGTTGAGCCGCTCGTGGGATCATCTGATGACATGTTCGTGGTGATGGACACAGGGGATGAGCTCAAGCTGACGTTTGGCGCTGTCCCGGTGCCCCAGGGGATGGAACGAACCTATGTGATTCACACGGATGGCTACTTCCAGGAGTTGACCGGCCGGGTGGATCCGATGCCCTTCCATGCAATGACAAACTGGCCCTACGGACCCGATGAGGTGTACCCAGAGGACGAGATGCACCAGGCGTACCTGACGGAGTGGAACACGAGGATTCACGATGGCACATACCGCACTTCTGACGCAGCCGCGGGTGGGCTCGCGGCTCTGATCAGCGCCTATTCTGAGATCGTGGGTCACGCACCTCTCGGTGTGCCGGACGCGTTGACAGTCATCGCACCGACATCCACGGCCGGCCCACCCGCGGAAACGGAGTTCTCGGTCGACACTGATCGTGTCACCCTTCAGCTCGAGGGTGCCGGGGGTGCGGTCACCAGGATTCCTGCCAGCGATGGCTGGGAGAGTTCGGGTCCCTTGCCGACGATCACCGCTCCGGGGTCTGCCGTTGATGCCGCAGCGTTGTCGGCGGCTTCGACTCTGGATGCCACGTACTGGCGGACGGATCTCGCGTCGAGCGATGGTGACTGGAACTGGCAGGTGGTGCGGTTTCCCGTTTCCGGCATTGCGGCGGTGCGCGCCTCGGTGGAATGGACCGGGCATGGTGAGCCGACGCCGGGATACCCTGTGCGCGTCACGCTATATGACTTCTCGGATTCCGCCTGGGTGGAGGGAGTCGAGGACGAGGTGCCGACGGATAGGTCAGTCCTGACACCACTGCCGGTGGGGAACACCGTCTTCTGTTTGCGGTGTCACGACGGAGCCGCTCCGCCAGGTGTAGTGGCTCCTGCATCGCTGATCGACGTGGGTGCTGCTTGGGGGAGTGACTATCACGGTGATGGTGACAGCGCGGGCGCAAACCTTAAGTATCCCTTCGTACTGGGCAACCAGGCAATCACGTGCGGTGTGTGCCACGACTCTCATGGTAACGGCAACCTGTACCACATCGCGACGACGGTGAACGGGACGACTGACATCTCCGTGACTTCATCGTCGCAGCTCGACAACCTATGTGTTGCTTGTCACGCCGGAACGGTTGCCGAGTGGCATAGCGCCTGTTACGGGTGTCATTCGCTCGGCGGCGCGCATGGCAGTCCGTGGATCGATTCTCCCGAAGTCCCAGCAGCGGCGGGATTCCCCAACGCCGACAGCAACTGCCAGTTGTGTCACAACCACGGGAGCAGGTCTTTCGTGAACAGTGACGCTGGGGTGGGCGTAAGCGATCTCGAGCGCGCGATGGCTGATCCAAGCTACGGCGACCACTATGGCTGTCATTCCTGCCATAGCTGGACGAGGACCTTCTGATTGCCGTTGTGTCGGGACGCCCGCTATCGTGAATGCGGGCGTCCCTGTTATCCTTACGCTTCTGATGACTGACCCCTCGCTCATACGCAACTTCTCGATCATCGCGCACATCGACCACGGGAAATCGACCCTGGCTGACCGCGTGCTTCAACTTACGCACACCGTCGCCGACCGCGACATGCAAGAGCAGTTGCTCGACTCGATGGACATCGAGCGCGAGCGCGGCATCACGATCAAGGCCCAGGCCGTGCGCGTGATGTACGACGCCGATGACGGGAAGACGTACCAGCTCAACCTGATCGACACTCCCGGGCACGTCGACTTCACCTACGAGGTCTCGCGGTCGCTCGCGGCGTGCGAGGGTGTGATCCTCGTCGTCGACGCCGCGCAGGGTGTGGAGGCGCAGACCGTCGCCAATGCGCTGATGGCCATGAACGCGGGCCTCGAGATCATCCCGCTCATCAACAAGATCGACCTGCCGGCCGCCGATCCCGAGCGCGTGCGACACGAGATCGAGGAAGGTCTCCAGATCCCTGCCGACGAAGCGGTGCTCGCGAGCGGCAAGACAGGCGAGGGCGTGCGCGACGCGCTCGAGGCGGTCGTGCGCCTTGTGCCGCATCCCGTAGGCGACCCGGACGCACCGCTCAAGGCGCTCATCTTCGACTCGTACTTCGACGCGTACCGGGGCGTGGTCGCGCTCATTCGCGTGGTGGACGGCAGCGTATCCAAGGGCCTCAAGATCAAGATGATGGCCACATCCACGCTGGCTGACGTTGAAGAGGTGGGGGTCCGCCGCCCCGCGAACATCCCTGTCGATACGTTGGGTGTTGGCGAGGTCGGCTACCTGATCACCGGCCTGAAGGACCCGTCGCTCGTGAAGGTCGGCGACACGGTCACGCTTGCGAGACATGGCGCCACCGAGCAGCTGCCAGGCTACCGCGAGGCCAAGCCGATGGTGTTCACCGGCCTGTTCCCGATCGACGGCGACCAGTACCCTGACCTGCGCGACGCGCTTGAGCGCCTGCAGCTGAACGATCCCGCGCTCGTGTGGGATCCCGAGAGTAGCCACGCGCTCGGCTTCGGCTTCCGCGTCGGCTTCCTCGGCCTGCTTCATATGGAGGTCGTGAAGGAGCGGCTCGAGCGCGAGTTCGACCTCGACCTGCTCGCCACGGCGCCGAGCGTGGAGTATCACGCATATCGCATGAAGGGTGATATGGTCGTCGTTCACTCGCCGCAGGATATGCCCGACCCGGGGCACCTCGATCACGTGGAGGAGCCGTACCTCAAGGCGACGGTGCTCGTGCCGCCCGACTACGTGGGCGCGGTGATGGAGCTTGCCGACCAGCGCCGGGGGACGTTCAAGGACATGCAGTACCTCTCGGCCACCACCGTCGAGTTGCACTACGAGATGCCGCTCTCGGAGCTGATCATGGACTTCTTCGACCAGCTCAAGAGCCGCACGAAGGGCTACGCGAGCCTGGACTACGAGTACATCGGCTACCGGACGAGTCAGCTCGTGAAGCTCGACATCCTGCTCGCCGGCAAGCCGGTGGACGCGCTGTCGTTCGTGGTGCACAAGGACAAGGCGTACGCGCGCGGCAAGGTGCTCACCGAGAAGCTCCGTGAGATCATCCCCCGGCAGATGTTCGAGGTGCCGATCCAGGCAGCGATCGGCGCGAAGATCATCAGCCGGGAGACGGTGCGCGCCATGCGCAAGGACGTCATCGCCAAGTGCTACGGCGGCGACATCTCCCGAAAGCGCAAGCTGCTCGAGAAGCAGAAGGCCGGCAAGAAGCGCATGAAGTCTGTCGGCTCCGTGGATATCCCGCAGGAGGCGTTCATGGCGATCCTCAAGGTCGATGAGTAGCGTGGGCCAGGCGATCGGAGGTTCCGGCTCCGCAGGCGGCGCGTTCGGCGCGGGTTCAGACGCGGGTGGCCTGACCGTTCCCTGGAACGAGCCGCCGCGCGTGCCGCTGCCGAAGCACCTGTACGTGCATGTGCCGCTGTGCCGCTCGAAGTGCGCGTATTGCGACTTCTTCTCGCGCGCCGATGACGGCTCGATCTCGCACACCGAGCTCGTGGAGACGACGCTCGAGACGCTTCGCGGCTGGCTTCTGCCCACCGTGCGGCGCGTGCCGCTCGAGACGCTGTACATCGGCGGTGGTACGCCCACGGTGCTCGGCGACGACCTGGTGACCCTCGTGCGCGAGCTGACGGCCATCATGCCGCTCGCCGAAGGCGCCGAGGTCACCGTCGAGGCCAATCCCGAGCCGGTGACGCCGGAGCTGCTGGCCGGTCTCGTCTCTGTCGGCGTCACGCGGCTGAGCGTCGGCGTGCAGTCGCTCGACGATGCGACACTGCAGCTCCTCGGCCGCTGTCATGATGCGGAAGCCGCACTCGATGCCCTTCGCGGGGCACGCGAGGCGGGACTGGATGTGAGCGCGGACCTCATATGCGGCGTGCCCGGTCTCTCGCACGACGTCTGGCTCGAGACGCTGGATACGATCGTGGACGCGGGTGTTCAGCACGTATCGGTCTATCCGCTGTCGATCGAGGCCGGCACGCCTATGGCCGAGGCGATCGCCGCCGGACGGCTCGCCCCGCCCGACGAGGATGCGACCGTGGCTGCGATGGATGCCGCCGCCGCCGTGCTCGCCGAACGCGGATTCAACCGCTACGAGGTCGCCAATTACGCGTTGCCCGGTCACGAGTCGCGCCACAACACCGCGTACTGGACCGGACGGTCGTACCTGGGCATCGGCGGGGGAGCGCACGGCATGCTGAACGGCGTGATGGCGCGCGCTCTCGGACTCGTGCCACCCGAACAGAACGAGATCGTGCGCGTGCGCTACGGGTACGCGGCCGACGTGTTTCCCATGCGCGTCGAGAAGCCGCTGTCCTCGTTCGAGACGATGACCGCGCCGGAGGCCTTCCGCGAGGACGCCATGCTCGGCATGCGCATGACGCAAGGCATTGCCGATGAGCTGGTCGCGCTTGCCGATGTGACCGGTGCGATGGAGTCGCTCGTGGCCGACGGCCTCGTGGTGCACGAAGGTGGCCGGTGGCGCCCCACCGAGCGTGGCTGGCTCTTCGGGAACGAGATCTTCAGCCGCATCTGGGGAGGGGTGGAGTAACCCTTCACGGTTTGACCCTCGCCATGCTCCCGCCCTAGAATCGTTTGGCACTCGGCAGGCGTGAGTGCCAGGAGGTCCGACATGCTCAACGACCGTCGCCGGACGGTGCTCTCCGCCCTGGTGGACGAATACATCACGAGCGTAGCGCCGGTGGGCTCGAAGGTCCTTGTCGAGCGCTATCACCTCGGCTGCAGTCCGGCGACCGTGCGCTCAGAGCTTGCGGCGCTCGAGGAGACCGGGCTCGTGTTCCAGCCGCACGTCTCGGCGGGGCGTGTCCCCACCGACAGTGGCTACCGCGCGTACGTCGATGACGTCGTCGGCACGGGTGCGTCGCACCTGAGCGCGGGTGAGGAAGAGGGTGTGCGCCGCTACTACGCCGAGGTCGAGCACGAGCTCTCGGACGTGTTGCGCGAGACGTCGGCGATGCTCTCCAAGCTGACGTCGTACGTCGCCGTGGTGGCGGCGCCCACGCTCAGGCGCGCGCGCATCCGGCGGGTAACGCTCGTCCCGCTTGCGGCCCGCCGTGCGCTCGTGGTGGTGGTGACGGACTCGGGACAGGTGGCCAACCGTACGATCGAGTTCGAGCAGGACGTGCCGCCAGGTGCGCTCACGAGCGTGGAGGCGTACCTCTCCCGCACGCTCGACGGTGCTGTGGGCGGCGAGGCCGAATCGGTGCGCAGCACGATCGAGGGTGTTCCCGGCCACGAGGCGCACGTGGCGATCCGCGTGCTCGACGTGGTGCTCGAGTGTCTCGCCGAGGCCGATGACGACCGTGTTCTCACCGGGGGTGTATCGGCGCTGCTCGCGCATCCCGAGTTCAACGACCCGGCGGCGGTTCGTCCGCTGGTAGGCCTGCTCGAGGACGGCTACTCTATGCTGTCGGTGCTCACCGACGTGATGCGGACGACTGGCGTGGCGGTCCGCATCGGTCACGAGAACCCGTCGGCTGCGCTCGAGCACACGAGTTTCGTCTCGGCACGCTACGGGGACGGCGACTCGGGGGGCGTCATCGGCGTGATCGGCCCCACACGCATGGACTACCGTCGCGCCATGTCGGCTGTACGTACGGTCTCGGACGCGCTCACGAGTGTGCTCGAGAGCTGAGGAGAGAGGTTCATTAGGTGAGTTCTGTCGACTACTACGAACTGCTCGGCGTGCCCAAAGAGGCATCGCCCGATGACATCAAGAAGGCGTTTCGCCGCAAGGCGCGGGAGACGCATCCCGACGTGAACGACGGTCAGCACGCCGAAGAGACGTTCAAGCAGATCAACGAGGCGTACGAGGTGCTCTCGGATCCCGAGAAGCGCGCGCGCTACGACCGCTTTGGCACGGCAGACCCCCGCGCCGCGGGCGGCGGTTACGGCGCGGACATGGGCGGCGACTTCTTCGACATGAACGACCTGTTCAGCGTCTTCTTCAGCGGTGGTGGCGCGCGCGGCGGCGGGCGTCCGGACCCGTCGGGACGCGACCTGCGCGTGCAGGTTGCCGTGACCCTCGAGGACGCGGCGTCGGGCGCGGCCAAGGATGTGACCATCACGCATCCCATGACGTGCGCCACCTGCTCGGGGAGCGGTGCGGCGGTGGACGGGAGCGCGCAGACATGCTCGGCGTGCTCCGGCACCGGCCAGCGGCGCACGCAGCGGCGGACCTTCCTCGGCGTGATGGAGACGCAGTCACCGTGCGATGCGTGCGGTGCCACGGGCGTGACGATCGACAAGCCATGCCCCGCGTGTGGCGGTCAAGGGCGCGTGAACGGCACCGAGACGGTGCGCGTGCAGCTCCCGGTGGGCATTCCGGACGGCTACACACTGCGCGTGCCCGGCAAGGGCGAGGCCGGCGTTCGCGGGGCCACCTCGGGCGACCTGCTCGTGACCGTTCGGCTGCTGCCGCACGAGTTCCTGCACCGCGAGGGGAGCGACCTGCACGCCATGGCCGGCATCAACATCGCGCAGGCGGCCCTCGGCGGCGAGATCACCGTCCACGGCTTGTTCGAGGACATCGTCGTGCCGTTCAGCTCGGGTGTGCACACCGGCGACACCGCGCGCGTGCGTGGCAAGGGTATGCCGCGGATGGACGGCGGCGTGGGCGACTTCATCGTGCATCTCGATGTGCTCGCGCCTAAGAAGCTCTCCAAGCGCGAGAAGGAGCTGCTGCAGGAGCTCGGCGAGAGCTTCGGCACGGGGCGCAAGGGCGACGAGCGCACCCCGCTCGCCAAGCTGAAGGACTGGCTGGGCGCGTAGCGATGGCCCTCCACCGCTTCTTCGCCGAGGGTCCGGTGCCTGCCGGGGGGCCGCTGCCGCTCGACACCCCGACGCTCCACCACCTGCGGGATGTGTTGCGCCTCGCGGCGGGCGACGAGATCGTCGTGGTGGGCGAGGGCGTACCGTTCCGGGTGCGACTCACCGCTGTCGGCGACGTTGTGGAAGGCGAGCGGGTCGAGCAGTTGCCCGCGCAACGGCTGCCCCGCGTCACGCTCGTCCAGGGTCTCGCCAAGGGCGAGAAGATGGACGATGTGGTGCGCCAGGCCACGGAGATCGGCGTGTCGCGCATCGTGCCGTTCGCTGCCGAGCGCAGTGTCGTGAAGCTCGACCCCGGCAAGGCCGAGGCACGCGTCGAGCGGTGGCGCCGCATCGCCGCCGAGGCCGCGCAGCAGTCGCAGCGCGCGGACATCCCCGAGGTGGCCAGCCTCCGACGCTCGTCAGAGCTGCCCGTGTCGCTTTCCGGCTCGGTCGTGCTGGTCTGCTGGGAGGATGCGGCCGGAACGCCCGGCATCGCGGGGGCGCTTGGAAGGATCGCACCTTCGGAGGGTATCGATGTGGCGGTCGTCGTTGGCCCTGAAGGCGGTCTCACATCGGTCGAGGTCCGGGCGCTCGTCGCTGCCGGCGCGACGGTGGTGTCGCTCGGCGAGACGGTGCTACGCACCGAGACCGCGGGCGTGGTCGCAGCGGCGATAGCCATCCACGCGCGCGGTGGACTCGGCGGGCGGCATGCCTGACGCACAGGGCCGTGTGGCGTTCGTGACCCTCGGCTGCAAGGTGAACCAGACCGAGTCCGAGGCGATCGCCGCCGAGTTGGGCGCCGTCGGCGCCGGCTGCGCGCCCCAAGACGCCGACGTGGTCGTCGTCAACACCTGCACGGTGACCGGGGAGGCCGACCACAAGGCGCGCAAGGCCGTGCGTCACGCGCTCGCACTTCCTCGCTCGCCGATCGTGATCGTCACCGGCTGCCTCGCCTCGCTCGACCCCGGCGAACTTGCCGCTCTCGGAGAGCGCGTGCTCGTGGAGGCCGACAAGGAGCGCGTGAGCGCCCGGGTGGCCGAGGCGCTCGACGCCCGGGGCGCGCACATCTGCGGGGCGACGGC
>JBASOJ010000094.1:0-6698 GCA_049658145.1 Coriobacteriia bacterium
CATCGGCGGAGGCGCGCCGCTCGCCCGCATCGGCGAGCGCATCAACCCCACCGGCAAGAAGCGGCTGGCTGAATCGCTGCGTGCAGGCGCGCTCGACGTGGTGCGCGAGTACGCTGTCGAGCAGCAGGATGCGGGCGCGGATCTTCTCGACGTCAACGTCGGTGCCGCCGATGTGCCCCAGGCCGAGGTGCTGCCGAAGGCGGTGCTCGCGCTCTCGGGTCTCGTGGACCTGCCGCTTGTGCTCGACACGACCGACCCCGTGGCGCTCGAAGCCGCCCTCAAGGTGTATCCGGGCCGTGCGCTCATCAACAGCGTGAGCGGGGAGGCCGCCTCCATCGAGGCGGTGCTGCCGCTCGCCGTCCGCTATGGGGCCGCGGTCGTGGTACTCGCCCTCGACGACTCGGGCGTCCCGCATGCCGCCGAGGCGCGCGTGGATGTTGTCCGGCGCGTACGGGAAGCCGCGCTCGCAGCCGGTCTCACCGACAGCGACCTGCTGGTGGACACGCTCGTGCTGGCCGCGGCCACCGAGGAGGCGGGCGCGACCGCCACGCTCTCGGCGATGCGCACCGTGACCGACGAACTCGGCCTGGCGACAGTCGCGGGCGTGAGCAACGTGAGCCATGGGTTGCCCGGACGAGCGCTGCTGAACGCGCAGTTCCTCGCGCTTGCGGCCGGGGAGGGCCTCACCGCGGCGATCGTGAACCCCTCCGAGCGCGTGGAGCTCGATAACGCCACGGCCGCCGCCGCATCTGACGTGCTCCTCGGCCGCGATGTGCGGGCCGAGCACTGGATCGCGCGCGTGGCCGAATCCGAAGGCGCGGGTGCGCCGGAGGCCCCGCCCGTCGCCGGCACGACCGCAGACCGCCTCGGCCTTGCGATCGAGCGCGGCGATGCGGACTCGGCACCGGTGCTCGCCGATGAGCTCATCGCCGCAGGCCAGGCTCCTCAGTCGGTGATCGCCGACGTGCTCACGCCGGCGATCCAGCGGCTCGGCGACGCCTACGGGCGCGGTGACGTGTTCCTGCCGCAGTTGATCGCGGCTGCCGACGCCATGAAGGCGGCCGTAGCGCGCGCGAAGGCGCACCTGCCCGAGGGCAGCGCGGAGCACGAGGGCCGCGTGGTGTTCGGCACGGTCAAGGGCGACATCCACTCGATCGGCAAGGACATCTGCGTGTCCATGCTCGAAAGCCAAGGTTACCTCGTGGACGATCTCGGCGTGGACGTGCCCGCCGAGGCGTTCGCCGAGGCGGCAACGCAGGCTGATGCGGTCTGCCTCTCGGCGCTGATGACCACCACGCTGCCGAACATGGAGCGAGCGATCGGGGCCATCCGGGAAGCGCGCGCGATCCCCGTGCTCGTGGGCGGCGCCGTGGTGACCCGCGACTTCGCCGAAGGCCTCGGTGCGGGGTATTCTGAAGATGCGCCGGGCTGCGTTTCTGCCGTCCGCGACGCGATAGCGCGCAACAGGGAGTCTGGCGAATGATCATCACCAAACCGCGCGACTTCTCGCGCATCATCGAGAACCTCGAGAGCATCGGTGCCCGCCGCGTGTTCCTCATGGGCTGCGGCCAGTGCGCCACCGTGGCGCACACCGGCGGCGCGCCCGAACTGGAGGAGATGGCGGCGCGGCTCGCTGCCGAAGGATACGAGGTCACGGGCCATACCGTGGGCGAGGTGACGTGCCACCTTAACGGCACGAAGCTCGAAGGCCGCAAGCATCACGACGCGATAGACGCGTCAGACGCGGTGCTCGTCCTCGCGTGCGGCGCCGGCGTGCAGACCACCGCGGACGCCATCGCCAAGCCGGTGTTCCCGGCGCTCGAATCGCTGTTCCTCGGCACGGTCATCCGCAACGGCGTGTTCGAGGAACGGTGCCAGACCTGCGGTGACTGCGTGCTCGACAAGACCGCCGGCATCTGTCCGGTGACCACCTGTCCGAAGGGCCTGCTCAACGGGCCGTGCGGCGGGATGTGGGATGGCATGTGCGAGGTGCTCACCGACCGCGAGTGCACGCACGTGCGCATCCGCACACGGCTGGCCGAGCAGGGTCGTGCGAACAAGGGGACGCTCGCCCCCAAGGACTTCTCAACGGCGCTCAAGCCCGGCGGCGTGAACATCCACGATCGGAAGGCCGAGCGATGAGCCGGTTTCGCGACATGCTCGAGTCCGGGCAGTTCGTCGTCACCGGTGAGGTCGCACCACCGAAGGGTGCGGACCTCGCCTCGATGCACGCCGCGGTGGACATCCTCGCACCGCACTGCGACGCGCTCAACGTCACGGACAACCAGGGGGCGAGCCTGCACCTCTCGAGCCTCGCCGCCTCGAAGGCGATCCTCGACCGGGGGATCGAGCCGATCTTCCAGCAGACGTGCCGCGACCGGAACCGCCTTGCGCTGCAAAGCGATCTGCTCGCGGCCTGGTCGTTCGGCCTGGAGAACGTGCTGATGGTGACCGGCGACGACCCGCGCGGCGGCGACCATCCCAGCGCGAAGGGCGTCTTCGACCTCGATTCCACACAGCTCGCGCAGGTGGCTGTGGGGATGAACGAGGGCCGGGACATGATGGGCCACGAGCTGAAGGGCGCCACCGGCTTCTACATCGGCGGCGCGATGTTCCCCGAGGCCGAACCCTGGGACGTGCAATTCGCCCGCATCGAGCAGAAGATCGAGGCAGGGATACGGTTCTTCCAGACCCAGGCCATCTTCGACATGGCCAAGCTCGAGCGTGCCGTGGACGCCGTGCGCCCCCTCGGCGCGAAGATCATCGCGAGCGTGCTGGTGATCAAGAGCCCGGGCGTGGTCCGGTTCGTGAACGAGCATCTTGCCGGCCTGATGATCCCCGACGCGATCGCCGACCGCATCCGCAGTGCCGAGGACCCCGCCGACGAGGCGATCAGGCTTGCCGCCGAGCAGGTGCGCGAGATCCGTCAGATCGCCGACGGCGTGCACGTGATGCCGCTCGGACTCGACCGGGCCATCAGCCGCATCCTCGGCGAAGGGTAGGGAGCCATGCGTCGCATCGCACTCTACAGCGATGTGCACGCGAACACCGCCGCGCTCGAAGCGGTCCATGCCGCGATCGAGGCGGGGGGGATCGCCGAGCGCTACTGCCTCGGCGACCTTGTGGGGCTGGGCCCGCGGCCGGAAGAAGCGATCGCGCTCGTCCGGTCCTCCGGCGACACGGTGGTCCAGGGCAACTACGACCGGGCGATCGGCGCGCATCTGCGCCACCCCGGCAGTGACTTCCCCACGCCGCAGGAGGCGCTCGACGGTGCCGAGGCTTACGCCTTCACCATCGCCGAGACGAGTCGCGCTTCGGCCAACTACCTCTACGGACTCCCGCGAGACCTCGTGATCGCCGAGGCCGATGCCCGCATCGTGCTCTGTCACGGTACCCCGCGGTTCCCGAGCGAGGTGATCGCGCCCGATGCGCTGATGCCGCTCCTCGCCGCCATCGCGCACGAGGTGCAGGCCGACGTCGTGTGCTGCGGCCATACGCACGTCCCGGTTCATCGGTCGGGGCCGACCGGGGATGGCGTGGTCCACTGGGTGAACGTCGGCTCGGTGGGTCGTCCCCGCGACGGTGACCCGCGTGCCGCCTGGGTCGAGTTGGTGCTGGGTACCCAGAAGGAAGTGGTCGACAACGCTCCGGCAGACACCGCAAGCCGGAGGGTCGGACAGACGGACGTATGGCTCGGGGCGACCATCCATCGCGTCGCGTACGACACCGAGGCGGTCGTCCGGGACATGATCAGGCGCGGCCTGCCGATGACACTCGCCGCCGGCCTGAAAGTCGGGCTCGAGGAGCATGACGTGATCCCCGGAACGGCCCGGCGTCTCGAAGAGGCGTCCTCACCGGTGGGGTCGTCGCCCGAAGTCACCTCGGCCATAGACGAGGGACTCGCATGCGGGCTCGAGTTCACCGATCACTGCATGTGTCCGCTGGAGGACCGGATCGCCGCGTACGAGTCGCTCGCGCGCATCTACCGGGGCGAGCTCGCCGAGGTGTCGCCCGCGATCCGCCGGCTCCGGTCGGCGATGCGCAGTTGCCGTATCAACCGCAACGTGAACGAGGAGGCGATCCTCGATGCGTTCGAAGCCGCGGACTCGGCATTGCGGACCGCCGACGGGCGCGCGGCCTTCGAGGCGGAGCGCAACCGGCTGTACGGGCAGCGGTCGGGCTTCGACCCCTTCACCAACGTGCTCTCACCCGAGGAGGTCACGTACCGGTCGGGCGACATCCGGGAGCGCACAGCGTCGATCGAGGCCGCCTACGCGGAGTCCGGTTTCCACATCCCCCGGGCGTACGGCGAGATGCACCCGCCGGGCCATGTCTCGACCGAGCTCGATTACATGGCGTTCTGTCTGCGCGGCGCCGCATCAGGTGACTACATCGCGCTCGATCGCGCGAACGGCTTCTTCCGCAAGCACCTCGCCGAGTGGGCCACGCTCTTCGCGGTGGTGATCAGCCAGCAAGCGAGCGAACCGGTGATGCGCTTCGCCGGGCTCGCGCTCGACAAGTTCCTCACCTGTGAGGGCTCGCTCTTCCACCACGCCGTGCCCACGCGGTGCTACCTGCGGGGCCCTCGTCGATAAGGGGCTGCCTGGCGCCCGCGTGCTATCATGCCGCCATGCCGCACCGCCGGAGAAAGGGGTCGGGTCATGAGCATCTCCGATAAGCCCAGCCTTGATGGCTGGCTCGCTGAAGTGAAGCGTGAGCCGGGCGCGGCTGACGCCGGCATGTATCTGTGCCACAACGGTGTCGTGCGCTCCTTCTCCCGTGACGGCAGGCCGGTCACCGGTATGGAGCTCAGCGTGGACCGCGAGCGCCTCGCCGAGTTGCTCGAGACCGCCGGGCTGATGGAGGGCGTATCCGTCATCCGCGCCTGGGTGAACGAGGGCCACCTCGAGGTGGGCGACGACATCATGTATGTGCTCGTGGGCGGCGACATCCGTCCTAACGTCATCGAGGCGCTCACGGCGCTCGTGGGCATGATCAAGTCCGAGGTCGTCACCGAAGTCGAGCTTCGTCCCGAAGCGTGACCCGGTCCGGTGGCGCCATAAGAGGAGGGTTCACCATGCACATCGTCGTTCTCGGCGGCGGACCCGGTGGCTACGGTGCTGCGTTCGAAGCAGCACGGCTTGGCGCGCAGGTCACGCTCATCGAGCGCGAGCGGCTCGGCGGCACGTGCCTCAACTGGGGCTGTATCCCCACGAAGACCATCCTGCGCTCGGCACGCATCGTCGCCGACACACGCGAGGCGGCCACCTTCGGCCTGTCATCCACGGTGGCCACGGCCGACATCCCCGCGCTCAGGGCGCGCAAGGAGAGCGTGGTGGACGAACTCGTAGGGCAGATCGAGTCGTCGGCCAAGCGCCTCAAGGTACGCACGGTCTACGGCGCGGGCCGCCTGGTCGGTCCGAAGGCCGTGGAGGTCGCGCTCGCTGACGGCGGCGGCGAGACGATCGAGGGTGACGCGCTCATACTCGCCACCGGATCGGCCGTCTTCAAGCTCCCGAACATCGACCACGACCTCGAGGGTGTGTGGACGAGCGACGACGCGGTCACCCTCACCGAGATCCCCAAGAACATCGTGATCATCGGCGGCGGCGTGATCGGCCTCGAGTTCGCGTGCGCGTACGCTGCGTTCGGCAGCATCGTGACCGTGGTCGAACTCATGGGGCAGGTCCTGCCCGGTAACGACAAGCGTGTGGTGAAGCAGACCCAGGCCGCGCTCGAGGAGATGGGCGTGGTGTTCCACCTCGGCGATGCGGTGGAGCGCGTGGAGCGCGTCGACGGACGCATGCGCGCGACGCTGTGCAGCGGGAGCGTGCTGGAGAGTGACATCGTGATGAGCGCCGTGGGGCGCATCCCCAACTCGGCGGGGCTCGGCTTCCCCGAGGCGGGCATCGAGATGGACCGCGCTGCCGTGAAGGTGGACGAGCACTTCCGCACGAACATCGATAGCGTCTACGCGATCGGCGATCTCGTCGGCGGCATGATGCTCGCGCACGTGGCCGAGGAGGAGGGCGTGGTGGCGGCACGCAACGCTGTCGCCGAGTTCTCCACCGTCGGCGCCGAGGCGCATCTCGAGAGTGTGCGCTACGACTGCATCCCCGCCTGTGTGTACACGTTCCCCGAGGTGGCTGTCGTGGGCAGCGGGCGCGACGCGGCGAAGGAGCGCGGCATCGACGCCGTGCAGGCCGTCGCAAAGTTCGCCGCCAACGGCAAGGCGCTCGGCGAGGGCGAGAGCGACGGGTTCGTGCAGCTGGTGGCCGAGAACGGCACCGGTCGTATCGTGGGTTGCCAGATCGTGGGCCCGCATGCCGTTGAGACCATCCACGAGATCGCCGTGGCGATGAAGCACGACATCACGGTGCGCCAGCTCGCCGAGACCGTGCACGCACACCCCACCGTCTCCGAGGTGATCCGCATGGCGTGCGCGGATGCCGCCGGGAAGTGCGGCTGCTAGTGCCCTACGAGCACGGACGCACGGCGCAGCGCCTGCCCGCCTGGCTGCGGCGCCCGATAGCGCACGCCGGCGAGTACCGCGCGGTGGAGGGGCTTCTCGACGAGCTGCACCTGGCGACGGTATGCCAGGAGGCGAAGTGCCCCAACCGCGGCGAGTGCTACGCGAGCGGCACGGCCACCTTCCTGATCGCGGGCGACGCCTGCACGCGCGGCTGCCGCTTCTGCGC
>JBASOJ010000095.1:0-75641 GCA_049658145.1 Coriobacteriia bacterium
ATCGCCGCAATCCGGCGCTTCATCGATGGCTGGAACGAACGATGCGAACCCTTCAGCTGGACGAAGGATGCGGATACAATCCTACGCAAGGCTAACCGTCAAGACGCGTCGGTTACGCGACACTAGCGGATGATCTCCTCGAGCCGCTTAGGCCATTTGCGGATCTTGTCGCGGCTGGCGCAACTGCGGACGCATCGCAGCGCGAGGGGCGCCAGGCGCTCATCACAACGCTTCAAATGTCCTGCCTGGTTGATGACAAGGAGGACTCCACTCTTACCGCCATCGATGTGGCGACAGCGAGCCTGGCGCGCGCGCAGGCGGAGATGAACCACGCCCTCCTCACGCTTCCGCACGTAATCGCCCCGCAGCCATACCGGCAACACTCCCGGAGTAGTCAGGTGAAGCCGATGAGACGGATTGTGTTGTTTGATCTCCCCGTCAGAGCCAAGCCGGACAAGCGGGCCTACCAGCAGTTTCACAAGTTCCTGACAAGTTCCTGATCTCCGACGGATACGTGATGATGTGGTTCTCGGTGTATGCTCGAACCACGAACGGGCTCGATGGCACTCAGAAGCATCTCGCGCGGCTGAAGGCCAATCTCCCGTCAAAGGGAAGCGTCAGAGCCATGACGGTGACTGAAAAGCAGTACTAGTCGATGCTCTTCCTGGTAGGGAAGCCGACAGTCCAGGAGAAAGCGGTGGCGTCGCAGCTTCAGATCTGGCTATGAACGGTCGATTTGCCTCGGCCTCAAACGGAAAGAGCGCCGCTCAGCGGCGCTCTTTCTTTCTCACCAGCGTAGCACTTCGGAGTGTGGCGGGGAGCTAAGACGCGCGTGAGCTGATGTCGAGCGGGGGCGCCTCTCGCGGCCCTTCGGCCCGACTTAGCTCCCCGCCACACTCGGCAACGAGCGCCCCTCCCGCTATAGTAGGTGGGTGCCACCGATGGCCGATCGGAAGCCCACATCAGGAGGTCCCGCACATGTGCCTCGCGATCCCCGCAAAGATCGTCAGCGAGCCCAACGATAACTCGATGGCCGAGGTCGACATCCTCGGCGTCAAGCGCTTCATCAGCCTCATGATGACGCCCGCCGCCACGGTGGGCGACCACGTGCTCGTACACGCAGGGTTCGCAATCGAAGTGGTCGACGAGGAGTTCGCCCAGGAGAGCCTCGCGATGCTGCGGCAGATGGGCATCCGCACCGCTGACGAGCTCGCAGCCGAGGCAGACGAAGAGGCCGCGGCCGAGGCCGCTGCCTCGTGAACTCGGTCCTCGACGGTTTCCGCGACCCGGAGGTCGCCAGGCGGCTTGTGGACGCGATCCACGAGACCGCCACCGTGCCCGCGAAGCTCATGGAGGTCTGCGGCACGCACACGATGGCGATCGCCAAGCATGGCCTCCGCGGCCTGATGCCCGAGACGATCACCCTGCTCTCCGGACCCGGCTGCCCCGTCTGCGTCACGGCGAATCCCGATATCGACCTCGCGATCGAGATCGCCCGCCAGCCTGGCGTGGTGCTCACCACCTTCGGCGACATGATGAAGGTGCCGGGCTCGTACTCCTCGCTCTCGCGCGAGAAGGCTGACGGCCGCGACGTGCGCATCGTCTACTCACCGCTTGACTCGCTCACCATCGCCGAGAACGAACCGGACAAGCACGTGGTCTTCCTCGGCGTGGGCTTCGAGACCACCGCGCCCACGGTGGCGCTCACCATCCGCGAGGCGGCACGCCGCGGGCTGCCCAACTGGTCCGCCCTCTCGCTCCACAAGACCGTCCCCGGGGCGCTCCGCGCGCTCGTGAACGATCCCGAGGTGCAGATCACCGGCTTCATCCTGCCGGGTCACGTCTCAACCATCATCGGCACCGCGCCGTACGAGTTCCTCGCGAGCGAGTACGGTGTGCCGAGCGTGATCACCGGCTTCGAGCCGGTGGACGTGCTGCAGGGCGTGTGGATGCTCGCCAAGCAGCTTTCCGAGGGACGCGCAGAGGTCGAGATCGCCTACGGCCGTGGCGTGCATGCCGAAGGCAACCCCACCGCGGTGGCCGCCATCGAAGCCGCGTTCGAGCCGGTCGACGCCGAGTGGCGCGGCATTGGCGTGATCCCGGGCACCGGGCTTGCGCTCCGCCCCGAGTTCGCGCAGTACGACACCCGCGTGCGCGTGCCGTGCACGCCTCCTGAGCCGCGCGAGATCAAGGGTTGCCAGTGCGGCGACGTGCTGCGAGGCGTCACGCTCCCCTTCGACTGCAAGCTCTTCGGCCGCGCATGCACTCCGGAGCACCCCATCGGCCCATGCATGGTCTCGAGCGAGGGCAGCTGCGCCGCATACTACCGGTACACCGACTACGGGAAGGCCTAGACCATGCGCTCCGACCGCATCCTGCTCGCACACGGCAGCGGCGGCACGATGATGAAGGAACTCGTCGAGGAGCTGTTCGTGGCCGAGTTCGGCGACGACGTCCTGCGCCGCATGGATGACGCCGCGGCGCTCCCCTTCCCCGGCTCGCGCCTCGCGTTCTCGACCGACACGTACGTGGTGCACCCGCTCTTCTTTCCCGGCGGCGACATCGGCCGCCTCGCCATCTGCGGCACCGTGAACGATGTGGCCACCTCCGGCGCTACGCCCCTGTATATATCGGTCGGCTTCGTGCTCGAGGAGGGCATGCCCGTCGAGGAGCTCAGGGGCATCATCGTCTCGATGCACGATGCTGCGGCCGAAGCGCGCGTGCGGATCGTCACGGGCGACACGAAGGTCGTGGAGCGCGGTCATGGCGACGGCTGCTATATCAACACCGCCGGCGTGGGCGTGCTGGCCGAAGGGCTCAACCTCTCCGGCGCGAACTGTCGCCCCGGCGACGTGGTGCTCCTCTCGGGCACGCTGGGCGACCACGGCATCGCCGTCATGTCGACGCGCGAGGGCCTCTCCTTCTCCACCGACATCCGCACCGACGCGGCACCCCTGAACGCTCTCATCGCAGCGGTCCTCGAGGCCGCGCCGGACGTTCGCTGCTTCCGCGACCCCACGCGTGGCGGGCTCGCGAGCACCCTGAACGAGCTCGCTGGCGCCTCCGGCGTCTCCATCACCGTCGACGAGCCAGCCGTGCCGGTGCACGACCAGGTGCGCGGCGCGTGCGAGATGCTCGGCTACGACGTCTTCCAGGTGGCCAACGAGGGCAAGATGGTGGCGATCGTTCCCTCCCATCAGGCCGAGGCCGCCCTCGCGGCCATGAAGTCCGCTCCGTACGGCGCCGACGCCACCATCATCGGCACGGTCGCCGAGGGCCCCGCAGGCAAGGTCTACGTGCGCACCGCCTTCGGCGCGACACGCATCATGGACATGCTCGTGGGCGAGCAGCTGCCCCGGATCTGCTAGGTCCGCCATGCCTCACGACATCGCAGCCACCCGGGCCGAGCGGGTCTCCGGGCTCGCCCGCGTGGCACTCACCGGCGTTGTCTGGGGCACCATCCCGCTCGTCTTGCGAGCGTCCGACGGCGACCCCTGGGTCAAGGTCTTCTACCGGGTCGTGTTCGCGGCACTCGTGATCGGTATCTGGATGCTCGCCACCGGCCGCTGGCACGAGCTCGCCACGCTCGACAGAAAGAAGCGCGGGCAGCTCGCTACGCAGGGCCTGCTCCTCACGGCCAACTGGCTCCTGTTCCTCACGGCGCTCGACCTCACCGAGGTCGCGACCGCCGAGCTGCTCGGTTACACCGGCCCGGTGTTCGTGGCGGCACTCACACCCGCGCTTGTCGGAGAGCGATTCGACCGCAGGATAGTCCTCCCTCTGGCACTCGCGCTCTGCGGCATCGTCGTCATCCTCGCGCAGCACGGCCTCGCGCTCGGCAGCGGACGCCAGGCGCTGGGCGCGGCGCTCGCTGCGGGCTCCGCCGTCACGTACGCGGGACTGCTCCTGCACTCGAAGAAGACCCTACACGGCGTGTCCACCGGAACGCTGTTGCTCGGACAGTATGCCGTCGCCACCATCGTGCTGCTGCCGGTCGTGATCTACTCGTACGTGCACGGCGGCGGGCCCACCTCGGCGGGCTCCTACGCCGCGCTGGCCACCCTCGGCATCGTCCACACCGCGCTGGCCGGATTCGTGTTCTTCGGCGGGCTGCGCCACATCCGCGCCGATCACGCCGGCATCCTCATGTACGCTGAGCCGGTGAGCGCCGTACTCTTCGCCGCGCTCTTCCTCGGCGAGCCGTTGACACTCGCCACCGTGATCGGCGGCGTGATGGTCGTGCTCGGCGGCGTCCTCGTGGCTAGAATAGAACCGACGCCGAGTATCGAGGCACCTGCCCCGATCGACGGTGCCGACGCCTTCTAAGGGGGTTCGGCCGTGGGTGCACTGAAGCGGTTGGAAGAACTCGACGCGGTACGGCGGCTGCGCGAGCGGGATGCGTCGCTGTTCAGCGAGGATCTCGACATGCGCATCCCGATCATGCAGCGTCTCGGTTGGACCGACCTCGCCGGGAAGGCGTCCGGCCGGCTCCCGCTGCTCGAGGGTCTGGCCGAGGCGTTGCGTTCCGAAGACACCACCGACCTGCTCCTTCTCGGCATGGGCGGCTCGTCGCTCGCCCCCCTCGTGATGGAACGCATCATCGGCTCGGCGGAGGGATCGCCGCGTCTTCACGTGCTCGACACGACGTCCCCCGTCCAGGTTGCCGAGCTGCTCGGCGGTCTTGACCGGGAGCATACCTACGCACTCATCGCGAGCAAGTCGGGGTCGACGATCGAGCCGCTGTCGCTCTACGCGATCGTGCACGCGTGGCTCAGCGCCGAAGGGATGCCGCGCCACGAGGCCGGTCGCCACTTCATCGTCATCACCGACCCCGGTTCCCCTCTGGAGAAGCTCCGCCAGCGCGACCTGATGCGCACCACGCTCACCGGACCCGCGACGGTCGGCGGGCGCTACTCGGCGCTCTCGATGTTCGGCCTCGCGCCCGCAGCGCTCATCGGCATCCACCTCCCCAGCCTCATCGCACGTGCCCAGGCGATGGAACACGCGTGCTCCGCGCCGGTCGCCGAGAACCCGGCGGCGCTCCTCGCCGGGTGGATGGCCGAATCGTGGGAGACGGGGCACGACAAGCTCACGCTGGTGGCATCGGAGCGCTACCGCCCCTTCGGCCTGTGGGTCGAGCAGCTCGTAGCCGAATCGCTCGGCAAGGATGGTCGCGGCATCGTGCCGGTGATCGAGGCCGGGCTGCCAACACCAGCAGATCTGGGCGACGATCGCGCGGTCGTCGTCATCCGCTTCGGCGACGACTCCGCGCTCGCCGACTGGTCACGCGAAGTGGCCACCGGTCACCCGGTCTTCGAGCTCACCGTCACCGATGTCTTCGACGTGGGTGCGGAGTTCGTGCGCTGGGAATACGCGACGGCGCTCGCCGGCGTGCTCCTCGAGGTCAACCCCTTCGACGAACTCGCGGTGGCGGAGGCCAAGGCGGCCACCACCGCGATTCTCGAGGGGGGCGCGAGCGAGGTACCTGCCGCTGCGCTCGACCTCGAGGGCACCTGGGTCACCTACGCTGGCGGGTTCACCCTGCCGGGCACTCGGCCCTCCGACCGGCCCTCGGCTCTACGGGGCGCGGCCGAGGCGGCGGCCGAGGGCGACTATATCGCGCTGCTGGTCTATGCGCCCGATGATGAAGAGCGCCTTGCGCCTCTGCGGGCTGCGTGCGCACGACTTTCGGCGGCCACCCGGCGCGCGGTCTGTCTCGAACTCGGCCCGCGCTACCTGCACTCCACGGGCCAGCTCCATAAGGGCGGACCGAACAACGGCGTCTTCATCCTCGTGACGGCGCGGGACCGGGAGGACATCGCGATCCCCGGGAAACGCTTCACACTGGGCGCGCTACATCGTGCGCAGGCCGAAGGCGATCTGGTGACGCTGGCGCGCCACCAACGGCGCGTGGTCCGGCTCGATCTGCCGTCCACGAGCACGGAATCGCTCGCGGCACTCGCGGCGGACATCGAGGCAGCGGCTGCTCGCTAGAACGCTCGGACAGCACAGACGACGGCACCGGCTCCCTGACGGGGAGCCGGTGCCGCGTTCTTGGGGCCTCCGGGGGGAACGGCCCGAGAAGCGTTACTTGGCCTTACCGAACATGCTGCCGACCTTGTCGAGACCATGCTGCTTCTCATGGCGCTCGCTCGCGGTGCCATGTATCCGCATCCAGATCTGGTCCACGTTCTTAGGCAGCTGCCCGTCGAACTTGCTCACGAGGATGATCGTCAGCAGGCCGAGTGGGAACGTGAACAGCACCGGATAGGTCAGACTGCCGACGAAACCGATGAGGCCGTCCTTCCCGATCGTCCCGAGCTGCTGCAGGATGTTCAGGAAGATGATCGTGATGGACCCGACGAGTCCGACGACCATGCCCGCTGTGGCGCCCCGCTCGGTCGTCCCCTTCCACCAGATGCCGGTCATGAGCATCGGCACGAACGCCGAGGCGCCGACGGAGAACGCCCAGGTCACCATCATGGCGATGAGGGCCGGGTACGCCTGGTCAAGGCCGAAGTGCGGAATCGCGAGCCCGATCAGCAGGGCGACACCGGCGAACACGAGCACGGCGGTCTTGCCGAACGCCACGCGCTTGGCCTCGGACGCGTCCTTGTTGATGTACGTCTCGTAGACATCGTGGCCCAGTGCCGAAGCGGCAGCGATGAGCAGGCCGCCGACTGTCGAGAACATGGCCGCGAACGCACCCGCCGACACCACGCCCATCAGCCACTGGCCGCCGAGGATCTCGCCGAGGGTCGGCATGATCTGATCG
The DNA here is from genome assembly GCA_049658145.1 of Coriobacteriia bacterium. GTDB lineage: Bacteria > Actinomycetota > Coriobacteriia > Anaerosomatales > Anaerosomataceae > UBA6100. The sequence continues at coordinate 6,776 of JBASOJ010000095.1, forward strand.
GGCTTCACGAGCAGGCCGTGCACAGTGGCCGCGTTGAGCGTCCCGCCACCTGCCAGATAGTCACGCACGATACCGATTCCGGCCAGACCAGCAATCGGGGCCAGGATGTAGAACGTTCCGATGAAGACGAGCACCCAGAAGGTGGAGCGACGAGCCGCCTTGCCGGAAGGGTTCGTGTAGTACCGGTTGAGGATGTGCGGCAGACCGGCCGTGCCCAGGACGAGCGCGAGCACCATCGAGAACTGGTCGAAGCCGTTGTAGCGGTGACCGGGCTCGTTGAACAGCATGTCCCTGAGCTCGTGCAGCTTGTTGCCCGCGCTGAACGCCACGGGGATCTTGCCTTCGGCGTCACTCGCGATGAACTCGTCGACCTTGGCGAGTTCCTCGGCACTCATGACGTCGGCTGCCTTGTCGTACGGCGTCACTCCGTTAGCATCGGCCGTGGTGAGCTCCGCCACTGTGTATGCCTTCGTGTTCACGACCGGACCTTGAGACGCGTCCTCGAGCGCGGTCGGGTAACCGAATCCGTTGCCGAATGCGAAGATCACGACCATGACCATCGCGAAGGCGAGCCACCAGAACTGGAAGATCTGGTTCATGGTGGTACCCTTCATGCCGCCCACGGAGACGTAGAAGGCGATGATGGCGGCCACGACGGTGACGCCGGACGTGTACGCATCCATGCCGAAGATGCCCTTGCCCACCAGAACCTGCCACGTGGTACCCGCGCCGTACATCTGCGGCGCCATGTAGAAGAGCGAGGTGAGCAGCACGGCGAGCACCGTGATCAGCCGTATGCGGCTGCTGCCGAACCGCCCGAAGGCGAAGTCGGCGACCGTGTACTCTCCGAACCGGCGCAGCGGCGATGCGATGAAGAGCACGACGACCATGAAACCGCCTGCGAAACCCGCCGCATACCAGACGCCATCAAGGCCGGACGCGTACACCGCGCCGGCAACGCCCAGGAACGAGGCGGCCGACAGATAGTCACCGGAGATCGCGGACGCGTTGGCGAAGGAGCCGACCTTGCGACCCGCGAGGTAGAAGTCGGCGGTCGTGCGGGTGAAGCGCCGGGAGAAGATCGAGAGTCCGATCGTGAAGAGGGTCAGCCCGACGACGAGTATGATCGCGATCGTGTTCACGACTGCGCCCCCTCTCCGGTCGCGCTGGCTGTGATGGCGGCCGCCATGGCCTCAAGCCGTTCATCGAGCCGGTCGGCCTGCTTCGAGTAGGTCCACGCCATCGTCCACAGGAAGACGTAGTAGATGAGCGAGACGAACAGGTAGTTGGCGGTGAAGCCGCCCCAGATTGGGATCGCGTACCACGCCTTCCACCACACGGACGCCGCCGGGATGGCGAGCGTGACGGCGAAGAAGATGGCGCCGTACGTGAAGCTCAACTTGCGCTGTGCGCGGAACACCAAATCCACGCTCTCGATCGTGTCGGTGTGATCACCGTGACGGACGTGAGTATCGTCACCGGAGACCGTCGATAGCGGGTTCGAGTCGGACATGGCAGAACACCTCCTTGAGGGAAGCCGGGGCTCCGGCGATCAGTCGGCCTTGACAACGAGCACAGGTATCGGTGAACCCTTCACGACCGTCTCGGCCACACTGCCGAGCGCGATGCGCTTCAGGCCGGTGCGGCCGGTGTCGCCGATGACGATCATGTCGGCCTTCCAGTCCTCGGCTGTGGCCACGATCCGCTTCGCGACGCCACCCTCGACGATCTCGACCTCGCACTCGACGCCGTTGCGCTCGCAGAGCGCATGCGCGAGGGCGAGTCCCTTGATCGACGGGTGTACGCCTTCGTAGACGTCCTCGGTGATGACCTCTTCCGGGTACTCGAGCGTCTCAAGCCCGGTGTCCACGTAGATGGCCTTCACCGTCGCGCCGAAGGTCTTGGCGAGCGCTACTGCGTACTCCGTAGCTGCTACTGACGGCTCGGAGCCGTCAGTCGGGAGCAAGATGCGCCCGATTTCGACACAGACCTCATCGATGTCACCGAGTTTGACGGTCTCGGCCGATCCCTTGATGCAGACCTCCATGCGTCCCACCTCCCAGCGACCTTCGGGCGGCGTGCGCGCGCCCGTAGAACAAGGCTATGACCGCAGAAGGACGCGCGGAACGAAGCCGCCGCGTACGGCGGTGAACACTCGGCGGAAGGGTGGAATCGAGCGGCGAACGGCGGCGCAGTCACGTTCGGCCGTCGGGATGTCCGCTCGCCGCCCGGACGCCCCCGTTCGCCGTCGTGGCGACAGGAGCCGGGGCTACGCGAACTCGATGATCCAGGCCGCCGGCGGGTCGACGTCCAGATCGATGATCGCCGCGGTGGGACCGTGTCCGTCGCGGTTGTGCCCGCCGGCGCTGCCCGGATTGACGAACAGCACCTCCCCGATCCGCTCGACCGCGGGACGGTGGGTGTGGCCGCTGACGACGACTGTGACGCCCTCGGGAATGCCGGCGACGATCGCATCGCCCGCCCTGTGCGTCACGAGAATGCGCACCTCGCCCACGCGTACCGTCGCGGTGTCCAGCAGCCGCCAGCCGAGGTCCCCGGAATCCATGTTCCCGCGCACGGCGGTGACGGGAGCGACCGCCGCAAGCTCGTCGATGATGTGCTGCGGACCGATGTCACCCGCATGGATGATGCGATCGACGCCTGCGAGGGCTTCGCCGATCGACGGGTCGAGCGTGCCGTGGGTGTCCGAGACGACGCCCAGTCTCATGATCACAACCCCAACGATCGCTTCAGTGCCGGAGCGCGGCGGCGCGAGACAGGGACGCGCGTGTGCGCATCGTCCTGGAGCGTGAGTTCCATCGTGCCGCCGTACATCGGCTCGACCTCCTTCACGCGCGCCAGATTCACCAGGAATCGGCGATGGACGCGGAAGAAGCCCTGAGGCTCCAACTTATGCTCGAGCTCCGCGAGCGACAGTGTGGAGAGGAAGCGGGCACCATCGGTGAAGATGTAGCTGTAATCGTCTTTCGCCATGATGTGGCAGATGTCAGCCACCTGGAGCAGCAGCTTGCGGCCGCCCTTCTCGACGGGGATGCGATCGATCCGGGCCGGCGCACCCACAGAGGGCGCGACACGCTCGATGGCGGTCCTCAGGCGGTGGATCTCGACCGGCTTGACCAGGTAGTCTGCAGCGGCGACCTCGAACGCCTTCACCGCGTGTTCGCTGTGGGCGGTCACGAAGATGATCGCGGGCGGATGTGAGAGCCCGCTCAGTGCCTCGGCGAGGTCCATACCCGACAGGCCGGGCATGTTGACGTCGAGGAAGACGACATCATAGGGGATCGCCTTGATCAGTTGAAGCGCCTCGGCGGCGCTTCCCGCCTCACCCACGACCTCCACGCCGCCGGCCTCCCCGAGCAGGAACCGCAGTTCGGAGCGTGCCGGCACCTCATCATCCACGAGCAGCGCTTTGAGCATCACTGATCGCCCGCCTTCGCTGTCGCAGGAACCACGATCGTTACCGTGACCGTCGTCCCCTCCCCCGCGACGCTGTCCACCTCAAGCCCGCTGCCAAGCCCGAAGTGTCCCTTAAGCCTATCGTCCACGTTCCGGAGCGCGATGCCCAGACCCTTGCCGAATCCGGCCTCGAGCACGTGCGGCATGTCCACCTCTGATATTCCCACGCCATCGTCGACGACACGCACGTGCACCACGCGCCCGTCCTGACGACCGGCGAGGACGACGGTAAGCGGGCGGTCCGCGCGTACGCCGTGCTGGACGCAGTTCTCCACGAGCGGCTGGAGGATGAAGGCGGGCACTGGCACGTCGAGGACCTCCGGAGCGAAGTCCGATGCCACCTTGAGCCGCTCGCCGAAGCGGGCCTGTTCGAATCGCAGATAGGTGAGTGCGTACTCGAGCTCCTGCCGGAGCGGGATGAGACCCTCGTTGTCCTCCAGTGTCCGGCGGTAGAAGGACGCGAACTCCCTGAGAAGCTCGCGTGCGGTCTGAGGATCCGTCCGGATCAGCATCGCGATCGTGTTGATCGTGTTGAACAGGAAGTGCGGATTGATCTGGGCCTGCAACGCCTTGAGCTCCATGCGGCACGCGAGCGCGGTCTGCTTCTCCAGTTCAGAGATCTCGAGCTGCGTGGACAGCAGGCGGGCGAGACCCTCCACCATCGTCACCTGCGTCTCGTTCAGCAGCCGCGGCGTGGTGTAGTAGAACTTGAGTGTGCCTACCGCCTCGCCGCGCATCTTGAGCGGGACGACGATGGCCGCCCGCAGCATGCAGTCGCGCCTCGGACAGCCGATCTCGTCTTTCGAGCCGAGGATCCGGTGCTCGTTCATCTCGATCGCCTCGCGTGTCGCACGCGTGATGATCGGGCCGCCCGCCGCGTGGTGGTCCTCGCCGATCCCCGCGAATCCGAGCACGCGCTCGGTGTCGGTGATGGCCACGGCGGCCGCTGCGTCGGTCTCCTTGAGGGCGAGCCGGCAGACCGCCTGGGCGGTCCCGGGCTCCAGCCCCTGGCGGAAGTACGCGAGCGACCGCTCGGCGATCTCGAGGATCTGGTGCGACTGCAGCGCGCGGAGGTGGTCGGGGCGCGTGACCACGCGCGTTGCCAGCAGCCCGACGGTCACCAACACCAGACTGCCGACCGCCAACACATACACCGCACGCGGGAGCGGCGCGATGAGCCCGGCCACGACCAGAACCGCGATGATCGAGGTCACGACGACCAGCATCGCATCGGTCACGCGTTGCCGGGTGATCGAGGGGATCTTCACCTCACGCTCCGTCTCTCCCGAAGTGCAGGAACGCGTACCGGCGTCCCGTGTCGCGGAAACCGGCCTCGCGATAGAGCCGCTGCGAGGTCGCGTTGTCGGTCTGCGTCGACAGCATCACATGTCGGCCGCCGCAGCCATCGACGTGGTGCACCGCGTCGGCCAGGAGCACCGATCCGATGCCCTCCCGACGCCGCTCAGGCACCACGCAGAGCCGGCCGAGCAATCCTTCCGAGCCGCTGACGGTGCACAGAGTATAGCCGAGGACCTCTCCATCCTGCTCGGCGACGGCCAAGCGAGACGAGACCAGGAAGCGCGCAAGATGCCGGGCGTCGTATCGCCAGAACAGGTCGAAGCATCGCGCGTCCACGTCGAGCAACACGAGCATCTCCTCCAGACCGGCAGAGCGCACGGTCAGACCCTCGGGCATCGGGCGCACCGCAGTACCGGCAAGGTCGCTCAGCTGATACGTCGCGACGGTGGTGCGGGGCCGCATCCCCTCCGCGACATACGGATGCATCTCCTCCACGGGTGTCGGCGCGCTCACGACATCGGCGAACCCCCGCTCGTCGGCGACAGCACGGATGTCGAGAAGCGCCTCCGTGATCCGGCTGGCCGGGCACCACAGCGCATCGATGGCCAGGTACGGGAGGTGGTCCCTCCACCTGCTCAGAACAACCGCGTCTCCACGGTCGCTCACACGGATGCGCCACGGCTCGGCCGCGTGGAGCGCCTCCAGCTCGGCAGGGCCGTCCACCACCCGCGCCGCCGAGAGCGTTCGCGCGAGACGGGCGATCTCGGCATGATCGGCACTGCGGAAGCCGCTCGCCACTCAGAACACCCCCAACTCGACAGCTCCGAGCGTGAGCCCGAGCACCAGAAGCATCACCGCGAAGCCCACCTGCACCCACCGGTCGGCGACCGCGGAGGTGATCCTCGCGCCTATCAGAGCCCCGGGAACCACCCCGATCGCAAGCTGCAGGGCCAGGCCTACATCGATGTTGCCGAGGAAGTAATGCGTGACCGTGCCGGGGATCGCGAGCAAGCTGACGACCACGAGGCTGGTGCCCACCGCCCGCTTCGGCGGGAACGCGAAGTACCGGAGCAGCGCGGGAACGACGATGAACCCGCCGCCCAGCCCGAGGAAGCCCGAGTACAAACCGGCGACAGCGCCCAGCCCGGCGAGCCACAGCCACGACCCGGCGCGCTCGGCATGAGCGGCGCGCTCATCCTCGGGACGCTTGGCCCGGAACGCGAGATGGAGCGTGTCCACGGCGGTCCAGCAGATGATCGCCGCGGTGATGACCATCACGGCACTGCCGCCCACCAGCGTGGTCGCCCGCGCGCCGACAACCGCGAACAGCCCACCGGCGGCCCCCACGACGAGTCCGGTGCGGACGTCAACCAGACCCTTGCGTGCGTAGGCTAGCGCACCCGCCACGGCGCTCGGCACGATCACGGGCAGCGGCGTTCCCACCGCGATGAGCTCGGGCTGACCGAGCAGCAGGCGGATCGCCGGCGTGGTGATGAGCGCACCGCCGATGCCGAACATCCCCGACAGGGTTCCCGTCACGACGCCGATGGCCACCGCGAGCGGCCAGGTCACGGGCATCGCCTCAGTCTGTCTGGATCATCGGGAACCGTCCGGTGAGCGCTCCGCGATCGACCCGGCGTTCGCCGGTGAACAGCGACTTCAGAGCGATATCGTTCCACACGCGGTCGGTGAGCATCGGCCAGCGGCGCTGGAACGCGAAATACCGCTCACAGTTCTGCCGGGCGTAGTGCTGCGCCTCGGGTACCACCTTGGCGGCGATCGACAGGTATGCCCCCCGCTCGCTGCTCGATATCGCGCGCAGCAGCGCTGTGGCGCGCACGCGCCAGTTGACCGAGCTGTCCACCAGAGGGCCCGGATACGGCATCAGCGACTCGGCAGTCACCTGGCGCAGATCGACCTGTGACTTCGAGAACTCGAGCTTCCGGTGGGTGTAGATGAACCGGTGGACGTCATCATGGAAGCGGCCCGCCTTGCTCGGCGGCGCTGGCGGGTGGTGGAGGATCGGCCACTCCGAATCCAGGAACATGTCGCCGCCGTGCATGCGGGCGTTGATCACGTAGTCGATGTCCTCGCCGCGCACCGCCCAGGGGTCGAACGAGACATTGCAGTACATGTCCCGGTGCAGCGCCATGCACCCGCCGAACGCGAGCGAACTCGGCTTGATCCGCGGGGGCTTGAGCGCCGAGGTGAGCGCCCGGTTGTACAGCTCGCGCTGCCGCCAGAACGTGTCGGTCCATGGCTCCTTGCCGGGCAGGAGATAGCTGCCGGCATCGTCGGTGTAGTAGCCGCACTTCGCCAGGATCGGCCTGTTTTGCGCGTCAGCCTGGCCGAGACCTTCGAGCGCCCTGGCGATGAACGCCGGATCGGTGATCACCTGATCATCATCGAGGAAGATCACGGCCTCGCTTCCGAGGACCGCGCCGATCAGCAGCCCCACGTTGCGCACGCCGCCATAGCTCGAGAGGCTAACGCCGCTGATGACATCGGCGAACTCCAGTTGCTCCATCCGGCGGTGCAGCGAGCCCATCTCGGCGGAACCGCACACCACCGTGTCGAGGCCCGGGACGTCGCTGAGGATCTCCTGCACGCGGTCCTCGGCGGCATGCTCGATCGACTCATCGGTGACCGCGACGATCACGACCACCCTGCCGAGTCCGTCGACCTGCTCGAGCGATCTCAGGCAGTCGGGCAGGGTTCCCACCTCGTCCAGGGCGGTGGGGTGATCGAAACGGACACGCGAGCGGCTCGTGCCTCGGCCGCGACGTCGCGTCCAGAATGTCGGGATGACAACGATGGGTTGCACGTGGGTCCCTTCGAGTGATGACTGCGCGCCAGCACACGGCGTGTGTCACATTCTAGCGGTTCGTGCGCTTCATCGGTTTCTCGGGACCCTGGTCCGGGTCCACGATGCCGAGCGACGTACCGCACTCCGAGCAGACACCGCCGCGCGACCGCCGCCGGGTGATGGTGTACCCTTCCCTGGCGATCGCCACCTCCCCGCACCCGGGACAGATGGTGTCCTCCCCTCCCGGCGTCGCCACGTTGCCGAGATACACGAAGTGCAGACCCTCCTCGATGCCGATACGACGCGCGCGCTCCAGAATCGCGATCGGCGTAGGTTCGAGATGCCCGAGATCGAGGTACGGGAAGAACCGCGTGATGTGCCACGGCGTGTCCGGGCCGAGCGCCGTGCATATCCAGTGCGCGATTCCGTGAAGCGTCTCATCGTCGTCGTTCACCGTGGGGATGACGTTCGTCACCACCTCGACATGCATCGACCAGCGCGACTTGGCGCGCTCGGCGGCATCAAGGATGGACCGGAACGAGCCCACCTTGCATAGGTCGCGGTAGACGCGATCGCTGAAGCCCTTGATGTCGACCCGCCAGACGTCGATCACATCCCCCAGCAGATCGAGACCCGCCTGCGTCACATAGCCGTTCGTGACCATGACGGTGTAGAGCCCCGCATCCTTGCAGGCGCGTGCCACATCGTGCACGTACTCGACCCAGATCACCGGCTCGTTATACGTGAAGGCGACACCCGGGCAACCGTGTTCATCGGCGAGGGAAACGACCTCCCCCGGAGGCAGATGGTCGAGCAGCGCCTTCTCACCCGGGCTCGACCGGCTGATCTGCCAGTTCTGGCAATGCCCGCAGCGCATGGAGCATCCCACGCTGCCGAGGGACAGGACGCTGCTGCCGGGATGGAAGTGAAAGACGGGCTTCTTCTCGATGGGATCGACCGCGACCGAGGACACGAGCCCGTAGGTGAGGGCGACGAGCGCTCCCTTGCGATTCTCACGCACGCCACAGATGCCGCGACGGCCCTCGGCGATCATGCAGTCGTTCGGGCACAGCAGGCAGTGGATACGATCGCCGTGCCGCTCCCAGAGCAGCGCCTCGTGCATGCGGGCCTCCTAGCCGGGAGCCAGGTGCACCCTGTCCCCTCCGGCGCCCATCGCCTCGTGCAGAACCGCGTCGGCTGCCTCCAGCAGCGCACTCATGTCGTTCACGGCCGGCGATGCGGCGGCGACGCCGAGCGACGCGGTCACGCTCACATCCCCTGTATACCCGCCTGACTGAATCGTGTAGGACTCGCCTGCGATGACGCCGCGGAGCTTCTCGGCTACCGCGAATGCCGCGGTCTTGCCGATACCGGGCAGGATGACCGCGAACTGGTCGCCCACCCAGCGGGCGGGGAAGTCCGTGGTTCGCAGCGACCCGGTCAGGCGCTGCGCGACAGCTGACAGGACCACGTCACCACCCTCACGTCCGAGCAGGTCGTTCACCGCACCGAAGGTATCGAGATCGATCAGCACGACGGCAAGCGGCGAGCCGTAGCGGACGTGCCGGGCAAGCTCGATATCCAGTCGGTCCGAGAACGCCCGGCGGTTCCACAGACCCGTGCCCGGATCGAGCGTCTGCACTTCGGCAAGCGCCTCGCGATGTTCGTCGAGTGCTTCGCGTTGCTCCTCGTAGAGCTGCCGTTGCAGCGGCAGGCACAGGTCCCAGGAAGACTCCGCGTTGAGTATCGCCGTGGCGTGCTCGACGCACGTGCTCCAACCGCATGCGCCGCAGTCGAGCGCTGTCTCCCGGGTGAACCGACCGGCGGCAAGGACGCTGTCGACCTCCGCGACCGTGGGGCGCCTCGCCACCACAGGGTCGGGAGCGAAGGAGCGCACCGTCTCCACCGAGGGCAGGACACCGAGCATGGCGCGTGTGCTCACGTGGGTGACGCCGGGACGCTGCCTCGCGGTGGACTCGATGGTCCGCTTCGCGAAGACGCTCACGCCCGGACTCACTGCCGGACCGTCGATGCAGCCCTCACAGTTGAGCACGTCGATGATCGTCGGTCCGACCTCTCCGGCCACGAGCGCTTTCAGCAGCCGGTCGAACTCCTCGAGGCCGCGGATGACATGCATGTCGGCGTCGGTGAGATCGCGGGAGACGAGCGTGTGCCGCGGGAAGCCGTCTGTGAGTGATATCTCCTTGAGGACGCCGGGGCGGACCGCCGCGGGGCCGGGAATATGCGGCGCAGTGTCCTCATGAGCCGACTCCATGAGCCGTTTGAGTTCGAGGAAGTCGATCGCTGCGTCAACCACGCCCTCGAACTGGGGGTCACGATACTCGTCCTTGCGCGCGTAGCAGGGGCTCACGTACACGATGGCCGCATCCCCGCCGTACACCTCGTGGATGAGCCGCGCCTGCGCGATGTAGGGTGGCACGATCGGCGCCAGTGCGGGCACGAGGGCGGGATAGTACTTGCGCACGAAGTCCACGGCGACGGGACAGGTGGAGCGGACGCTCAGGAGCACGTCCTCGCGCGTATGCAGCTGCTCGTAGGCTTCGGCGACGATCTCCTCGCCCAGCAACGTCGTCTCGATGGCCCAGAATCCGAGCATCTCCAGCGCTCGTTCGACCTGACCGACCGTCATAGGGTGAAGTGCCGCGATGAACTCACTCGCAAGCAGCGCGATGACCGGGACTCGCGAACGTAGGAGCTGCCGCACTCTCGCCGTGTCGTCGCGAACGACATGACCCCCGCGAGAGCACTCCGTTACGCATAGGCCGCACGCGACGCACTTCTCTTGAACGACCTCGGAGCGCCCGTCAATGACTCGGATCGCCTTGACCGGACACACGCGCACGCAACTCCAGCACTCGGTGCACCCGTTCCTCGGATGCGCGATCAGCGGCGCGATATCGAGTGCCGTTTGCTCCACGATTCCCCCATCCTAGCCCTGGACCGACAGCATACGGTCCACGCCCAGCCGCTTCAAGGCAAGCAGCAGCGGCAGGCCGAGCCCGTAGACCACGATCGCCTCGCCGAGCCCCACAGTCACCACGCCGAAGAGGTACATCGCAAGCCAGGAGCCCGACGCGTCGATCCCGAGTGCCGAGAGCCGGTAGAAGTCGACTCCCGTCGCGCCCGCCAGCATGAGCGGCAGATACGCGGGGATGATGAGCGCATTGGCGACCACCGGCCCCGCGAGCGCGACGGCCGGTCGACCCCGGTGCCGCCAGGTCCACCACGCTCCCAGGAGCGTGGCGCCGCCGCCGAGGACGACGTCGAACAGCGCGAGAACGCCGTACTGCGTGAGCATGTACGCGTTGGCGACCACCGCGCCGGTCCAAAGACCCGGAACCGCCGCGGGAGTGAGACACGCGACCACGGTCACGACCTCGGAAAGTCGCAGCTGCACCGGTCCGTAGCCGAGCGGGCTCTGGATCATCAACAGCGTAAGCGCTGCGTAGGCCGCCGCGATCACGCCCCCGTGGGCGACTCTGCGGGCCCTGCCGCTCATGCGGTCCTCGTCTTCTGCCGGGGCAGCGAGACCTCGAACGTCGTGCCTTTGCCGAGGATGCTCCTGACGGTGATCGTCCCGCCGCTCGCATCCACGATGTGCTTGGCGATCGCGAGACCGAGGCCGAATCCGCCTGTCTGCTTCGACCGGGAGAGGTCGCTGCGATAGAAGCGGTCGAAGACGTTCGGCAGGTCGTCGGCGGGGATCCCGACACCGGTGTCGGTCACGTCCACAACGACCCGGTCACGATGGCGGCGGGTGATGATGGAGATCCTGCCCCGGTCCGGTGTGTACTTGCAGGCGTTGTCCACCAGGACGCCGAGGGCCTCCTCGATGCGGTCCGGGTCACCGTAGAGCCACAGCGGACCCTCGTCGGGACCGGTGAAGTCGAACTGCTTCTCCATGTATCGCGTCGCCGCGTTCGCCAGGACTTCCCGCGCGATCGAGTTGATATCGTACCGGATCTGCCGGTACTCCACGACCTCTTCGTTGCGGATCACCGACAACAGGTCACTGCACAGCCGCGCCATCCTCCGCGACTCGCGGTCGATCGCACTCACCGCCTCGTCGCGGAGCGCAGGGTCTTCCGCACCCCACGCCCGCAGGATGTTCACATAGCCGCGGATGCCGGCGACCGGGGTCGCCAACTCGTGCGACGCATCGGCGATGAAGCGCGCCTGCGCCTCGTTGCGCCTGCGCAGGTTGTCGATCAGACGGTTGAGCGACCGCGCCAGCTCGGTGATCTCGTTGTTGCCCTCCTCGGGAAGCTGGACGTCCAGCTGTGCGGCGTCGACCGAGTCGGCAGTGCGCCGCAGCTCGCTTATGAGCGAAAGCGTCCAACGGTTCGTCAGGTTCACCAGCGCGAGCGCGATTCCGAGCGAGACCGCGGCGACCAGCGCCATGGGAAGCCGAAGACTATCGAGGGTCCGCTCCTGGCTCGACGGTGAGTACTCGACGTCGAGCACCGCACGGTACACCCCGGGTATGTCCACCGGGACGTAAGCGATGTGGTGCCCGAGGTCCGCCGGGAGCAGGAGCCCGGCCACCAACGGCCTACCCGCGACCGTCTCGCGCACGACCCGGCCGGACTGCGCCGCCTCGGAGCGGTCCGAGTCCACGCCACGACCGCCGTCACTCCCTAGCGACCATGCGAGTTCCGGTGCGGTGGTCACCGTCGGCCAGATGTAGAGTGCCACGGCCGCCTCGCCGGCCACGCCCGCGACGATGGCTTCGGGCGGCGCGCTCCGCATGGTTCGGGCGATGTACGCACCCGTCTCCACATCGCTCAAGCCGCGACGGTCCGATTCGTAAAACGCCGCGTCCACGGCGCTCTCCATGAGCAGCCTGCTCGACAACGCCAGGCGTGCCGAGGTGCTTTCGGCCTCCTGAAGCGCGCCGCGCGCGACCAGGAAATACGTGCTCAACGTGATGCTACCGACGAGCAGCGCGGCGAAGAGCGACGAAAGCAGGGCGACGCGCACCCGTATCGAGGTGAGACGCACGAGAAACCTAACCCCTCGCGAAGAAGTACCCGACCCCGCGGATGGTCTGGACGACGCGGTTCTCCCGGTCACCGATCTTGTTGCGGAGGTGGCACACGAACACTTCGATGACGTTGCTGTCGGTCGAGTGCTGCGCGCCCCAGACGGCACCCAGGATCTCGTCGCGGGAGATCACGCGACCCGCGTTGGCGACGAGATACGCGAGCAAGTCGAACTCCTTGGCCGTGAGATCGAGTGGTTCACCGTTCAGGGTCGCCAGCCGACGTTCGGGATCGATCCTCACACCGGACGCTTCCAGCTGCGACTGGACCGCACCCGGCGCGGAGCGCTTCAGCAGCGCACGAATACGCGACAGCAGCTCCGGGATCTCGAACGGCTTCCTGAGGTAGTCATCGGCGCCCGCGTCGAAGCCCAAGACCACGTCATGGGTCTCCGCCCGCGCGGTGAGCATGAGGATGGGGACCTCCGAGCCCTTCTTTCGGATATGGCGCGCTACGTCGATCCCGTCGATGCCGGGCAGCATAAGGTCGAGCAAGACGAGGTCGACCTCGTTCGCCTCCATCAGCTCGATCGCGGTCGGCCCCTCACCGGCCCGCAGTACATCGAAGCCGGCGTGTTCGAGCTCGAGTTCGACGAACCGCGCGATCGTAGCATCGTCCTCGACGATCAGGATGGTCTGCTCTCCCATTGATGCGCTCCCCTCGGCAGACGGGAATCCGCCCGGGCCCTGGCTCGACATTGCTGTACCTGAGCCAATCCTAACGCCGAAGCAGCTCCTCGGCTATCTGCACCGTGTTGAGGGCGGCACCCTTGCGCAGCTGATCGGCGACGATCCATAGCTGCAGTCCGTTGTCGGCACTCGGGTCCACCCGGAGCCGCCCCACATAGCAGTCGTCGGTCCCCTCGAGCAACGCGGGCATCGGGTAGGACTTCGTCGCCGGATCGTCGAGCAGCGTCACACCCCGTGCGGCCGCGAGTGCCTCGCGGGCCGCGTCCACCGTCACGGGAGCCGAGAACTCCACGTTCACGGCCTCCGAGTGACAGCGGAGGACCGGCACACGCACGCAGGTAGCCGAGACCGGCAGCTCGGAGATGCCGAGGATCTTGCGGGTCTCGGCGATCATCTTCCATTCTTCCTTGGTCGAGCCATCCTCAAGGAAGACGTCGATCTGCGGGATGCAGTTGAACGCGATGCGGTGCGCGAAGGCGTCCGAGACGAGTTCCCGGCCCTCAAGGAAGTCCCCCGTCTGTCCGTAGAGCTCGTCCATCGCGGCCTGACCCGCACCGGAAGCGGCCTGATAGGTGGAGACGACCACCCGACGGATCGGAGCCAGCGAGCGCAAGACGTCGAGCACCACCACCATCTGTATGGTCGAGCAGTTGGGATTGGCGATGACGCCGCGGTGCCACGAGAGGTCGTCCGCGTTCACCTCGGGCACCACGAGCGGCACATCCTCGTCCATGCGGAACGCCGATGAGTTGTCGATCATCACGCAACCCGTGCGCGTCACCGCGTCACGATACTGCCTGGAGATGCCGGCGCCGGCGCTGAACAGGGCGATGTCGACACCCTTGAAGCTCGCTTCGGTCATCTCCCGGACGACCAGGTCCGTGTCGCCGTAGGGCACCGTCTTGCCCGCCGAACGCGCGGACGCAAGCGCGACCACGCGCGACGCCGGGAAGTGGCGCTGCTCGAGCACGTTCAGCATCTCCCGGCCCACGACGCCGGTGGCGCCTGCCACCGCGACCACGGGCGCTTCAGGCATGATCCGATCCCAGGACATGGCTACTCTCCATCCCCGCACGCCGGTACGGTCTCGACCGTCACGCTCTGCTCTGCCAGACCGAAACTGCGGTGCAAGGCGCGAACCGCCGTCTCCACCTGGTCGCCGTCGACGACGCACGTGATCCTGATCGTCGAGGTCGCGATCAGGTCGATGTTGACTCCGGCCTCCGACAACGCGCGGAACATCTGCGCCGCCACACCGGGGTGGGTCTTCATTCCGGCGCCGACGAGCGAGACCTTCGCGATCGACTCGTCGACGAGCCACTCTCGCGCGCCCAGCTCGGCGACGACGACCTCCGCCGCACGGCGCGCGCGAACGAGGTCGGCTATCGGCGTGGTGAACGAGATGTCCGTCGTGCCGGCCTCGGAGACGTTCTGGATGATCATGTCGACGTTGACGTTGGCCTCGGCCATCCTCGTGAAAACGGTGGCGGCCACGCCGGGCCGGTCGGGCACGTCGCGGATCGTGATCTTCGCTTCCGAGGTGTCGTGAGCGACCCCCGAGATGATGGCCTGCTCCATCGAACCGTCCGCCTCCTTGACGATAGTGCCCGCTGTCTCCGTGAAACTGGAACGGCAGTGGATGACCACGCCGTGATTGCGCGCGAACTCGACCGAGCGCAGATTGAGGACACCGGCACCCCCCGCGGCCAGCTCGAGCATCGCCTCATAGCCGATGCGGTCGATCTTGCGCGCATCAGGCACGACGCGTGGGTCCGCGGTATAGACTCCGTCGACATCCGTGTAGATCTCACACAGATCGGCGCCGACACCTGCCGCCACCGCCACCGCGGTCGTATCGGATCCGCCCCGGCCGAGCGTGGTGATGTGTCCATCGGGCGTCGTGCCCTGGAACCCGGCGACGATGACGATGCGGTCCTGGGCGATCGCCTCACGCACGCGATCGGCGCGCACCTCGATGATCTTGGCCTTCGTGTGGCCGTGGTCGGTGACGATACCCACCTGCGGGCCGGTGAATGAGATCGCCTCGTGCCCGAGTGCGTGGATGGCCATCGCCAGGAGCGCGATCGCCACCTGCTCGCCGGTCGCAAGGAGCATGTCCATCTCCCGCTCGGGCGGCTCGGGGTTGATCTGCGCCGCAAGCGAGACGAGGTCGTCGGTGACATCACCCATCGCCGAGACGACCGCGATCATGCTGTTCCCGGCCTCCTTGGCCGCCACGATGCGCTCGGCTACGGCGCGGATGCGCTCGGGCGAGCCCACCGATGTTCCGCCATACTTCTGCACGATAACGGCCATGCATGACCCCTCGATAAGAACGCGGCGTCGGTCATGCCGCGACAGTGGCAGTTAGTGTACCAGCAATCGCCGAGTGTCTCCGCGACGGGACGGCTACACCGGCGGCGTGAAGCCCAGCTGCTCCGCGTGGGACCTCATCCGCTCCGGCAGCGCCTCGAGAGCTTCAGCGAGGAAGTGGTCCGCGAGCCCCGCGCCGGACGCGGTCTCGATACACTCTCCCATGATGGCGAGCGCACGGGCGAGGTGCGTCGTCACCTCAAGGTCTCCGAAGGAGTCCTCAAGCTGGATGAGCCGCCCGGCCTGGAAAGAGAGCTGAACGGACTCCTCTCGCAGCCGGTCGTTGACCGCGCGCTCGAGGTTGTTGGCCAGCCGGGGCCCGCCAAGGCGCCGGAAACACGAGAACATGCCATCCGCAACGGCGATATAGACCGCCTGCGCCTCGTCCGAGCCGATCTCGTCGTCGCCTTCCGAACGGGGCGGCAGGTCCTCATCGGACGACTCGAGGACCTCGATGAACGCATCGACTATGCGCGGGTCGAACTGCGTCCCCGAACACCGTCGCAACTCGAGCATCGCTTCCTGCTGCGAGCGTCCGCGCCGGTACGGGCGGTCAGCGACCATCGCCTCGAAGGAGTCCGCGACGGTGAGCACCCGCGCGAGGATCGGTATCTCCTCGGTCTTGAGGCCCGCCGGATAGCCTGCACCGTCGAAGTGCTCGTGGTGATGGCGCACGATCGGAGCGATCGGCCACGGGAACGCCACCGGCTTGAGGATGTTGGCGCCTATGAGCGGATGATGGCGCATCTGGCTCATCTCGGCGTCGGTGAGCTTGCCCGGCTTCAGGAGTATGTCCTCGCTGATACCGATCTTGCCGATGTCGTGCAGGTACGCCGCCATCTCGAGCGCGATCATCTGCTCCGGGGAGAACCTGAGCGCCTCGCCGATGCGCAGCGCGTATGTCGCGACGCCGTCGCTGTGGCCGCGGGTGTACGGGTCCTTCGCGTCCACGGCGGCGGCCAGCGCACGAACGGTCGCCAGGTACGCCTCCTGGACGCTCGAGAAGAGCGCGATGTTGCCCACCGCGATCGTCACGTGGTTGGCGATGGTCGCGAGCAGACGGACGTCATCGCTCGTGAATCGCTGGGCGGCGTTGCGGCTGCCCACGGTGATGGCGCCGACGGTGCCCTCCGAGGATGGCAGCGGCACGCACAGAGCAGCGAGAGCACCGGAGAAGCTGTCGCCGCGGCCTTCATCGCCCCCGTCGTTCGTGCTCGCCTGCGGGTTGAAGATGAGCGGCCGTCCTTCGCGCACGACCCACTCGGACATCGAGTTGCGGACCGTGGCGTCATCAGCGCGCGAGAGGTCGGTCCCCTTCCATGCGCGGACCTCGAGCTTGCCGGTCTCACGATCGAGCATGGTCACGTAGCCGATCTCGACGTCGAAGATGCGCAGCGCCGAATCGAGCACCGAGTCGAGGAGCGTCTCGAGGTCGAGCGTGGAGCCGAGCGACCGGCTCATCTCGTAGAGGGTCGCTAGTTCGAGCACTTTCTTGGTGAGCGACTCGCTGCGCTCCTGCAACGAGTCGGTCATCCGGTTGAAGTTCTCGGCGAGCTGGCTCACCTCGTTGGCACCGGCCATATCGAGCTTCGCCGAGTAGTCGCCCTCCGCCACGCGAGCCGCGTTCTCCGAAAGGGTCACGAGCGGCATCGATATGCTTCGCGCCACCCACCAGCCGAGCCCGAACAGCACGCAGATCGCCACCACAGACCACATGACGATCAAGTTCGTCGTGGTGGTGCGCGCCCTGCCGGTCACGCCGGTGCCGACCGTCGTGACCAGGTACACGGAGCTGCCGGTGGGGTCGTTGCCGAACGTCACCTTCTCGGCGATCGTGCGGTATTCCTCGCCATCTGCCTCGAGCACGTGTGGCGTCGGCTCCTCGGCCTCGGCACGGACCATCGCCTCGTCGATGGCGTCGGGCTTCGCACTGATCGCAAGTGCAAGCGCGTCGCTCAACGTGGAGGGCACGGCCGAGGCCACGAGCCTGCCGGACGAGTCGTAGATCGTGAGCGCCGCGCCCGAGTCTTCTGAGAGGGTGGCGAGATACTCGTCGTCGATGACCTCGGATAGCACGAGCGTGTACGTGAGCCCTTCGGGACCCTTCACGGGCTCGAGCGCGGAAGCCGTGTACCCGCTGCCGATGCGCGCGAGGATCGGATGGCTCATGAGCAGCGCCAGGTACTCCCGGTCCCTATCCTCGAGCGGCTCGTCGCCAGGCATCACCTGCAGCGAGCCTGTCGAGGCCAGCACGGTGCCGCCCTCGTCCAGGAGCATCAGGTTGTCGGCCTTGAGCGATTGGTTGAGCAGCACGAGCTGACCGGAGATGGCGCTGACGTCCCGGGAGGTGCACGCCTCCTCAAGGATCGCGTTCTCGGCCGCGAGTTTCGCTCCGCGTACCGCATCAGCTCCTCGCTCCTCGATCTGGGCGATCACCGCCGCTGAGGTCGAGCGTGAGGTCTCATCGACCCAGTCGTTGATGACGCGACCGATGATGGAGACTGCCACGACCGTGGCCACCGTACCCACTAGGAGCAGCACCACCAGCAACGGCAGCACGATCTGGCTGTGCAGGTGACGGCCGAAGCTGACGGGTCTCATCGGGATCACCGCACGGGCGCGTAGCCATTGGCCTGGAGCATCTCCCGCGCATCGTCCGATGCGGCCCATGCCAGGAACGCCTTGACCTCGGCGCTCGCGTCAGGCGCGGTAACGACCCCGAGCGGTCGCACCACCCGGTAGCTTCCGCTACCGATGTTATCCACGGTGGGCTCGACACCATCGAGCGCGACATGCGTCACGGGGACGTCGGTGGAGATGCTGTAGCCGAGCGAGAAGTAGCCGATGGCACCCGCGGTGGACTGCACGCCCTCGATCATGTCCGGCTCGTAGTACAGACTGACGGCCTTGTCGCTGATGACCAGGTCCTGCCCGAGCACGTACTCCCGCATGATGATCTTCGCCGACTCGTCCTCGTTGCGGTCGAGGATGGTGATCGGCAGGTCGGGCCCGCCGAGTTCGCTCCAGTTGCTGTACGCCCCGGCATAGATGTCTCTCACCTGCTGGGTGGTGAGTCCGTCCAGGATCACCGACGGATGCACCGCGATCACAAGCCCATCGTCGGCAAGAGGCGTGTACTGCAGACCCAGGGCGCGCTCGTCATCGGTGAGATCCCGGGAGGCGGCACCTATCTCCAGTCCCCCGCTCGCGACGCCCTGGATGCCACCGCCGGTGTGCAGACCGGGGAGGTAGCGCCACTCGGCCTCGTCAGAGTCATACGCGTCGGTGAGGAGACGGAGCATCGGTATGCACGTCCCGGAGCCGGACAAGCGGACCAACTCGCGCGGCGCAACCTCCACGTCAGGTTCGGACGTGGTACAGGCGGCACCCGCGAAGAGAACGGCGAGCGCCAGCGCGACGAGGAGTGCGCGGGGTCGACTGTGCATGTCGTCCGAACATCCCCTCTCTCGCCGGTCGATTCTTAACCATTCTATCGCATCGACGACCCGAATGAGCGGCGATGGGTCCCGGCGACGCATGCCGGGACCCATCGTATGCGGAGCGATCGGACCGACGAACTGCTACTCGGCAGCGCAGCGCTTCATAAGCGAGTCCCACGCTCGATCGACGTCGGCCTGGATCTCGGCGAGCAGCGCCTCGTTGCCGGGGGCGAACAGGTGCTTGAAACGGCCCTGCGGCTTCAGGAACTCCTCGACCGGCTTGCGGTTGTGCACCTTGACGGTCTGACGGAAAACGCCGTCCTCGACCTCGTACACCGGCCAGAAGCCGGTCTGCACGGCGAGCTTCGCGATCTCCACCGTCTTGCTCGACGGTATGCGCCAGCCGCGCGGGCATGGCGCGAACACGTTGATGAAAGCGGGCCCCGGGGTGTTGAACGCCTTCTCGGCCTTGTCGGTGAGGTCCTTCCAGTGCGAAACGCTCGTCTGCGCGGCGTACGGGATGCCGTGCGCGGCCATGATCTGCGTGAGGTCCTTGCGGCGCTGGGCCTTGCCCTGCTGCGCCACGCCCACCTCGGCGGTGGTGGCCCAGGCGCCCTTCGGCGTTGCCGAGGAACGCTGGATGCCGGTGTTCATGTACGCGCCGTTGTCGTAGCAGACGTACACCATGTCGTGCCCGCGCTCCATCGCACCCGAAAGCGCCTGCAGGCCGATGTCGTAGGTGCCGCCGTCGCCACCGAAGGCCACGAAACGCACCTTCTTGTCGGGGTCGATCTTGCCGGCACGCTTGAGCCCGTTGAACGCAGCCTCCACACCGGAGATCGTGGCCGATGAGTTCTCGAACGCGTTGTGGATGAACGGGGTCTTCCACGACGAGTAGGGGTAGATGGTGGTGGACACCTCGAGGCAGCCGGTGGCGCAGCCCACGACGACGGGGTCCTCGCCGGCCCCGAGCAGCACCTGGCGGACGGCGATCGAGGCACCACAGCCGGCGCACAGGCGGTGACCGCCGGCAAGACGGTCTTCGCGATGGGTGAGTTCTTTGAGGTTCGCCATGGCTTATGCCTCCTCTCGCGCGCCGAGGTAGACAAGCCCGGCGGGCGCCGCGGTACCCGCGGCGATGTCAGACAGGTCCTGGTACACACGCTCGATGAGCTTGAGCTTCACGTCACTGCCGCCGAGGCCGTAGATGTAGCCGACCACGGGAACACGCTCGGCAGCGTCGTAGAGCGCACAGCGGGTCTCGAGGAAGAGCGGTCCACCCTCGGCGCCGAAGGACTCGGCGCGGTCGAACACCGCGACGGCCTTGAGGCCCTTGAGCGTGGCCGCAAGCTCCGCATACGGAAACGGCCGCCACACGCGGATCTTCACGACGCCGACCTTCTGCCCCTTGGCACGAAGGTCGCGCGCCACGTGGCGGACGTTGCCGGCGGTCGAGCCGATCACCACGATGGCGGTCTCGGCGTCTTCCATGCCCCAGGTCTCGACCACGTCGAAGGGACGGCCCGAGAGCGCGGAGTATTCCTCGCCGACCTGCTTGATCACGCCGCGCGCGTTCTCCATCGCCTCCCGCTGCTGCTTCTTGAACTCGAAGTACGGCCCACCGAGGCCCGCGAACGCCCCCTGGAGAACCGGGTTCTCGATGTCCAGCAGCGCGTTCTTCGGCACGTACTGACCGACGAAGCCGGCGACCGACTCGTCGTCCATCACCGACACGCGATCGATCGAGTGGGTGGTGATGAAACCGTCGAGGGCGGTCATGACCGGCAGCATGACGTCCGGATGCTCGGCCACACGCACGGCCATGATGGTGTTGTCATACGCTTCCTGCGCGGTCTCCGCGAAGTAGGTGACCCACCCGGCGTCACGCGCACCCATGATGTCACTGTGGTCGCAGTGGATGTTGATCGGGGCCGAGATGGCACGGTTCGCGTTCGCCATCACGATCGGCAGGCGCATGCCCGAGGCGATGTGCAGCTCCTCCCACATGAGGGCGAGACCCTGCGAGGAGGTGGCGGTCATCACGCGGGCACCGGCGGCCGAGGCGCCCACGCAGGCGCTCATCGCCGAGTGCTCGCTCTCGACCGTGACGTACTCGGTGTGGACGCGGCCCTTGGCCACCATCGCGGCGAACTCCTCCACGATCGTGGTCTGCGGGGTGATCGGGTAGGCGGCCATCACGTCAGGCGCGCATTGACGCATCGCTTCGGCCACCACGCTGTTGCCGGTTGCGGCGAGTGTCTTGTGCGTAGGCATCTACTTCACCTCCGGCAGGTCGCAGCCTTCGGGCACCATGTCGATCGCGTCCACCGGGCAGACCGCCGCACAGATGCCGCAGCCCTTGCAGTGATCCAGGTCGAACGTGGTGACCTTCTCGTCCGCGACGCGGATCGAACTATCGGGACAGACGATCCAGCACAGCAGGCACTGCGTGCACTTCTCGTCGTTGCGCACGGGCCGCTCGCTGCGCCAGCCGCCGGTCACGTAGTCGTCGCTGTTGCCGGCCTCGGGGATCACAGCGCCGGCGGGGAACTGCTTGTAGGTCCAGTTGTCCACCTCGGAGATGTCCCACTTCACGCCACGGTCACCTCCTCGAACGCACGATCGACCGACGCCCAGTTGGCATCGATCATCTCCTGACCGAACTTCTTGCCGAGGTTCTTGGCAAGCAGGCCCTTGAAGGACTCCATGTCCACCACACCGGTGAGCTTGATGAGCGCGCCCACCATCGGGGTGTTGGGGATGTCGCGCTTGATGGTGTCGAGCGCGATGCCGGACGCGTCCACCGAGGCCACCCGGGCGGTGGCGGGGACGTTCCGGAGACGCGCGCGAAGCTGGTCGGGCGGCGTGCAGGTGTTGACCACGATGACGCCATCGTCCACGAGCCCCTCGGCCACATCGACGATCTCCAACAGCGAGTCGTCGAGCACGACCACAATGTCGGGATTCTCGATGTTGCAGTGGATCTCGATCGGGACCGTGCTGATGCGTGTGAATGCCTTGATGGGTGCACCCATGCGCTCAGGACCGTACTCGGGCATCGCCTGCAGGTACTGGTCGGCGGCCAGTGCGGTCTCGGCAACGACTTTGGCTGCGGTCACCGCGCCCTGACCGGCGCGTGCGTGCCAACGGATCTCCGTCAGCTGTGCCATGGACCTCCCCCTTCCTTGTTCGAGCCGGCATCCGCCGGGTCTTCGGACACTGCATGTGTCGAGCGCTTCAGAAGAGTCGCGGGTAAGTCTTACAAGGATACGGGCGCGCCCCCTGAGTGGTGTGGTCCTCCCACGGTCAACGGTCCGGCCCAGTCGGTGAACGGTAGACAGAATGTGCCAAATCTCAGATATCGTGCCGCGCTTCGAGCGCCCTGCCGAGTGTCACCTCGTCCGCATATTCAAGATCGCCGCCCACCGGAAGGCCGGAGGCGATGCGGGTGACGCGGATGCCGAGCGGTTTCACCAGTCGCGCGATGTAGAGCGCCGTGGTCTCGCCCTCGATGTCCGGATCGGTGGCGAGGATGACCTCGGCGATGGGCTCCTTGCCGAGGCGGTCGATGAGTTCGCGGACGCGCAGCTGCTCCGGGCCGATACCGTCGATCGGCGAGATGGCGCCCTGCAGGACGTGGTAGCTGCCCCTGAACTCGCCGGTGCGCTCGACCGCCACCACGTCGCGCGGCTCCTCCACCACGCAGATGACCGCCGCATCACGCGCCGGGTCGGCGCAGATGGTGCACCGATCGCTCTCCGCGAAGTTGTAGCAGCGCTCGCAGAAGCGGATGGATCGCTTCACCTCGACTATGGCCGCTGCAAGCCGGTCCGCAGCCTCGGTCTCGCCCCGCAGGATGTGGTATGCCAGCCGCTGTGCGGACTTCGGGCCGATGCCGGGAAGGTGCTCGAGTTCCTCGAGCAGACGCGCGATAGGCGGAGCGTAAAACGCCATGGCTAAAAGAGCCCCGGAAGGCCGACGCCGCCGGTGACCGCCTGCATCTTGCGCGCTGCGAGATCCTGCGCCTGGCGCACGGCCTCGTTCACCGCGGCGCCAATCATGTCCTCGAGCATTGCGATGTCGTCGATGTCCACCGCCGCAGCGTCGATGGCGACCGACTCGACGACCATCTCACCGGTCATGATGACCTTCACGGCACCGCCGCCCACGGAGGCCTCGACCCGATCGTCCTTCAGCTCCTCCTGCACGCGCGCCATCTCGGCCTGCATGCGCTGGGCCTGTTTCATCATGTTCTGCATGTTCGGTTGCTTCATCTGCGCTCCGTTCGTGGATGAAAGACTATGCGTCCGGTGTGACATCGTCGATGACCTGCGCGCCGAGGGCAGCGATCACCGATGCTTCCAGATCCTCGGAATTCTCAGCCGGTGCGGACGCCGGCGCTTCGACGGCCGCTGACGGCGCCTTCGATGAGCTCCCCGAACGTCCGAGGCGATACTCGACAGGTGGCTCGACGCCGAGCACGGCCGCGACGCTGCGACGCAGGAGCGCGATCGTCTCGCTGTCGCTCACGAGATCCATGATGATCCTCTGGTCCGCAGGGAACTCCACGATAAGCGTCTCACCGTTCACCTCGACCTCGGTGCCATTGTAGCTGTGCGAGCGCGACGGCTTGAGCTTCTTGAACTCGGCGAGGACGGCGGGCCACGCGCGCTTCACAGTCGCCACGTCGAGCGGACTGGGCGCCGGACGGGCGGCCGCACGCGGAGCTTCCGGCTCGCGCGACGGAGTCGCCCCGGCGGACTGCGCAGGCGTGCGCGGTTCCCCCTGCTTCGGCTCCGTCTTCACGGGCGCCGCGGGCGCAGGAGCGACCGGTGCGGGTGCGGGCAGGTCACGCAGTGGCGCGCCGGCCTCGATCGCGTCGAGCCGCTCGGCAAGCGACTCCACCGTGAGATCGCCCTGCGGTCGTGCCATGCGCGTGAGCGCGACCTCCACGCTCAGGCGCTGATCCGAGGCGTACCGCAGTTCGGTCTGCAGGCGGCCGAGCAGATCGAGCACGCGCGCCACGCGGTCCGCGCCGAAGCGCGCCGCCTGACTCTCGAGCCTGCCGAGGTCGCTCGCGGTGGTGTCGACCGCGCCGTCTGCACCCACTGCGGCGATCACGAACAGGTCGCGGAAGTGACGAACCATCGCCTTCACGAACTCGGTCATGTCCACGCCGCCCTCGGCCAGCCGGGCGACGAAGCGGAACGCGCCGGCCACATCGCGCTCGAGCACGAGCTCAGCGGCCTGGAAGAGCAGGTCGGCATCGACCTCGCCGAGCAGTCCCTCCACGTCTTCGAGCGAGATGGTCCCCCCGCCGAATGACGCGAGCTGCTCGAGGGTGGTGATGGCGTCGCGCATGCCGCCGAGCGCGTGACGGCCGATGAGCGTGAGCGCCGCGTCGGGCACGGTCACACCTTCGGCATCGGAGATCGTGCGCAACCGGCTCACGATGTCTTCCACCGAGAGGCGGTGGAAGTCGAAGCGCTGGCAGCGCGAGT
This sequence comes from Coriobacteriia bacterium, assembly GCA_049658145.1. GTDB lineage: Bacteria > Actinomycetota > Coriobacteriia > Anaerosomatales > Anaerosomataceae > UBA6100. The sequence goes on from JBASOJ010000095.1 coordinate 31,424, forward strand.
GGATCGTCTCGGGGACCTTGTGCGGATGCGTGGTGCACAGGATGAAGACGGTGTGGCTCGGCGGCTCCTCGATGGTCTTGAGCAGCGCGTTGAACGCCGAGGCGGAGAGCATGTGGACCTCGTCGATGATGTAGAGCTTCCAGCCGCCGCGCGATGGCGCGTAGTTCACCCGGGCGATGATCTGCTCGCGCACATCGTCGACGCCCGTGCGCGATGCCGCGTCGAGCTCGAGTACGTCGGGGTGCGTGCCCTCGGCGATCGCGATGCACTGCTCGCACGTCTCATCGGGGTCGGGCGTGGGGCCCTTCTCGCAGTTGAGCGCCTTGGCGAGGATGCGGGCCGTGGTGGTCTTGCCGGTTCCGCGCGGACCGGTGAAGAGGTAGGCGTGCGCGACGGCGTTCTCGGCGACAGCGTTGCGGAGTGTGCGCTCAATGTGCGTCTGTCCTACGACATCTTCGAAGCTCTGGGGGCGGTACTTGCGGTACCAGGACAGATGGGCCATCAAACCGTAGCTCCTCGCATGTGCTGAATGTGGTCGCGCCCGTACGGCGAGCCGCCCTGAGCGCGCTCTCCGGCGCTCAGGCCCGGGCCCCGGACACCCGGCAGAGGCCGCTTATGGCTGCTTCCTTCCGGACCTGACCAGGTTCACGACGTACCGCCGCCCGAGACCCGGACCTGAACGCCGGAGCCGGGGCTCTAGTATAGGGTGTCGCACTGGCGCGCGCGAGAGCCGAACGCTAGAACGCCATGCGGTGGAAGACCACGCCGAGCCAGATGCGCTCACGCTCACCGGGCATGACCACGGGTCCTGCAGCCCGGTCGCCCTCGCACGCCTTGTTGACCTCGGCCTTGGTGCCGAAGACGAGCTCGGCCCAGCACGCGCGCGAGTCGCCGTCCTTCGGCTTGCCCACGCTTCCGTCGCTTACGTAGTGTACGGCGCGACCATCGACCGCGGTGACCACGCGGTGGTACGGAATGTGGATGTGCCCGAAGCACACCACGTCCGCCTCGCCGATGTCGGCGAGTTTGGCGAGGTTGTCGTCGGGGCGGTCGGGCATGAGGTACTCGTTGATCCGCCGGGGGCTGCCGTGGCACAGCAGCACGCGCGCCCCGTCGGCCCCGAGGCGGATGTCGTCTCGCAGCGCCGCCAGGTACTCGTGCTCCGCGCCGTCGAGCGCGGCGTCAGTGCGCGTGTAGCTCTCGGCGCCCGCGGCCTTGTCGGCGGGCGTCGGGTAGTAGCAGCCGCAACTGCCGGCGCGCTTGCCCACACCGTCGTCATAGTTGCCACGGATCACCGGGTCGCCCGTGCCGCGCACACGCGCGATCACACCGGACGGGTCGGGGCCGTACCCCACCAGGTCGCCGAGGCAGTAGCGTTCCTCGATGCCGCTCGCCCCGATCTCGGCGAGCACCGCCTCGAGCGCGGGCAGGTTCGCGTGGATGTCCGAGTACAGAGCGATGCGTCGCACGCTACGACTCCCTAGACAGCACGGCGGCTTCGACCTTGGGCAAGGCACACTCCGCGCGAGCACAGACCTGAACGCGCGTCTTCTTGGCGATCCACACGAGTGTGAGCATCAACGGCACCTCTACGAGCACGCCCACCACGGTGGCGAGCGCCGCACCCGAGGTCAGGCCGTAGAGTGCGATGGCCACCGCGACCGCCAGCTCGAAGAAGTTCGATGCACCGATGAAGCCGGCCGGTGCGGCCACGGGGTGCTCGAGCCGCCACCAGTATGCCCACCCGTAGGCGATGCCGAAGATGAGGAACGTCTGGATCGAGAGGGGGATCGCGATGAGCAGGATGTGGAGCGGGTTGGCCACGATGATCTCGCCCTGGAAGATGAAGATGAGCACGAGTGTGGCAAGAAGGGCGGCGATCGTGACCGGCCCGAACCTCGGCACGAACGACTCGTTGAACCACGCCTCCCCGTGCGTGCGGACAAGCGTATGGCGTGTGAGCCACCCTGCTGTGAGCGGCACGACCACGAAGAGCACCACCGAGAGCGCGAGCGTGTCCCACGGAACGGGCACACCGCTCACCCCGAGCAGGAGCGAGACGATCGGCACGAACGCCACGAGCATGATGAGGTCGTTCACGGCCACCTGCACGAGCGTGTAGGCGGGGTCGCCGTCGGCGAGGTACGACCACACGAACACCATCGCCGTGCACGGCGCCGCGCCGAGGAGAACCGCCCCCGCGAGGTACTGCTGCGCGAGGTCCGGCGTGATCAGGTCCTTGAAGATGACGTTGAAGAACAGCCACGCGATGCCGAACATCGTGAAGGGCTTGATGAGCCAATTCACGACCGTGGTGACCACCAACCCCTGCTTGCGCTCCCCCACGCGCTTGATGGACGCGAAGTCCACCTTGAGCATCATCGGATAGATCATCAGCCAGATGAGCACCGCCACCGGGATCGAGATCTGGGCCACCGTGAACCGATCGAACCACCCGGCAAGCCCTGGCCAGCGGCTGCCGATGAAGGTTCCTGCTGCGATGCACAGTGCCACCCAAAGGGTGAGGTAGCGCTCGAACACGTTCATGCGCTTCGCGGAAGACTCCGCCATCATGTCTCGCTTCCCAAGCACAGGGGCCGGCTTGCGGCCAGCTGGCCCAGTTCCACCGAGAGTTCGGCAAGCGGCTCAGATGTGATGCAGTAGAGCATCGCCGTGCCCTGCGGTGTGGCATGAACGAGCCCGGCCTCCTTCAGGACGGACAGATGCTGGGAGATCGTCGACTGCGCGAGCGGCAGCTCGGCGAAGACTTCGGCGCCGCTACATGACTCCTGCGCGGCGAGCAAGCGGAGGATACGCACGCGTGCCGGGTGCGCGAGCGCGTGCGCGACTGCCGCTACCCTCTCGTCCTCCATTGGCTCCCCTTTGGTCAATCAATCGTATCCTGACGATAGAACGCTGCGCCGCCCTCGTCAACGGTACTACTCAGCATGTCACAGAGTCTTTACGATGGTGTCCGACGCACCGGACAGCAAATGCACGAAGGGCGGCCCGTGTGGGCCGCCCTTCGGCTGGGATCTAACGCCAAGCTCGCTACTTAGAGCGCGCGGACGTTGGTCGCCTGCTTCTTGCCATTGTTGCCAGTGGCTTCCTCGAACGAGACCTTCTGACCCTCATCGAGGGTCTTGAAGCCATCCGACTGGATCTCGGAGAAGTGAACGAAGAGATCTTCGCCATCCTCGCGCGAGATGAAGCCGTAGCCCTTGTCTGCGTTGAACCACTTGACGGTACCTTCAGCCATTTCCAACCTACTCTCTCGCCCCCGCAGGGGCAAAACAAAACGACGTGACTGCCGCTAGAAATGCGGTGTGTCACGTCGCAATCCTTCGGACCCCATCGGTCCGCAGGCGCAGTCTAGCAGGTATCGGACCGGAAAGATACCAGCCTAGCCGCGCCAGAGCTCGCAGACCCAGTCGCGGCAGATGTCGGCGCGGTACTCCCGCGACAGGAGGCAGCCGGTGTCGGGGTGGCAGAACTGACACTTGCGCACGTCCACCCACTCCGGGAGCGAGGCCCGATATGCCTCGCCCTCGGCGGTGGGCAGATGGCTCAGACGTGGGTCGTGTAGGGGCTCGATGCCGGCGGCACCGGCGCGGCACGCCGCTCCTGTGGCCTCGAGCGCGCCGCTCGCCCGAAGCCGCTCGAGCCACAGTTCGATGTACTCGGGCAGCCAGCCCTCGCCGATGTATGCGCCGTTCTCGTCGTGCGCCAGATAGAGTGCACAGCACAGGCCGCCGCACTCGTGGCAGAGGTCGAAGTCCTCGGCACTCACGGTCGGGCGCCCGGCAGACCGCGCTCCACCATGAACCGCACCGCTTCGTTCATGTGAACCGGAGTGAGCGCTATGCCGGGGTGCTTCGCCGCCCAGACACGGAAGACCTCGTCGACGAATCCCTGGCCGACCGCCTCGACACCATCGAAGTCGAGATCGACCTCCGCGAACCGGTCGAGCCCTTCGAGCAGCAGCCTGGCCTCGGACCGCGACACGAGGCGCGTCCCGTAAGAGACCAGCCGCACCGCCGGAGTGCTGCGGGCGAACTCGAGTCCCCGCTGGTACTCGGCGAACACGGCTGACATCGTGCGCGTGGACGAGCGGGAGATGAGGCCGACGACCATCGTGCCGGGAATCGCCGGTCCCTGCACGACCGTCTGATCCCCGAGCGCGTTGTCCACGATCCACTGCCAGCCATTCGCCACCAGAACGAAGCGGTCGAGCGCTTTCGACGTGAAGAAGATGCCCTGGCCGCTGTGCTCCTCCGGAAGCGTGGTCCGCTTGCCCTTGGAGAGCTCCTGTATCGACGAGAGTGTGTCAGGCAGCCCCAACTCAGAGCGCAAGCGCTCGAACGCGCCGATACCGTCATCAGCGACCGCGAAGGCCAGGTGCTCGATCGTCGCCCACACGGCAACACGGACGGTCGTACCGCCCGAGTGACTCACCGCGTTGTTCACCATCTCCTCGAGCGCGTACTCGATGATGTGAACCGGACCGCTCGCAGTATCGAGGTGAAGTGCGTTGACGACCTCGCGCCACACGAGGTGTTCGGCCAGACCGTCAAGCGAGTACTCGGCGCTGAAGTCCGGATGGCCGGACGCGCCTGGCATCCCCTGGAGTATCGATGGTAGCGAGCGTGCCACCGCGACCTCACCGAGGTCGAAGAGGCGGTGGCCCCCGGGGCTGGTGCGAAATGGGATCTCCCCGGCATCGGCCAGCTGCCTGACCCGGGACACCGACAGACCCAGGAGGTCCGCAACAGCGCCTATCCGCACCAACGAGCGATTCGGCATGTCATGCCCCGTGATATGTTCGGGAATCTACAGTCCTAAGGAATCATAGCATTGGCGGAGGCCCAAATCTATAGGAGTATAGCTTTCAGGTCACCCATTGTGGCCAAATCCTACACTCTTGAGATTCCTATCTCTCGCAAGCACGCCACTTGGGGTTCGCAGGCGCCCCTACCCACGCGCCGCGCACTCGTTGCCGGTGGCCTCCGGGTCTGCACCATCGTCCGCGTCGCTCGCGAACACCTTCATCTCGGTGAGCCCGAGCGCTTCGGCGGCCATCTCGCGCAGCTTGTACTTCTGGATCTTGCCTGACGCGGTGAGCGGGAACTGCTCCACGAAGAAGACGTGCTTCGGTGCCTTGTAGCGCGCCATCCGTGCGCGGGCATATTCCTGCACATCCGCCTCCGTGATGTCGCTCCCTGCGCTGCGGCGCACGAACGCACCGGCGACCTCGCCATACTTCGCGTCAGGCACACCCACGACCTGCGCGTCCTCGACGCCCTCCATCGTGTAGAGGAACTCCTCGATCTCGCGCGGGTAGATGTTCTCGCCGCCGCGGATGATCATGTCCTTGATGCGGCCGGTGATGCGGTAGTAGCCGTCCTCGTCGATGGTGCCGATGTCGCCCGAGTGCAGATAGCCCGCCGCATCGATGGCAGCCGAGGTGGCCTCGGGCATGTTGTAGTAGCCCTTCATCACGTTGTAGCCGCGGCAGCACAGCTCACCCGGCACGCCCGGCGGGCACGCCGCACCGGTCTCGGGATCGATGACCCGCACGTCCACCTGGTCGTGCTGCCTGCCGATCGTCTCGCACTTGCGCTCAAGCGTGTCCTCGGTGGTGGTCTGGGTGAACACGGGCGAGGTCTCGGTGAGGCCGTAGCAGATCGTCAGTTCACTTGCGTGCATGCGGTCGATGACCTGCTTCATGGTCTCGACCGGACATGGCGAACCGGCCATGATGCCGGTGCGCAGACTGGTGAGATCGAACATGTCGAACATCGGATGGTTGAGCTCTGCGATGAACATCGTCGGCACGCCATAGAGCGCAGTCGCCCGCTCCTTCTGCACCGCGGCCAGTACGAGCAGCGGGTCGAACTGCTCGACGCCGACCACCGTCGCGCCGTGCGTGAGGATCGCCATCACACCGAGCACGATGCCGAAGCAGTGGAAGTACGGCACCGGCAGGCAAACGCGGTCGGCGGGCGTGAATGCCTGCCGCTCGCCGATGTAGAAGCCGTTGTTCACGATGTTGCGGCTCGTGAGCATGACGCCCTTGGGGAAGCCCGTGGTCCCCGAGGTGTACTGCATGTTGACGACGTCGCCGGCGCCGAGTGACGCCGTCAGCTCGCGGAGCGGCTCGCCGGGCATGTTCTCGCCGAGGACCAGCAACTCGGGCATCGAGTAGAACCCGCGGTGCTTCTCGGGGCCCATGTAGAGCAGGCTCTTCAGCCGAGGGAACTCGGCGCTCTCGAGATGCCCGCGCTGCTGCCGGGCGGCCTCGGGCACGAGCTGCCGGATGATCTCGATGTAGTCCACGTCGCGGAACGAGTCGATGATGGCGAGCGCCTTCATGTCCGACTGCTTGAGCACGTACGCAAGCTCGTGCGCCTTATACACCGGGTTCACGGTGACGAGCACCGCGCCGATCTTGGCGGTCGCGAAGCACAGCGTGAGCCAGTCGGGGATGTTGCGCGCCCACACGCCCACGTGGTCGCCCTTGCCGATGCCGACGGCGAGCAGCCCCTTGGCGAGCTGGTCGACCCGTTCGTCGAACTGCCGGTACGTCCAGCGCAGGTCGCGGTCGGGATAGACGATGAAGTCGTTGCCGGCGTGCTTGGCGACCTGCATCTCGAAGTACTGCCCGAGTGGCAGATCGGTGTGGAGTTGGTCGTTCGTCCAGGCCATCGTCATCCCCTTAAGCCGGAGCGTAGACGACGGCCAGGATGCGAGCGGACGCACCGTTCGCGGCGCGCACCTGGTGCGGGACGATGGAGTCGTAGTAGATGCTGTCCCCCACTGTGAGCGTCCGGGTCTCCTTGCCGTACTCGACCTCGATCGCGCCGTCGAGCACGTAGAGGAACTCCTCGCCCTCGTGGCTCGAGAGCTTGTGCCCGCCCGGCGCCGCCGGCTGCACGTCGATGAGGAACGGCTCCATGTGACGAGCGGACTTGCCGCTCGCAAGCGAGAAGAAGCCGAGCACGCCGGCATCGCTCACGGTCTCCAGGTCGCGCAGACGGGAGATGGCCTCGGCGTCACCGTGGCGTGTCACGATCGGGCCGAGCTCGATCTCGTCGTCGAGCAGCGTGCCGAGACGGACGCCCAGCGCGCGGGTAAGCTTGATGAGTGGGGTGAGCGACGGCGCGTACTCGCCGCTCTCGAGATGTGCGATCGTGGTCGTGTCGCAGCCGCTGCGTTCCGCCAGATCCTCAACCGAAAGGCCGAGCGACTCGCGCAGCGTTGTGATCTTGCCACCGATACGGTTCTCCGAAGCCATGCAGCACCCCTCCCCTGTTCCCATCGCCGCAGCGTGCGGCGGTAGGCCGCATGATAGCGGAAGAGCGCCGTGCGGGCAGCGGCGGCGCATCCTTGGGGAGGTGGCTCCGCCTCGCTAAGAAGGCAGAAGGATCAGCGACGCGAGCAGCGGACGACCCGCAACGCTCAGGCGCACGGTCCCGCCGGCACAACTCATCACGACCCAATCGTGGTACGAGGCACGCTCGGCGACCGGCCTCGAGAGCGTGTACGACTGCTCCGGCATCAGCGCTGCGATGACACGACCGGCGATGGTGCTCGCAAGCTCGGAGATGGTCGCAGACGCGCACAGCATCGCATCCCCGCTCGCCCCATCGGTCTGATGCGCCTCGCCGGCCATCTGCTGACACAGGCCCACGGGTGCCGCAACCGTGACGACCCCGCTCATCGGCCCACCAAAGCGCTCCCGTCCGCACACGCACTCCTCGCTCGGCAGCGGGATGAGATCGTCAGCCGGCTGCACCGGAAGGTTCGAGAAGCGCCGGACGACGTCGTTCGTCACCCGTTCGAGCGTGCGGTGCGTGGTGTCGCATTCGACCATGGCTTATGTCCGCCCATCCCCCGAATGGTGCCGTTCGCTCTCCCTTGCAGGAGAACGTCGGCGCTTCGACCCGGGTTACGGCACACCCGTCACGTGTTCGGGGTATAGCTTCATCGAGCGTCACTCTCGGAGGGGGGAGCGACAATCGACGGCATTCCCGAAGTGGATGATTTCGCCGATGAGCCGGGCGATCATGGACCACGGGAGCCTCAGCGCCCAGCACGATGCACACGACATCCCGAGCCGTGCCGAGGGCTGGACGGACCACGCCGAGCTCTCGGCGCACGCATGCATCGCTTGCGGGTATGTGGAGGTCTTCACCGTTCGCCGCGGTCACCGGCGCCTGACGCCCTTGCTCAGTACACCTCGGGCACGTAGGTCTGCGAGTCGATCGGCGGACGCACGTAGCCGCCGGTCGACTGTTTGCGTGGCGGCAGCTTGAACGGCTCGGGCACCACGTCTTCGTAGGGGATCTGCTGGAGCATATGATGGATGCAGTTCAGGCGTGCGCGCTTCTTGATGTCACCCTCCACGACCCACCACGGCGACTCCTTGGTGTCCGTGTACTTGAACATCTCGTCCTTGGCGCGGGAGAACTCTTCCCAGCGGTCGCGGCCCTGCAGGTCCGTGTCCGAGAACTTCCAGCGCTTGAGCGGGTCGTCGATGCGCTCCTGGAAGCGGCGGTCCTGCTCGTCGTCTGAGATCGAGAACCAGTACTTGATGAGGATGATGCCGCTGCGCTTGAGCATGCGCTCGAACTCCGGGCAGTCGCGGAAGAACTCCTGCACCTGCTCCTCGGTGGACCACCCCATCACGCGCTCGACGACTGCCCGGTTGTACCAGGACCGGTCGAACAGCGCGATCTCGCCGGCAGCAGGCAGCTGTGCCACGTAGCGTTGGAAGTACCACTGCGACTCCTCGCGGTCAGTCGGTGCAGGAAGCGCTACCACCCGACAGATGCGGGGATTGAGCGCATCGGTGATCCGCTTTATGGCGCCGCCCTTGCCGGCGGCGTCGCGCCCCTCGAAGACCACGACCACGCGCAGTCCCTCGCGCTTCACCCACTCCTGCAGCTTTACGAGCTCGATCTGCAGCTTCTCGAGCTCCCGAAGGTACTCGTCGGTGTTCATCTTCTTCGGCTTGGTGCCGGGGGCCTCGACCTCGGCGTGGTACGTCTCCTTCGCCGAATCGTCGTGCGACTTCTTCGCGTCGTGCTTGCTCATCGCTGCCCCTTACCTCGGCTGCTCTTGCGCTTCTGAGGCGTCCCCTTGCGCTTGCGCTTCGGGATGATGCTCGTGCGGATCGTCGCCAGCTCGGCCTGGGCGAAGCGCGGCGGTGCGTCCGGGGCGTGCACGACGCGCTCATAGGTGCCGTCGGGACGCATCACGCGCGTCTTCATGTTGTCGTTCATATACGCGCCGAGGATCTCATCCTGAAGCCGCTTCACGAGCCTGGGATCGCGCACCGGCGCCAGCACCTCGACGCGGCGGTCGAGGTTTCGCGGCATGAGGTCCGCGCTGCCGATGTACACGTCGGACTCGCCGTCGTTGCCGAAGAAGTAGATGCGGCTGTGTTCGAGGAATCGGCCGACGAGGCTGTGCACGCGGATGTTCTCGCTCACATCGGGCACTCCCGGGCGCAGACAGCAGACGCCGCGCACCAGCAGGTCGATCTTCACACCGGCCTGCGACGCCTCATAGAGCATCGCGATCATCTTCTGGTCCACGAGCGAGTTCATCTTGAAGGTGATGTGGCCCTCGCGGCCCGCGCGCGCATGCTCCATCTCGCGTCGGATCAACTCGGTGATGCCCTCGCGCAGGTCGACCGGCGCCACCAGGAAGCGCTTGTACGGGTTCTTGCGGGCATATCCGGTCACGAGATTGAACAGCGCCGAGGCGTCCTCGCCCATCTTGTCATCGCACGTGAGCAGGCCGAGGTCTGTGTAGAGCGTCGCCGTCACCGTGTTGTAGTTGCCAGTGCCGATGTGGACGTAGCGCCGGATCTTGCCCGACTCCCTGCGCACCACGAGCGCCACCTTGCTGTGTGTCTTGAGCCCCACGAGACCGTAGACCACGTGCGCGCCAACCGCCTCGAGCGCACGCGCCCACTCGATGTTGCTCTCCTCATCGAAGCGCGCCTTGAGCTCGACGAGGACCGCGACCTCCTTACCGGCGAGCGCGGCATCCATGAGCGCCTCGACGATGGGTGAATCGGTGCCCACGCGGTAGAGCGTCATCTTGATAGCGAGCACATCGGGGTCGTGCGCGGCCTGGCGGATCAATGCGACCACGGGCTGGAACGACTCGAAGGGGTGGTGCAGCAAGATGTCATGCTCGCGGATCGCCGTGAAGATGTCGCTCTCGACCCCGTCACTGACCTGAACGGTCAGCGCCGGCACGAAGGTCGGGAACTTGAGATCGGGGCGGTCGATCCTGGCCAGTGCGGACAGGTCGCTCATCCCAAGCGGCGGCTCGATCGTGATCACGTCAGCGGCGTCCATGTCGAGATTCTCCACGAGGATGTCGCGGATATGCTCGGGCATCGTGGGCTCCACCGTCATGCGCACGACCGACCCGAAGCGGCGGCGCCGGATGCCCTGCTCGATGCTCTCGAGCAGATCGTCGGCCTCGAGCTCCTGGATGATCATCTCTGCGTCACGGGTGATGCGGAAGGGGTGACTCGCCACCACCTGATAGCCCGGGAAGAGCACGCCGACGTGAGCCGAGACAAGCTGCTCGAGCCACACGAACGCGTGTTCCCGGCCCGGCTCGGCCGGCGCCGATACGGGCACCAGACGCGGCAAAGCCTTGGGCACCTTCACACGCGCGAAGCGCTCCTCGCCGTCCGGATCTGCCACGACGATCGCGATGTTCATGCTCAGGTTCGAGATGTGCGGGAACGGCCGGCCGGGATCGAATGCGAGCGGCGTCAGCACCGGGAATACGTCTGAGGTGAAGTACGCGTCCGCCACGGCTCGCTGGTCGTCGGAGAGCTCCGCATAGTCGAGCAGCTTGATGCCCGTCTCGGCGAGCTCATGTTTCAGCTGGTTGAAGCAGTCACGCGCCGAGGTGAGCATGCGCGGGATGCGCTCGCGGACCAGGGCGAGCTGCTCGGCGGCGGTGAGTCCGTCATCTGAGAGGCCGGTCACGCCGGCCGCGATCTGCTGCTTGAGGCCGGCCACGCGCACCATGTAGAACTCGGACAGGTTGGAGCTGAAGATGGCGAGGAACTTCGCGCGCTCGATGAGCGGGTTCGAGGGATCCCACGCCTCTTCCAGGACCCGGTCCTGGAAGTCGAGCAGCGCCGTCTCCCGGTTAACGTACAGCTCCGCAGCATCGAGCTTGACCGTCTTGCTCACCGTCATGCCGCCCCATCCCCTCGCGCCGTGATTCCCGCCCTCTGTCCAGTGTAGCCGTACCGGGCGCGCGTATGCCCCGGAATCGCGGCGCCACTTGGGACGGGCAGGAAGGTGCGGTAGCGTGTGATGCAGCCGGCAGAGCATGCGGGAACTTCGATCCCCGCTAAGCCAGGCCCTCAGTCCGCGGTCGCCTCGGTGACCGCGATGCCCCGGTTCATCTCCCGCGCGAGCAGGTCCGCCTTCCGCTCGCCGGCATACATCTCGATATCGAGCGGCGCACGTCCGGAGATCGTCAGCGTCACCTGCCCATCGCGGAGGCTGGCGCGCACCTCGCTCACGCGCTGACCGTGGGAACGATCCAGGCCGTCAGCCGTCCGCAAGAGCGCCGCAAGCCTCGACACCCGCCGGCGATCGTCGGTGTCCAACCCCTGCATCGCCTCGTGCTTCGTCTTCGGCAGCGACCCTGAGTGATACCGCGCGACTGCGGCGATGATCCGTCGCTCGTCGGCGCCGAAACCCGGGAGCGCCGCGTGAGAGATGAGGTGGTAGCTGTGCTTGTGATGCTGCTCGTAGGAGATGTGATAGCCCACGTCATGCAGGAGCGCAGCGGCCTCGAGAAGCGGTCGGTCGGCATCGGCCAGGCCGAGCAACTCGCGCAACTCGTCGAACAGCTGCAGCGCCAGACGGCACACCTGCTCGGCGTGTGCCACGTCATGCCGGCACTGCCTGCCGAACTCGCGAACCGATCGCATGCGGTCGGCCTGTGGCGCCGGCCCCCGCTCCCGCTCGACCGTGTCGATGATGATGCCCTCGCGCATGCCCCGGGCGTTTGCGATGACTCGCGTCGCACCGAGCGCCTCCATCACCTCGTCGAGCACAACGGCGCCCGCGACGATGAGGTCCACGCGGCCGTCGGACATCCCCCTGATGGCGGCGCGCTCCTTCGCGGTGGTGCGGGCGAGGCGTCCGCGAAGCCCGCTCAATTCGTCCCGGCCGAACTCGAAGCCATGCATGCTCGCCAGCCCCGGATCGCGCTCGGCCGCAATCATCGCCGCGAGCGTCGTGACGGTGCCTCCCGACCCTACGAGCGTCTCGGACGGCGCGGCCTCGGGCAGACCGCCCGCGAGCGCCTGCCGGACGTGTTCGCCGAGCTTGCGGTACTGCCCCTTCGGCATTGGGTCGTCGGTGCGGAAGCGGTCCGAGAGCACGACGGCGCCGAGTGGCAGCGACACGACCCAGGTGACGTCACGACCGACCGCCCGAACGATCTCCACGGAGCCGCCGCCGATATCCACGACCGCCACCCTGCCCGAGAGCGCCAGGCTCTCGACGGCCGATATCAGCGCCAGCATGCCTTCCTGCTCGCCGGTGATCACCTCGACCTCGAGCCCGAGCTCATCTCTGAGCCGGCGGACGAACGCCTCGCCGTTGCTCGCGGTTCGCACCGCCGCGGTGGCGATGGCGCGGACATGGGTCACGTCGTACTCACGCGCGATGCGCAGCATCATGTCGAGCGCGTGAACGCTCACTTCGATAGCCGCATCCGACAGGCGGCCTGTCTGCGCAAGTCCCGCGCCCAGCCGCGCGAACGCGCGCTCTTCATCCAGGACCACGCGAGGGCCGCCCACCGGCACCTCGACGATGGTGGCCCGGATGGAGTTTGAGCCGATGTCGATCGCGGCGAGCCTCACGCGGGCGTCCCGCCGCGAAGCCCGCGGACCGCCAGGGCGGCGTTGCTGTAGCCGATGTCGTGGGTGACTTCCGGGCCGAACCAGGCCGGTGGCTCAAAACTGCGCGCCTCGTCGAGGGAGTGGAACTCGACCTCCGCCAGGAGAAGACCTTGAAGCGAGCCCTCGAAGACGTCCACCTCATAGGTGACATCGCCTTCGGCCAGCAGGTGACGTCGCTTCTCGATCCGGCGCCCCTCGGTGCTCGCCCACAGCGCCTCGAACTGTGCGCGCGTGATCTCGGTCTCACTCTCCTCGCGCTCTATCCCTGCGCCTGACTTCGCGGTGAGCGTGAACACCCCGCCCGCGTCCCTGATCCGCACCTCGTCGTGCGGCCCGATGGCAAGGTAGCCCTGCCGAAGATGCGTCGAGGGAGCCTCCGCGACATCGACCGGCAACTCGGGCAGGAGGAACTTGCGCTCGATCTCCATTGGGCTCCTGAGGGTCGGATTCGGCCGCCCCTGTAGTCTACACGCTCACCCGCGGTGCGACCGTGCGCATGCGCTACACTCGGCTGGACAGCAAGCGCGCGAAGGAGTGGTGGCGTGGCCAAGCACGGCAAGAAGTCCAAGAAGGGGTCGCGCGTCGCACCGGCCAAGCTGGTCACGCTGAAGAAGGCGCCGGACGCGAAGCAGCGCCCGTCCAAAGCGCCGAAGGGACCCGCGACCGCCAAGACGACGGACGTCGAGACCAAGCCCGGTACCGCGCTCGCGCGCATCAGCCAGCTGGAGGCCGACCGTGCGAACCTCATGGCGCAGGTGGCGTGGGCGCGTGGCGTCGCCCAGGAGCAGCAGAAGGCGCTCGAGGTGGAGCGCTCGCGCTCCGAGAAGCTCGCCGCCGACCTCGAGGCGCAGCGCTCGCGGATCGAGCAGTTGAAGGCACTGTCGCTCCTCGACCGGCTGCTTGGCCGGCATAAGGGGATCTAGACCGGGATGTCTCCCGGATCGACCACCGGTGCGGTGTCGACGACCGTCTCCGCCGCGTCCCATCCTTCCGCCCAGGGCTCCTCGCCCACCACCACGGGTGCCGCGACGGCAAGCTCCTCGGACACGCCGGCAGTGATCGGCTCCACCGGCGGCATCTCGGGCTCGGGGACTCGCGCGAGCGGCAGCAGCAGCTCGGGCAGCAGCGCCTCGGCGGGGTGCGCGCTCACCAGCCCCACGAAGCGCTCGAAGTCCGCATGCGCCCGCTCTTCCAGCAGCGCCTCGACCTCGGCCAGAGCATCCGCGGAGACACCGGCGCGTGCCGCCGCCTCGATGCGCTCCGGTGCCCGCAGCATCTCCAGGAACACGTGCATGTCGTGCAGGTCGCCGAGTGTGTCCTGGAATGCCGTGAGCGTCTCGTGGAGGTCGTCGAAGCTGTCGCCGTAGCAGGGCGCGAACACCTCGACGGCGTAGCGCAGCCGCTTGTAGTCGATGCGCAGCTCGTGCTGACGCGTGACGTGCTCGGACACGAGCGCGGCAGGCTGCGCGCCGAACACCGTGGCGGCGCGCTCGGCGACGGCTCCATACGCGAAGCCGGCGAGCGGCTCACCTGCCGAGGCCGGGTCCGCCAGACGGCGGGCGAACGATTCGAACGAGCGGCGGTTCTCGGCGAGATCGAGTCCCGCGAGCTCGGCATCGAGCACGTCGAGCTCGTGCTCGCGACGCCCCGTCCGGTAGCCCACCATGAACGCCACGGCGCGCTTGCCCTCTGCGCCCACGTGGTTGCCGAGCTTGGTGAAGTCCTCGATGAACACGTCGGAGTCGCGGACCGGGCCGAGCGCACGCGTGATCCGGCGCACGCGCTTGTACCATGTGCCGAACGCCTTCGGCGGGTAGAGCGGTCCGAGCAACCGCATCGCCTCGCGCAGCCTCCGGGAGGCCACACGCATGTCGTGCACGGCATCGGCATCGGCTCCACCGCGCGCCGCGTCCTCGAGGTCGAAGAGCGGTTCGGCCTTGGCGAGCAGCAGCGCCGGCGCAGCCTGTGCAAGCGTGGTGCGCGCATCCACGCCCGGGACGATGAAGCGCTTGTTCATGCTCGACCCTCCCGCTGACCACCGTGGATGCCGATCCTCACTCAGAACAGTGTACCCGAGCGGCGCGACCGCCCCGGCCTGAGGGAGCATCACGTGGAGCACTTCGAGTGGACACCGGACCCGCTGGTGACTCGCTGGCTGCGGCAACACATCGGCGGCGCCGACAAGCGGTTCATCGCCTATCTCGCATCGAAGGGCTAGCCGCCGTCAGGGCTTTGCCACGTACTCCGCGGTCTCCCATGTCGTACCCACGAAGCGGACGCCGTCGCCCGTTCCCTCGAGCGTATCGATGGTGATGCCGGCTCGCGACAGCCGCGGGTTGATGACGTTCTCGAGGATGTCCGAACCCAGCGGCAGGTACTCGGCAGGGACTTCGATGCCCATCACGGTCGCCGAGTTCAAGCTCAGATCGAGCCCGCCACCGGCCGTGGCGCCACTGCCCGAGACCTCCACCGGCCAGTCGCGTCCCGCGTACGACACGACCATCGATGCACTCGCCGTGTTGCCGCCCGTGAGCTGCACGTCCATGCTCTTGATCGGCCAGTATGACTCACCATGGTTGAACGACATCAGGGCCGAGACCTCGGAGCTGGTGAGCACGACATCCACCTGCTTCTGCCCCGCATAGACGCGCTCGTAGGCCTCCGGGTCCTCGCCCTCGGGAAGGACGGGCCACGTGACGCCCACCTTGTCGATCACCGTGGCGAAATCGGCCTCGCTGTAGTTGACGGCCCCCCCATCACCCGACATGATGGTCGGCGCGACCGCGACCGCGACGACGCAGCCGCACAGCAGCAGCAGCACCGCCATGACCACGGCGATGACGCAGCCCTTTCGTTTCTTCTTCGGGGCGGGCGCACCCGCGGCCGAGGGTGCGGCCGGCGGGCGGGCGGATAGCGCGGAGGCGACACCGGCTGCTGACCGGATGGAGCATAGGCAGTGTTCGTGTCCATGCGCGTCCCCCTCAGGTGCGGCGCGGATCCTACGCGCTCAGCGTAGTCCGCGCGCACACGCCTCACAAGTGCGTCCGAGTGCGCCGCCGCGCGGGTACAACAACAGTGCGTGCAGCACGCGCCCGCCAAAGGGTACGAACTTTACGAACGGCGAGGCCCGGCACAGCAACGGGGGGGTTGCTTCGATGACGTGCTACCTGCGCCACATGAGCTGGATGTTCAGGGTGCTCGACCTGGAGAACGACACCGGCAACCGGCACCGCCTCGACCGGGCCATCAAGGCCGCGCTCGGACTTTCCCCCGACGCACCGTGTGATGAGGTCGAGGCGTACCTCGAGGCGCTCTCCGGTGAGGAACGATTCGACCTGATCGACGAGTTGGAGCGCCAGCTTTCTGCGTAGCGCACTCGCCGGACCATCATGCGGAA
Source organism: Coriobacteriia bacterium (assembly GCA_049658145.1). Classification (GTDB taxonomy): domain Bacteria; phylum Actinomycetota; class Coriobacteriia; order Anaerosomatales; family Anaerosomataceae; genus UBA6100. The sequence goes on from JBASOJ010000095.1 coordinate 47,782, forward strand.
GGGCCGCCCGGGCGGCCCTTCCTTCACGTCGAACGCGCTCGGGTGCTCGCCTACGAAGCGGTCCAGCCCGCGTCGGCGGGAATGCACGATGGCCGGCCTCGCCGCCGAGTCATCGCTTGGCACCTCAGAGATCCCCTCCGTCTTCGGCGGAATGTTCGGAGCGTTCGGTGTGGCGTGCCTGCTCACACGCGAGCCGATCGTCTTCGGCGTGGTGGGCGCGGCACTCCCGAGCGGTCACTGGCTCGCCTGAGCACCCATCTGCGTGAGCAGCCGCTCGAGTTGCTCCACGAAATGTTCGCGGTCCTCGTCGGTGAACTTCGGCGGTCCGCCATGCCTGCCGCCCTGTCGGCGCAGCTTCGCTTCGGCGTGACGCACCGCGAGTTCGGCGTCGATCGTGGCGAGGTGGAAGATGCGACCGCGCGGGCTGATCGCGCCGGCACTGCGGCCGATGGCCATGGCGGCCAGCCCGATATCCTGCGTCACGACGACATCCCCCGCCGAAAGGCGCTCGATCACCGCGAAGTCGGCCGCGTCACGACCGCTGCTCACCTGCACGGCTTCCACGCCACTGCGCGAGGCGTACCGCTCGAGGTTCTGCGTGCCGTTGGCAACGACCACGACGCGCAGGCCTCGAGCGCGGGCGGCCGTGATGGCCTCGCGCGTGACAGGGCACGCATCTGCGTCGATGAACAGGGTCGCCATTGCCCGAGGTCCGGCCGACGGGCCGGCTACCGGTCCTCGAACGGCACGTAGTCGCGGCGCTCGGCCACGCTCTTGTACGCAGGCCGGATGATCTTGCCGTTGTTGGCGAGTTCCTCGATGCGGTGCGCGCACCAGCCCACCGTGCGCGAGCAGGCGAAGAGCGGCGTGTAGAGCTCTTCGGGGATGTCGAGCATCCGGTAGATGTAGCCGGAGTAGAAGTCCACGTTCGCGCTCACGCCCTTGTAGACCGTTCGCTGCTTGGCGATCGCCTTGGGTGCGAGATCCTCCACCTTCGTGAGCAGGGCGTACTCCTCCTCGTAGCCCTTAGCCGCCGCGAGATCGTGTGCGTAGTCGCGCAGAATGATCGTGCGTGGGTCGGAGACGGAGTACACGGGATGACCCATCCCGTAGATGAGCCCCGACTTGTCGAACGCCTCCTTGTTCAGGATCCGGTCGAGGTACTCGGAGATCTCGTCGTCGTCGTCCCAATCGCCGACATTCTCCCGCAGATCGTCGAACATGCGGACCATCTTGATGTTCGCACCACCGTGCCGCGGCCCTTTGAGCGAACCGAGCGATGCCGCGATGGTGGCGTAGGTGTCGGTTCCGGTGGAGGACACCACATGCGCGGTGAACGAGGAGTTGTTGCCTCCGCCGTGCTCGGCATGGAGCACGAGCGACAGGTCGAGCACGCGCGCCTCGAGTGCCGTATAGCGGCTGTTGGCGCGCAGCATGTGCAGGATGTTCTCGGCCGTGCCGAGGTCCGGGTCGGGCCGGTGGATCACGAGACTCTCGCGCAGAAACTGGTCGGCATATGCCTGGTACGCGTACACCGCGAGCAGCGGGATCGTGGCGATCACTTGCATGCTCTGCCGAAGGACGGCCGAGATCGAGGTATCCTCGGCGTTCTCATCGCGCGTGTAGAGTGCCAGCACGCCGCGCGCCATGGCGTTCATCGCATCGCGGCTTGGCATGCGCAGGATCGCGTCGTGCACGAAGTGGCGCGGAAGTTCACGATACGACGCGAGATGCGACTCGAAGAGCTGGAGCTCGTCGGCGCCTGGCAGTTCGCCGAAGAGCACGAGGTAGGCGGTCTCCTCGAAGCCAAGCCTGCCCTCCCGAAGGAAGCCGTTCACGAGGTCGTTGATCTCGATGCCGCGGTAGACGAGCTGACCGGGGGCCGGCACGTAGGTATCACCGTCAGGCGCGGAGCCCACCACGTCGCCGATCTGCGTGAGTCCGGCGAGCACACCCTTGCCCGAGACGTGGCGAAGGCCGCGCTTCACGTCGTACTGCGAATAGAGCTCCGCGTCGACGATGCTGCTGTCGCACGCCATGCGGCTCCACCGATCGAACGTCTGCTCGGGTGTCTCGCGCCTGGGCGCGGCGTGCTCATCGGCTGATGTCATATCGCTCCCCTTCGGTGCGTGAGACGCCGCGACGACGCGGCGGGTGGGACTCGGAAATCCCTATTCTACCCGAAGCCGCCAGACTCCCCCGTTTCACCCGCTGATCACGGGACTCGCCGCAGGGTCGAGCGGGTTCGTCCTGACCGCGAGTGAGAACAGGAACGGATACGCCGTCTGAAGGTGCTCGAGGTAGGCGAGCCATTCCACGCCGAGCAGCGAGTACGCCCGCGTGAGGTCGACTGCGATGTGTGCGGCGTCGGCCTGACCAAGAGATGTCAGGTCGGGCCGCGCGGCCAGCTCCTCGCCGAGGTGCGTGAGCGCCCACAGCATGTCGCTGAACGTCTCGTGTTCGAGCAGCGTCTGGTTGGCGAGCAGCGAGAGCATGAAGGGCCGCTCGGTCTCGAGTGAGGCGCGCAGACGCGGCAGGTCGCAGGCCGACAGGTCGATGGCGGGCTGATGCTCGCGTATCAGACGGCGTGCGTCAGAGTACTTCGCGGCATCCCAGGACGCCTCGGGAACGAAATCCTCGCACACCTCGACCAGACGCGTGTCCGCCCGCGCGATCTCACCGAGCAGGTCCGTGCCCGTCTCGGAGAAGAACGCGCCGATCACCATGTTGAGCTTGCGCCGCATCTCCTCGCTCTCGCGGGAGCGGATCACTCCGTCGATGACGAACGTCACCAGCGGGACCTGGATGAGCAGGAAGGCGATGTCGCCGATGAGGAAGCGCCACATCTCGTCGTGCAGCGCGTCGCCGGGAAACACCGTCCATCTGATCACGTAGAGCACGAGCGCGCCCGCGAGGAGCGCAGCCGAGAGCCGGTACTGCCAGCGAGCGAGCTTCATGCGCGACCTCCGCGATAGTGAGCGTGGGACCGTACCGCCGCATGGTAGCAGTCACGGGCGACGACACGCAGGCCCCTGAACCGGAGTCCGGGGACCTGCGGCTGTGCGCTGCCCGCGCGATGCGGCTACTGCCCCACGCGGTACGCTGGTCCTTCGTAGCTCCAGACGTGGCCGAGGTTCGCCCGCACGTAGGCGATCTCGGTCGGGTCGGAGCTGTAGAAGTGCACGCCCTTGCTCGGGCTGTAGAAGCGGTAGACCTGGGTGCCTGTGGTCATCGACACGTTGTAGGCCACGCCGTCGAGCGAGTAGGTGCCCGATAGCGTCGCCAGGATCGTGTTCTTCTCGCCCACGTCGGCGGTGTAGAGATGCGTGCCGGTGCGGACGTTGTAGAAGCGGTAGAGCGCGACGCTGTTCGCGGGGTTCGAGGTGTTGATGGAGTAGCCGACGCCCTCGAAGCTGTAGGTCGCGCTCATCGTGTCGCGCACGCGCGCCATCTCGGTGGCGTCCGCCGTGTAGAAGTGCGTGCCGGTCGACGGGCGATAGAAGCGGTAGACGGGCATGGGGGTGGCCGGCGGCGTCGTGAGCGTGATGGAGTCGCTCGTGATGCGCACGTTGCCCGACTCGTCCACGAACCGCGCCCACACCGTCTTGGTGCCGTCGCCCGCGGGGAGCGTGTACGACTTGGTGGCCGTGAGTGGCTCAGGCATGGTCCACGGTCCGGACGCGCCTGTGGTGGAGAACTGCTGCGTCACGACGTCCGAGTCATCCGTCACACCGATCGTGATCGTCACAGATGCGCTCGTGGTACTCGCCGCGCCTCCGTTGATCGAGATCGTGCCCGACGGTACCGCGTCATCGAATGGGAAGCGCACCGGCGCCTGCCAGTAGCTGTTGTTCGAGTCGCCCCGCAGCCATTCGAAGCCGCCACCGGCGACGATGCCCGTATCGCTTGCGGCGAGGGCACTCACGGCGTCGCTCGGCTCCGGCGTCCATGAGGTCACCGTACCGTCCGGACGCACAGCCGCCAGGCGCGGCCGATCCTGTCCGCCCATGGTGCTGAAGGCACCCCCGATGATAATCACGTCGGCTTCACCCGACTTTGCCAGCGCCTGGACCTGAACGTTCGGGTTCGGCGCCCAGCTCGTGGGAGCCGCGGTAGACGGGGACAGGGCGGCGAGGTTCGCCCGCGCGGATCCGCCTGCATGCGTGAACTGGCCTCCCGCGTAGATGGCGGTCGACGTCACGAGGATGTCGTTCACACGCGCGGGCGAACCTGACAGTGCAGCGTCCCACGTCTCGATCGTGGTGCTCGCCGTGGCGAGTCGTGCGAGACGGTAACGTGAGGTACTCAGAATCTGCCCGAAATCGCCGCCCACGTAGATGGCGCCGCCGGTGCCGTCCAGGGCCAGAGCGCGGACGGTACCATCAGCGCCTCCGGTGGAGCACCACGTGGTGAGGGCGCCGCTCGTATCAAGTGCCGCGAGATTCCAGCGACTGACCCCGCCCACGAGCGTGAACTGGCCGCCGACGTAGATCGGGTCACCGGCCCGCGACTCGATCGCGTAGACGGTGCCGTTGAGATTTGGATTGAACGCCAGCGGCGCACCGGTGGAGGTATTGAGCTCGGCCATGCGGTTGCGCGCCTGTCCGCCAATGGTGGTGAACTCGCCACCCACGAACACGCGACTCGTGGGCGAGACGTCGATCGCCCGGACGGGAGCATTCGCGCCGTTGGTGGGATACCAGCCAGTCTTGAGGGCGCCCGTGCTGTCGAGCGCGGCGATGTTCTTGCGGGGATGCGCTCCCACCGAGGCGATCGCGCCGCCGACCCCGATGTCGCCGCTCGAGACGGTGAGACAGTAGACGCCGTTACCCACAGGCATCGGCGCCCAGACGGTGTCAGGGAGCAGGTTGCCATCGTTCCCAAAGCGCATCAGCCGGGGCGGGAGATCGGAGGGGGCCGCAGAGGTGAACACGCCGCCGACGTAAACGTAGTCGCCGCTCACGAGGATCGTTTCTACCCGGTTATTGGGATGGGGTGTCCACACGTCGTAGAGCTCGCCATCGGCATGATAGAGCGCTGCGGCACGCGCACGCGCCTCACCGTCAACGGTGAGGAAGCTCCCACCGATCAGTACCTTGGCAGGCGACCCGTCCGTGGGTACCTGCACGGCCAGGGCGTTGACTGCCCCGTTGAGGACGGGGTTCCACGATGTCGCGAGCAGACCGGTGGCCCTGGTGAACCGTGCGATGTACGCCTGCGAGGTCGCGCCCACCTGCGTGAACTCGCCGCCGACGTAGAGCGCCCCGTTGTACTCGACGATCTCGTGCACCTTGCCGTTCAGGTTGGGATCGAACGTGGTCGCCTCGCCCAGCGTCGCCTCAGCCGTCGATACTGCTCCCAGCCGATTGCGCGTCACACCACCCACGGACGTGAAGTCCCCGCCGAGGTAGAGGGTGCTGTCCACCAGCGCGAGTGTCCGTACCACGTTGTTCGGAGCTGGATTGAAGAGAGCCGGCACCTCGCCAGTGGTCCGATTGATGCGTGCGAGTCGGGTCCGCGACTGTCCGCCGATCGTGGAGAAGTTGCCCCCTGCATACACGTAGGTGGCGTCGATCGCGAGCGCCCAGACGTCGCTGTTCGCTCCCGGATTCCACGCGACGTTCAGCGTCCCGTCGGCGTTGATGCGTGCGAGGTTCTGGCGCGCCACACCACCCACGGACGTGAAGTCCCCGCCGATATAGAAGCCGCCAGAGCCGTCGGCCACCGAACAGAAGACCTGGCCGTCCACGTACGGGTATGCGCCGGAGATGCGTCCGTCGGCGCCGATCGCGCCGAACCCGCCCGTGGGCGGGCCCACGTGGGTGAACTCGCCGCCGATGTAGAGTGTGCCGTCGGATGCGTAGTCGAGCGCGCTGACCGTGCCGGTACCACCGTCGACATCCGATGTCATCCACATGCGGGTGTCCTGCTGGTTCATCGGCACCGCCGTGGCAAGCGGCACGGCCACTGCCACTTCGGCGGGCACGAATACCAGCCCCTGCACCAGAAGGGCCGCTCCGAACAGCATGTGCGCTACTCGAGACGGCCACCGCTTGTGAGTCCCCCGACTCGTCGCGTGATGCGACATCGCGCCACCCCCCTGGATCGTCTGAACGCCCCATGGCCGCCGAGGGCGGCTAGTCGGTAAGATACCCACAGGTCCAGACCCGCAAAGTGGGGTTGAGGCATGCATGTGACAGACGGTCGTATCCAGGCGACGGTCGGCGCCCCGGGTGCGCGCGGCGTACGCCACAATGCGAAGAGCGCAGCTTCGTGAGCCGCGCTCTTGATGAGTCTCTATGGCGGGAGTGACGGGGCTCGAACCCGCGACCTCCGGCTTGACAGGCCGGCGCTCTAACCAAACTGAGCTACACCCCCGCGTGGGGTGGCCCGCCTCGCGGCGGACAGCAAACGGATTCTAGCGAGCGAAGCGGGTGTTGTCTACTTGCGGCCGCCTGCAGGAAGGGACTGCCCCTCAATAGCCGGACACGAACCGCCGATGCATAGGCAAGACGAGTCCCGCCACATACGTGGTGGCTCATCGCCACCGGCTACTCGAGGGGAACCCTGTGTGAAATCCATCAAGGCACGGATCATCCTGCTCGTACTCATCGTGAACCTGCTCGGCGGTGCGGTGATCATGGCGGGCATGAACGTGGCGTACAAGAACAATGTAGCGCTGGTCAAGGAGGCCTCCGCTGAGACGATCGACCAGGACGCTGTTCAGGAGCAACTCTTCGCCGACATGGCAGGCAACCGCAACCGGGCCATCGTGATGGTCGCGGTGCTTGCCCTCGTGATGTCAGCCGGGTTGCTCGTGGTACTCGACCGGCTGCTGTTCAAGCGCCTGAAGAAGATCATCCACGACACTATGAGCGTCATCGGCGGCAACTTTGACACGCCGATCGTGGTGGTGCGCGATGACGAGATGGGCGAGCTCGAGCGGACGCTCGAACAGTTCAGGCTTCTGTTCATCGAGGCCGTGCAGAGGGTCAACGCCTCGCAGAGCTGAGCAGTCCTCCGCCCGACGACCGCACATCACCGGGGCCGCCCGACCAGGGCGGCCCCTTATGCGTTCGGACAGCTATCGCTATGCTGGTCTTATCCGAAAGGAGTGGCCATGTCCGAGGCACTCGCAACCCTCCGCGCGACTCTCGATGAGCGTATCGATGCGCGCGACCGTATCGGCGCCGTGACCGCGGCGCTCGACGCAGTCCGTGCCGGGAGCGTCACGATTCCCGAGCTCTACGACGCGCTGTGCGCACTGCTCGTAGACGTGGGCGCGTCCTGGCAGGCCGGCGAGACAGAGGTGTGGGAGGAGCACTACGCCACCGCCACCGTCCGCACCATCGTGGAAGCAGGCGAGCCGCTGGTGGCGGAGCACGCTGCCGCACGAGTCGATCGCACGGTGGTGCTCGCCACACCTCCCGAGGAGTATCACGACCTCGGCCTTCGGATGGCAGCCGACCGCTTCGCGCTCGCCGGGTGGACGGTCCACCTGCTCGGTGCGAACGTACCCGCCAGGGAGCTCATTACAGCTGCACGTGAACTTGCCGCACACGCCATCGTGCTCTCGGCGTCCACGCACTTCCACCGCCTCGAACTCCGGCCCTACGTCGATGAGATCGCGGCGGCGCTCCCCGATGTACGCATCTGGGTGGGCGGCGCGGCGTTCGCCATCGAAGCCGAGGGGTGGGCGCGCGACATGCTGCTCGACCCGGCCGACATCCCCTCGCTCGCAGAGCAGGTGGGCTGAGATGCTGAGCTTCAGGATCGCCGCCCGCTTCCTCAAGAGCTCGCCGGGGCAGTCGGCGCTCATCATCGCCGGCATCGCCGTGGGCATCGCCACGCAGATCTTCGTCGGTTCCCTCATCACGAGCCTGCAGGCCGACCTGGTGGACAGCACCGTGGGCTCGAGCGCGCACGTCACGCTGCTCCCGCTGGAGGGCGACACCACCGTGCCCGAACGCCTCGCCGGCGACGCCGCCGATTCCGAACCCCTCGTCTCCACAGCGGTGGCCGTCCGTTCCCTCTCGGCCATCTACGCCGAGGGCGAGGACAGCGTGCCGCTCCGTGTCAAGAGCGCCGAAGCCACCTCACTCGACACCATCTACAAGCTGTCCGAGAAGCTCACCGAGGGCACGTACAGCCTCGACGAGGCCGAGATCCTCGTCGGCACGGGGTTCGCCGGAGAGTACAGCGTCTCGCCCGGCGATGAGATCACCATCCTCCTGCCTGACGGCGCGCCCGCCACGCTCACCGTGAGCGGCGTCTTCGACCTCGGCCAGTCGGCGGCGAACAACAGCTTCGCGTTCATCGACGAGGCGTCGGCCGCCGGCGCGCTCGGCCTGGCCGACGATGAGTACTCGGCGATCGAGATCCAGCTCAGCGACGTGTTTGCCTCCTCCGAGGTGGCGCCACGCCTTGCGGACGAGTACGGCGTGGAGGCGGTGGACTGGCAGGCCGAGAATGAAGAGCTCCTGTCGGGTCTTGCGGCCCAGTCGGGCTCCTCGGCGATGATCCAGGTCTTCGTGCTCGTAGCTGTGGCGCTCGGCATCGCCTCCACGCTCGCCATCAGCGCCGTGCAGAAGACGCGGCAGATCGGCATCCTAAAAGCGATCGGCATGGGTGACGCGGCATCCGGCCGCATCTTCCTGTGGCAGGCGGCGCTTCTCGGCGCGGGCGGCACGCTCGGTGGCATCGGGCTCGGCTACCTGCTCATCTGGGGTTTCAGCTTCGCGCCCGTGCCGTTCTCGGTCCGCCCCGAGCCGACGTTCATCGCCATCTCGGCGGGCATCGGCATCACCGTGGCGCTGGTCTCCTCGATCATCCCGGCACGATCCACCTCGCGCCTCGATCCGATCGAGGTGATCCAGAATGGCTGATCTGCTGGTCGCCGAGGCACTGGAGAAGGTCTACGGCGAGGGCGAGACCGCCACGCACGCGCTCAGGGGCGTGAGCTTCACGCTCGCCGAAGGTGAGTTCGCGAGCATCATCGGCCAGTCGGGCTCGGGCAAGTCGACACTGCTCAATATGATCGGCCTCCTGGACACGCCCACCTCGGGCCAGGTGGCCTTCGACGGCGAGAACACCACCTCGCTCGGCCGTAAGGGCCGCGCCCGCGTGCGCAACAGCGGCCTCGGTTTCGTCTTCCAGTTCCACTACCTGCTGCCCGAGTTCAGCGTGTGGGAGAACCTCACCATGCCCGCGCAGATCGCGGGTCGCTCCATCACTGCCGAGGAGAGGACGCGTGCACTGGAGACGCTCGAGCTCCTCGGCCTCAAGGGCCTCGAGAAGAAGAACGCCAACCAGCTCTCCGGCGGGCAGAAGCAGCGCGTGGCGATCGGGCGCGCGCTCATGAACCAGCCCAAGCTGATCCTCGCCGACGAGCCCACGGGCAACCTGGACACCAAGAACACCGCGACCGTCTACGAGCTCTTCCGAACGATCAACGCCGAACTCGGCACGTCGTTCCTGATCGTCACGCACGACCGTGCCGTGGCGCAGCAGACCGACCGCATCCTGGAAGTATCCGACGGCGAGCTGGTGCAGGACGTGCGGAACGACTACGCGAAGTAGGGCGCGCTCCTAGAGTCCGAGACCCAGCTGCCCCGCGGTGGCACCCTCCCAGGGCGACACGAGTTCGGAGCCGAGGATCTCGGACAGTTCGCGCGCGTTGCGTGGGGCGTAGTCGTACTTGCAGTTGTTGAACATCACGTAGGTGACATCCGTGCCGTCGGCCAGTTCGCGCACCTTCGGCGCCCACTCCTCGAGCTCGGCGGGCGTGTAGAGATAGTCGAAGCGGTCGGCCGCCGAGACGTTCCGGGCGAAGTACGTCTCGCGGTTGCGACCGTGCAGCCGCACGTACCCAATCTTGCTGGTGGCCGCCACGAGCGGCGGCATCGTCGTGCGCGTGGGGAACTGCGGCGCGTCAACGGCGACGTAACTGATGTCGCGGTCGGCGAGGAAGCCGAGCGTCTGGCGCACTCTCCCCTCCTCGACCCACGACGGATGGCGGAACTCCACGAGCATCCGCCGCTTGCCGAGCTTGGTGCGTGCGTAGTCGATGTACGCGAGATTCTCCTCGTGGAGCGCCTCATCGAGCGCGGTGAAGAACGGCGGGAACTGCATGAGGATGCCGCCGAGCTTGCCGGCCTCTTCGAGCGGCTCGATCGACTCGAGGAAGAGGTCGAACGCGACGTCGACCATCTCCTGCGACGGACGCTTCACCCGCCCGCGCTCCACCGCATGCGGGTACTCGCGTAGTTCGGGGTGGAGCGCCCGCTCATCCACGGCGTGCTGGGTCATCATGCCAAAGGCCTTCACGTGGAACGTGAAGCCCGGCGGTGTGCGTTTCGCCCAGTTCTCCACCACGCGCCGGTCAGGGATCGCGTAGAACGGCGCGTCGGCCTCGACCGTGTCGAAACGCTCGGCGTAGTAGCGCAGCCGTGCCGCGGGCGTGCTGATGTTCGACGGATACCATGCTTCGATCATGGTCCGATCGGCCCACGAGCAGGTGCCCACCCGCACCCGTCCCATGTCGCTTGTCCGCCCTTCGGCCTACTGCAGAGACAGATACTCGGCGAGCGCCGCGGCTTCGTCGTCGCTGACGTCAGCACCCTTTTCGTTCATCTGGGTGATGACCTCGGCCCAACCGACCGCGTCGTACTCGGCGGCCCGGACCTTATCGAGCGAATGGCAGACGCCGTCGCACTTCTCGGCGAGGATCGTGGCGCCGTCCAGTCCGGTCGCCTCACCGATCGTGGGCTCGACCTCCACCGCTGGTTCATCCGAGCCGCACGCCGCTACAAGGGCGAGAACGGCGAGCATCAGCACGACCAGCGCAACCCGCTTCATCATCGTTCGATCCTTTCGTCGTGCGCAGCCCGCACGGTGGGCTGACAACCGTTAGATACCCGCGCCGGACGCCCCCGACACGCGAGCGGCATCGGCCTCCAGAAGCGGCGTGTAGTCACGGAGGTAGTCATCGTAGGTGAGCGGCACCGGCGGCGCATGATACGGCCAGTCGAACGTCTCGACGACCAGGTCGCTGAAGTTCTCCCGCACGAACGCCTCGGTGCGGCGGTACTCCAGCAGCGGATCGAACTCTGACATACCGAAGAAGCAGGGCTGCGGATACGGGCCCGCGAGGTCCTCCTCGGTCACGGTGAGGACCTCGCGCACCTGCGCCACGAGTACCTGCAATGTGGACGCCGAGTACGACATGAGCCGCCCGCGCAGATCCGTGGGCGTCTCGAACCCGCCGATGTCGCACATGAACCAGATCACCAGCTTGACAGCCGTCTCGTTGCCGAGCAGCCATGCCAGCGCGTTGCGTGGGAGCCGATGCTCGAGCGCACTCACCACCGCGGTCACGAGCGCGCGGTCGATCGGCGGACGTGACAGCGCCAGGTTGCTCACACACGGCGCGAGCAGGCCGACCTTCGTCACACGCGGCTCCAGCCCCTGGAGTGCGCGAAGCGCGAGGATGCCGCCGAACGAGAAGCCCAGCAGCGCGAACTCGTCCGCCCCCACGTGGTCGGCGAGATCGCCGATCACCGCAGTGAGACGCGTGCTCGAGAAGCCTTCGGCAAGCGGCGTGCTGCCACCGTGCCCCGGCATCTCGAAGAAGTAGGTTCGGTACCGCTGGCCTATGAACTGGATCATCGGCGTCCAGTCCTCGATGAGCGAGACCGTGGCAGGCACGATGATGATAGGCGGGCCATCGCCGCATTCGGCGTAGCGCAACCGAGTTCCCGGCAGTTCGGCATCGTGCACAGTCACGGGGCAGGGCACGGACACGGTCGTCATCGCTCCTCGGCTGGGTGGGCTGTGCGGCAGATGAGGGTATCATGGCCTCATCCGGTCCGCCGAGCAAGGAGCCCGCCATCGCGCCGAACGACGCTTCAGCCGTACCCTCGGTCATCGCCGAGGCGCGCACGGGGCTGCGCACCCTGCAGGCGCCGCTGCAGGCCGGACTCGTGCTCGACGACTCGGCGCATGCGTTCCTCGGCTCGCTCTTCCTCATCAGGTGTGCCCGCAACCTGGCCGCCGTCCTCACACTGTGCGAGGCGGGATGGGCACCCGAGGCGCAGACGCTCCTGCGTGCCATGGTCGAAGACATGGTCACCGTGAGCTACATCTCCACGGACCCCGTGGCGCTCGCCGCGAAGTGGCTCGGCTTCGAGAACCGGCGGCTGCCCGGACCGGAAGAGCTCATCGCAGCCTTCACGGGGGCGGAGGCACCCGAGCGCGAGGATCGGCCGAAGTACGAGCGCTGGACGCGCCTGAGTTTCAACGCCATGGCCGAACGAGCCGACACGGTCGTGCCGGGCCTGACCGAGTACCTCGGCTATGTGTACCCGATCCTGTCGGACCGCGCGCACGGCAACACCTCGGCGAGCGGCCTGTACGTGCATGTTCGTCCGGACGGCACCGTCGAGCCCCTGTTCCACCCCTCGACGAACCAGGTAGCGATCACGGTGTGCAACGCGGTCACGGCTGCGCTGACGACCGCCGACCGGGCCAAAGCGCTCGGTGTGGAGATCGAGCTGGAGCCGATCGAGGAGGCCGAGCGCCGCATCTACGAGGCGTGCGGCATGCCGCCCGGAACCGTACCGGACATCACAGGATGACGATAACCACCTGATGCGGTATACTGTGCCCCGATGGGGCACTCCATGTTGCGATATCCCCGCCCGGCCCGCCGGCTCGACGGAACCGCCACCGGCCAGGTGCCCTTCTCTCCCCTTTCTCAACCGAGCCGTCTTGTTCCACGCGTGCGCCGTCACGGTATCGTCTGGTTCAAGCGACCCACCGTGTCTTACGCCTCGACGGTGCGGCTGCGCCCGGTGAAGCGGATCTTCACCACCCATCAGTACCTCGAGCTCTAGCGCTCTTCGGCGTACCCGAGGACGTCCCCCACCGCGATTCCCTGCTCCCCGGCCCACCCCTGCGGGAGTTCGACCACGTAGGGGCACGGCCCGGGGCTTGAGACGAGACGCGTGTCGCCCGGATCGAGCGGCTCGATCGCGGTGATCGTGAGGTTCTCCCCCACGAACAACACGTCGATCGGAAAGGCGACCCGCTTCATGGCGAACGTTCGAACGATCGCATCGTCGTAGACGAAGAGCATGCCCGCGCCGTCCGGCAGGGAGTCGTACCCCTGGAGCCCACGCGAGCGCTCGTCATCGTCGTCGGCGAGGAACACCCGCACCTCGATGTCCCCGAGCGTGACAGTCGGCCCGGCATTCGCCGCGCAGCCGGCGACGAGCGCTGCCGCCAACGCGAACGAAACGATGCTCCGGAGCCGCGCCATCCTGAACCCGACCTTTCCGTTGCCCGCTACCATCCGTCCCCATCCTACGTCACCGGGCCGTGTCCGGCGCACCGCGCAGCGGTATCATGTTCGAACGGCAGCACGAGCGGGAGGACACACATGGCAGGGCACGGAGGGTCGAAGGCGGCGGTCATCGCCGCAGTGATCGGCAACCTCATCATCGCGATCATCAAGTTCATCGCCGCGGCCATCACGGGCTCGTCGGCCATGATCTCCGAGGGGATCCACTCGCTCGTCGACACCGGTAACGGCGGCCTTCTGCTCCACGGGATGTCCCGCGCCAAGCGGCCGGCCGATGAAGGGCACCCGTTCGGCCACGGCAAGGCGCTGTACTTCTGGACGCTCGTGGTGTCGGTCTCGATCTTCGGCATAGGCGGCGGCATGTCGCTGTACGAGGGCATCTCGCACATCCGGCACGTCGCGCCGGAGGCCATCCACAGCGATCCGACCGCGAACTACATCGTGCTCGCGATCGCGCTTCTGGTCGAAGGCTGGTCGTTCAGTGTGGCGATGCGCGAGTTCATCAGGGCGAAGGGCGCGCAGGGCGCCTGGGAGTACATCCGCAACACCAAGGATCCGAGCACATACACCATCGTCCTCGAGGACAGCGCGGCGATGCTCGGCCTGGTCTTCGCCTTCCTCGGCGTCTTCTTCGGGCACCTGCTGCAGAACCCGTATCTGGACGGCGTCGCATCGATCGTCATCGGATTGCTGCTCATGGCGGTGGCCTTCGTCCTTGCGTTCGAGACCAAGGGCCTGCTGCTGGGTGAGGGCGTCGACGCGGAGACGCTGGCGGACCTTAAGAGGCGTGTGGAGTCCGACCCCGCTATCGACCGCGCGGGGGACATCCTGACGATGTACATGGGACCGCACAACCTGCTCGTGAACCTGGGAGTTGCGTTCAAGCCCGGGACCACCGCCGAGGAGATGCACGACTCGATCCGTCGGGTGGAGCGCAACCTGCAGGAAGCGTACCCCGAGTGCACGCGAGTCTATATCGAGGCGGAGTCGCTGCCTAGAATGCAGGCCGCGAAGAACCTCGCGACCTGACTGGGGCACGCCGCTCAGTTGGCGGTGCAGGTCATATCGACCGAGGCGGCACCATCATTGATGAGCGCGAGGGCATCCTCGAGGCCGACCATCTTGTTGGTGCGATGGCGCCGGAGGCGGTCGCCGACGCCGGCGAGCCGCTGCACCTGCTCGAACCCGAGTTTGCTGAAGTGGAGCTGCTCCCACTCGTCACGGTTCTTGGTGGCCCAGAGTTCGCCGAGCAGCCACCGTAGGTTGGCGATGTCGTCGGAGGTCAGGTACAGCCAGTCGGCCTTGAGTCCGCTCCGGGCCCGCTCCACCGCGCGGTCGACCGCGCGCTGGCGGTTCACTTCATGGACGCGAATACCGAGGCTCTCGTCGTTCACGGTGTGTCGAAGCACGGGACACTCCATTCGTGAATAACTATCGGGTCTGCTTGTGACATTCTTCACAGCAAGCATTGTCCCTGCACGAATAAGGAAACCCGAGTAAGCATGAAGGAATGTTACTCTCGCATGCATCACGGGTGGCCGCGGAGCCGGTCCTAGCGAGTCTGCCCCATGAATCGCGCCACCACGGCATCGGCGGCCGCACGCACGAGGATCACCTCGGGGTCGATCTCAAGCGCATGCTCAAGCGGCTCGATGAGCCGGCCACCGCTGCGAAGGCTGAGCCACCTCAGACGACGCGCGAGCGGTTCCCACGGGCTCGTGCGGTTGCGGAACCACAACCAGACGAGGCTTGCAGAGAGCAGCGCGAACGGGATCATCCCGAGCCAGGACTCAACGGGGTACAGCACGATACCCGTCACGCAGAGCGCCGCGGCGGTTGCCAGCCAAACCAGCGGCGAGGGCTGGTTCATTACAAGGAAGATGAGCTTCGGGAGTTCGATCACCTCTCCGTGCGGCTCGAAGCCGATCTCCACCCGGCGCAGCCGGATGTAGACCGCGAGGGTGCCCCTGCGGCGGCGCATATCCCAGAGTGTCAGCAGCAAGAAGGATGCGACGAGCACGCCGGCTCCCCAGCGTGCCACGGTGCTTGCTTCGGAGAGGCCGGCCACGGTGGCCGCGCCGGCGGTGCCCGACGCCAGCACGTAAAGCGCCGGGATGCCCAGCACCGGCTCATCGAGGCGCGCATCGGCGACAACGTCCACTCGCGATGAGAACAGGAAGCCCAGGCCGATCGGGTCGCGCAGGCCGGCGGCGAGCGTCAGCAGCGTGAAGGCGGCGAATCCGAGTGCGAAAGGAAGCATCCGAGGGTCCTTGTCGTGAGTGAGCCTACGGGGGGAATACGACCCCCTTCGCGCCACACCTGCATGGGACACGATACCGTTCGGCTACACTGAACCCAGGGGATACACTCGAGCGGCAAGGTGGCGATGTAAGATGTCCCGTCTGAAGGACCTGTTCAGGAACCCGGCGAAACGGCCGCAGCTCGTGATGTGGCTGGGAACGGCCGCGATCGTACTGGCTATCCTGGCGACCGGCAGCGTGCTCGGAACCTCCACCAACTGGTTCTGCACGGAGCCGTGCCACGGGGTGCACTACGACAACACGCTCACGTTCAACGACGGCTCGCACGTGATGCAGTCGTGCATCGCCTGCCACGAGCCGGTGAACGGCAGCCCTCTCACCTTCGTGCTCATGAAGATGGAGGTTGCCCCCGACCTCATCCCCACCGTGCTCGGCACCTTCCACCTGCCGATGAACGAGAACCACTCGGTGGCCTTCGCCATGCCCGAGGAGCAGTGCACGCAGTGCCACACGATGGAGAACCGCACGCTCAGTCCTTCGGCGGGGATCATCATGGACCACGATGCGCATGCCGCCGAAGGCGTTACGTGCGTGTCGTGCCACAACCGCGTGGCGCATCCCGAGGAAGACGTCACCTACGTGCTCGAGGGCGACAAGAAGCATGAGGACTGGATGGGCATGGACGCGTGCTTCCGCTGCCACAGCCTCGAGGCCGGCGCGCTCGCGCCGGGCTCCTGCGCCGCCTGCCATCCCGCGGACTTCGACCTGATCCCGCCGAGTCACGACGCGGCCGGCTGGTACGCCGAGTTCGGCGAGAGCGGCGGACATGCTGCGGCATACACCGATGAGGCCGCGCGCGTGACGAGTGCGGAGACATGGGTCGAAGGCCTGCACGAGATCGAGGAGAACGAGACGCTCGACATGGGCTACGAGCAGACCGTGAATACCTGCTACACCTGCCATGCCAGGCAGTTCTGCACCGACTGTCACGGCGTGGAGATGCCGCATCCCGCAGCGTTCGCGACCGACCACGGCGATGCCGGACGCGCCGACCCGGCGTCATGCGCGACGTGCCACGCCCGCAGCGAGGCCGAGGCCGAAGGCACCAACTTCTGCAACGCATGCCACCACCCGCAGGGCACGCCTGAGCTGCCCTGGATCGAGCAGCACTTCAACGCGGTGAAGACCGACGGCGCCAACGGCTGCTTCGAGTGCCACAACCCGCGCTACTGCTCGGCGTGCCACGTGGGCGGAGCGGAAGCCGCGGCGCGCTACCTCCAGCAGGAAGCAGGACAGTAGCGACACGGCTCACCGACGATAGAGGCCCCGCCCTCCGAAGCTCGGATGGCGGGGCCTTCGTTTCCGCTGGTGGGCGATGAGGGATTTGAACCCCCGACTTCCTCCTTGTAAGGGAGGCACTCTCCCGCTGAGTTAATCGCCCGGGTGTGGTGCGAGGGTCATTGTAGCAGCACGCGGGCCCGCTCTCTTCCCGGCCTACTGGCCGAACCAGAATCCGACGCCTTCGTAGGTGTAGATGCCTGCGAGATTCGCAAGGACGTTGTCGCGCTCCGTTGCCGAGGCCGTGTAGAAGTGACTCCCGTTGCGGATGTTGTAGAAGCGGTAGACCGCCACCTTGTCAGCGGCGGACACGGGCGACACGCGATACGTCTCCCCATCGTACGAGAAGATGTCCGCCAGCGACGCCGTAACAACCTCCGCCTCACTCGGCGATGCGGTGTAGAAGTGACTCCCGCTCGTGTGATTGTAGAAGCGGTAGAGCGGCTGGGTGTTGTTGGCCGGATAGGTGGAGTACGCGATCCCCTCGTACGTATAGAGCTGCGACCAGGTCGCCATCACCATGTCGCGCTCTTCGGCCGATGGCGTGAAGAAGTGCGTCCCCGAGCCCGGGTTGTAGAAGCGGTAGACGGGCTGCAGCGCCGACGCCGACACGGTTGACACAACAACGGGCGCGGAGACCGCGATGTTTCCCGCGACGTCGCTGGTGACGACCTCGAGCGCGTACGAGCTGCCGGGACTCAGTCCCGCGACCACCGCCGAGGTGGACGTTGTTGCCGCGAGCACGGAGGCATTCGGGACGGTGCGCACGACATACCCGGCGACGCCGCTGCCGGTGTCGGTTCCGGCGGTCCACGCGATGTCCGCCGAGACAGTCCCGCGAGCGACCGCGAAGGTGACCACGGCGCCGGTGGGCGCCTGCGTGTCCACCCTGAAGTCCATGGTTCTCGGCGACTCGGCGAAAGTGCCTGCGTCGGACCAGTATGTGAGTGTGCGGATGCCCTCCTCAGTGGCGTGGAACGGACCCGCGTACACCTGGACAGCGCCGTCGTCCCAGCGGTAGTAGGTGACCGACGGCATATCCGGGGTGAGAGTGATCTGCGGTGCGACCCGGTACCAGCCGGTTGGGCTGGCAACCTGGTCCACGTCGAGGACGGTGCGCGGAACGAGGCTCGCAGCGTACGCAGCCTCCGCAGCAGCGTCCGCCCGGGCCAGGCCGTACCCGTAGGTGTCGTCGCGGCCGGGGGCGCCGAGGTCGGCTGCAGTCGCCGCGAGCGTGGACGCGATCTCGGCAGGCGTGAGTCTCGGGTCGAGCGACTTCATGAGCGCCACCGTGCCGGCCACGAAGGGCGTCGCCATCGACGTGCCCGACATGTAGTCGGCCCTGTCGATCAAGGTGGAGTAGATGTTCACGCCCGGTCCCATCAGGTCGAGACTGGCGCCGTCCTGCGAGAAGGCGGCAATCGAGTAGGGTGTGGTGTTCTGTATGGCTCCCACCGCGATGACGCCCGGCTCGCGCGCGGGATACTGCACGTCGGTGAGCCGCGGGTGCGATGCATCGACGTTGCCCGACGCCGCTACCACGACCACCCCGTTTGCGATCGCGTAGGCCACCGCATCGCTCAGGTAGTCGTTCTGCTCCGGGGTGCCGAGGCTGAGGTTAACCACGTCCGCCCCGTTATTGACTGCCCACTCGATGCCCTGGGCGGTCCCCCAGGTGTTGCCGACGCCATCGGCACCCAGGACACGCACCGGCAGGATGCGACACCCCGGCGCAGTGCCACTGCCGAACAGTCCGTTGTTCGCCTCGGCCGCGGCGATGCCGGCCACGTGCGTGCCATGCCCGTACAGGTCGTCGGGCACGGTATCACCGTCCACGAAGTCCCAGCCGCCGGATGCGATCTGGTCGACCAGGTCGGGATGGTTGAGATCGACGCCGCTGTCCACCACGGCGATCACCACCGCAGAGGATCCCCAGCCGCGGTCCCACGCTGCAGGCGCCCCGATGGCCGCAAGTCCCCACTGAGAGTGATACGAGGGGTCGGTGGGCACCTCGGAAGCGGTGACGTACCCGAGCGGCTCGGCAACCTCGAGGTCGACCGCATCAGCGACGGCCCTCGCGTACTCCCGCGAGCCGCGTCCCGAAGGCACCTCCACGAGCAGGGCCTCACCATCGTACGAGCGCTCGATGACCCGCGCCCCATCACGCCTGAGCCTCGTCTGAAGCGCGAAGGACGCGCCTGCCGATGCCGGCTTCAGGATGATCTCGGTGGCTGAGACCGCTGGTCGGCCCGCCGGGGGCCCCAGGGGAGAAGCCGCGCCCGCAGACGCCACGGGCACGACCGCCGAGGCCACGATGAGTACGAGGAGGAGATGATGCAGTCGTCGCATGCACGCTCCGAACGAATGCGATGCACCGGATCAGAGTCGCCCGGATGGCCGTGACTCGCCTATTCTAGCAAGCCGCGCGCCTTATCCTTCGGCGTCCGTCACGTCGGGCTCCCGGGCGGCTCGCTCCACAGGCAGCGTGAGCGTGAAGATCGAGCCCTCGCCCACCTCGCTCGCAACGGTGAGCGTCCCGCCGAGGGCCTCAGCGAGCCGCCGCGAGATCGAGAGGCCGAGCCCTGCGCCGGCCTCGCCTGCCGGACCCGTCTGCACCTGGCGGAAGTGCTCGAAGACCGCTTCGAAGTCCGCCGGCGCGATGCCGATTCCGCTGTCTTCGACCGAGAAGGCGATCGCGTCCGGCCCCTCGGCGCGAACCACGACATCCACGCCGCCGTGCGCCGTGAACTTGATCGCGTTCCCGATGAGGTTCAGCAGGATCTGGTCGAGACGGCCCCGGTCCGTCACGATCCGGTGTGGCACGGTCTCCGCAGCGCTCCAATTCAGGTCCAGGCCCTTGCCCGCAGCGACCGGAGCCATCATCTCCACCAGGCGGCCCACCGCCTCGGTGGGATCGAACGGCGCATCGAGGATCGAGAGCACGCCGGCGTCGATCCGGCTGAGCTCCAGCACCTCGTTCACCAGGGAGAGCAGCTGCTGACCGGCATCGTTCACCATCCTGATCTGCCGCCGCTGCTCGTCGTTGAGCTCACCCGTGCGTCCCTTCAGCATCAGGTCGGTGAAGCCGATGACCGAGTTGAGCGGCGTGCGCAGCTCGTGGCTCATCGAAGCCAGGAAGTCGTCCTTGGCACGCGTCGCGCGCTGGAGGTCCTCGTTTACGACCATGAGCTCGGCGGTGCGGTCCTGCACCGTCTGCTCGAGATGGTCCCGGTACTCGCTCAGCTCGCGCTCGGCACGACGGCGCTCGGTGTTCTCGTTCTCGAGCATCACGTACGACTGCTGCAGGCCGTGCACCATATTGTCGAACGCCATGGCGAACTCGCCCACCTCGTCGGGAGATTCGATCCCGCTGCGGACGTCGAGATCCCCGCGGCCGACACGCGCGGCGCTCTGTCGGAGTGCCTCAAGCGGGACGATGATCGTGCGGTTGGTCGATAGGCCGATGAGCGTCATCGTCAGAACGCCAACCGCTGAGACCAGCATGACCACGATGATCGTCAGCTGCTGTGCAGAGCGGGCGTCATCGGCCGCATGCCGCTCGAGGAGCACCGCGTCCGTGACCATCGATTGCATGAGCACGAGCAGGCGGGATGTCAGCCGAAGCTCATACTCGCGCGCCACCGCCTGATCGGTGGCGTGGGATCGCTCATGGGTGGTGTGTATCTCCTCGAAGGCCTCGTGCGCGACCACGAGGTTCTCCTCGAAGCGAGCGATCACAGCCTCATCGTCTTCCCTCACCTCGATCTCGGCGAGGAGCGCTGTGAGCGAGATGTACTCGTCGTGCCACTGCGCCTGTGCACGCGGCTCGTGATTGGCGAGGTAGTCTGTCGTGAGCATGGAGAGTTCGAAGACGCTCGTAAGCGCCTCGGTCGCCTGTGCACCGCGACTCAGCGCCGAGTCGACCGACTGCAGGCCCGCCAGTAACACGACGCCGGCCACCGCCGCGATGATGACCGCAAAGACCGCGCCCAACCTGATGCGGGTGGCTATCCTCACCGGATGACCGTCACACGCTCGGGCGCGAGAGTATCTAGCACGGTGGTGTCGATGACCGACAGCATATCCAGCACCTCAGGCGCGCTCACGAAGCCCGAACCGATCGCCCACCGGGCCTGGTCTTCGAAACCGAGCACCAGCGACTGCCGGAGTCCGACGCTTCCGGGGACGATGATGCAGTCGCAGAGGTCCTCCTCGGGCACGCCCATCGCCTCGGCGACGTCTGAGTGGATTTGGCCGGTGCTATCGTCCAGGCCCACCTCCTCGGCGGCTATGAACGCCCGAACGAGCCGCTCCTTGGTCTCGGTATCCGGCTCGCCCTCCCCGTCGGGGACGCACAGGTTCATCGTCTTCTCGTACAGCCCCTCCTCCTCGAACAGCACGAAATCGTCGCCGAGCGCTTGCTTCAGCTGAGAGACGAACGGCTGCCGAACGGCCACCGCATCGAGCTGCCCCGATATGAGTGCGGCGGTCACGTTCTCGAACGTGTCGTACGACAGCTGGACATCGGTGTCCGCGAGTGCGTACTTCACCAGGAAGACGTGCAGGAAGAAGTGTGCGGCGGTCCCCCGCCGGGTGCCGACCCGCTTGCCACGGAGGTCTGACGGTTCGGTGATGCCCTCACTCGCGCGTGCGACGATCTTGATGTCATTCGCGTGCGTACCGATGGTCGTGATGACCCGGAACGGTTTGCCCTCGATGGCCGCAGTCACGATCGGCGTGTCCGCGCACAGGGCAGCGTCGACTTCGCCTGCCAACATCGCCTCAAGGGCGGCCTGGGTGCTGTCGAACTCCACGAACCCGACCTCAAGCCCCTCCTGCTCGAATAGGCCCTCGTCCCGGGCGATGTATGCGAGGGAGTCGAGCGCTTCTCCGCTCACGCCGAGCGTGATGCTGCGCGTGTCGTCGGGCACGGTCACGCCCCGGTCACACGCGACGAGTCCGGCCAGCAAGGTGCAGCACACGAGTGCTGTGACGGCCCGAAGCGGGGGCGTGGTGCGGGTCTGACGCATCGCGCGATGCCTCCCATCGTCCGTCTGCATGCAGGCGGACCTTCCCGGGGCACGAAGGCCGGGCGTGCCCGTCCGATGCTGTACATCGTATCAATCGGCAAGTCATGAAGGGTGGATTATGCCGGACTCATGCACGACCCGGATGCTCAACCACCTTTCTGAGCCGCGTTCATGTCCGTTCGAGCGCCCGCTTGAGCCGATCGAGGTCGGCGGCCAGCAGCTTGTCCGCCTCGGCCTGCACCCGGCCCTCGAAGAGCGCCGCCGGCCCGCTCAGGCTCGCGGAGATCGCAACGCTCACACGGGTGCCGGCGCCGTCCGGCCGGCAGTGAAAGGACATCCGCGCCCGGACCGGCTTGCTGATGGTGTACCCAAGCCGTTCGGGTGGCTCGAACTCGCTCACCTCGAGTTCGACGGACTTGCTCGTGCCCTGGTACGAGTACGTTTGCGTGATGCGGTCGCCCACCGCGGTGGCGCGCCCACGCGAGGAGCCGAGGTGGCTCCGCCACGCGCGGTCGTTGGCGGTGTCCGCGATGAACGTGAACGCCATCTCGACGGGGCAGTTGATGACCACGCTCGCCCGTGCCTGCACTACGGCTTCGCCTTCGTCCGGATGCCGAGACCGACCGCGATCGTGCCGATGCCGGCGCCGATCACCGCCATGCCGGGACCGGGGCAGACGAGCATCGGGATGCCGACGAGCACAGTGAGCACACCGAGCACTACCGTGAGGCATCCACGGTGGCCCCGTGCGGACGGTCCGGATCCGGAGGCGTGATCCTGCGTCATTTCGGCATGTTCGGTCATACGGGGTTCATACCCCGGGAAACCTTGAGCTGCCGGAATGCGAGACGGCCGCCTTCTCCCACCAACGAGGGCCCCGAACGGATCATGAGAGAATCGACGAGCCCCTGACCTGAACGGCCTGGGGGCTCGTCTTGCGTTCCGGCGACGGCCACAGCTGCGGCCAGAATACTGCCTATCGCCTCCACTTCAGGAGCCGAATCCCGTTTACCGTGACTATGATCGATGCACCCATGTCGGCCATGATCGCCATCCACAGTGTGAGCCATCCGGGGAACATGAGCAGCAGCGCGAGCATTTTGATGCCGATCGCGAACGCGATGTTGACCTTGATCGTCCGCAGCGCCGCGCGACTCAGCCCAACGGCGAAGGGAAGCTGCACCAGGTCATCGGCCATGAGGGCGATATCGGCCGTTTCAAGCGCGGTATCGGTTCCTGCTCCCCCCATGGCGATGCCGACCGTCGCGGTCGCCAGCGCCGGAGCGTCGTTCACGCCGTCGCCGACCATCGCGACCTGACCATACTCGCCCATCAGACTCGTCACGGCATCGAGCTTCGCTTCAGGCAGCAATTCGGCCCGGAACTCATCCACGCCAACCCGGGATGTGATAGCTGCCGCTGCTGCCGGGTTGTCACCCGTCAACATGATCATGTGTTCGATGCCCATCTGCTTCAGTGCCGCTATGGCATCCCGGCTCGTATCGCGGACCGCATCGGCGATGCCGATGACCCCGATGAGAATACCGTCCCGCTCCACGAGCACGGCGGTCTTGCCGTCCCCATGCAGCCTATTGAGAGCAGACTCCGCTTGAGCGAAGTCCGTGTTGCCGGCAAGCATCCCGGGGCTGCCGACCGCCATCTCATGTCCGTCGACCGCCGCCTTCACTCCGAGCCCCGAGAAGGATCGCATCTCATGGATCGGCAGCAGCGCGATGGAGCGCGCCTCGGCCTCGCGCACGATCGCGGCCGCAAGTGGATGTTGCGAACCGCACTCCAGCGACGCCGCCAGCTGCAGCAGCCTGGTCTCATCGGCGCCGCTCAGAGGCACCACATCGGTGACCGACGGCCGACCCTCGGTGAGCGTGCCGGTCTTGTCGAAGGCGATGGCCCGTATCGCACCCATCTGTTCCAGGTGGATGCCGCCCTTGATAAGGACGCCGCGCCTGGCAGCATTGCTGATGGCGCTGACGATGGATACCGGCGTGGAGACCACGAGAGCACACGGGCACGAGACGATGAGCAAGGAGAGCCCACGGTAGATCCACGGCTCCCACGCCTGAGCGAAGAGCAGCGGGGGCACAAGCACGACCCCGGCCGCAAGCGCCAGGACTACCGGCGTGTAGACCGCAGCGAACCTGTCGACGAACGCCTGGGACGGCGCCCGTTTGGCCTGCGCCTCCTCGACCATGTGCACGATGCGGGCGACGGTCGTATCGTGCACCAGACGCGTCACGCGTACCCTCAGCAGACCCTCGCCGTTGAGCGTGCCGGCGAACACCTCCGCGCCTTCGGTCTTCTCGGCGGGGACAGACTCGCCAGTGATGGTCGCCTCGTCCAGGCTGGAGGCTCCCGCCTCTATGAGGCCGTCAAGCGCGAGCTTCTCGCCAGGACGTACCACCATCAGGTCCCCCACAGCGATACCTTCGACAGGCACCTCCGTGATATCGCCATCGGGCAGCTGGATGCGAGCGGTCTTGGGGACCCCGCCCATCAGGTCGCCTATGGAGCGCCGTGCACGCTCCATAGTCCAGGACTCGAGCATCTCGGATGCGGAGAACAGGAAGGCTACGACCGCCGCCTCCTCCCAGGCTCCGATAGCACCAGCACCGAGGATGGCCACTGACATCAGCACGCTCATGTTGAAGTCGAACTTGGGAAGAGAGAACGCCGCCTTGCGGAAATTGCTCCAACCACCGAGCGCGATCGCGGCTATGTACAAGGTCATGAATACAGTGCTGGGCGCGCCCGATTCCTGGGCTGCCGCGCCGACCGCGAGCAAGACCCCGGACGAAATCGTTCGAACCAGCTCCCAATCGATACCCTCGTCGGTCTGCGGGGCTGCGCGGCGCTCTTCGGCGGTCTGGATCCGGTAGTTCTCCTTACGACCTTCGGCTCTGATGGCGTCGAGATCCATCGCGCCGTCGATCACGAGTTTGCCCGCCGTCGGATTGAGCTGTGCCCCGGTCACGCCGGGGAGTCTGGCCACGTTCTTCTCGAACTTGGCCGCACAGTCGAGTCAAGTGATCCCTTCCACGGACAGGGTGTGCTTTTGTGTGTCGACGGGCGATGGCACTGCTTGCCTCCTAGGCGCAGGCGGGATACACTCAAACAGTCAAGCGCATGCTTGACTGTAGACGCCGTGCAGTCGATGGTCAAGTGGTCACTTGAGGATTTTGGAGGTCCGATGCGCAAACAGACCGACCCGCCCGTATGCGAAGTCGAGTGCGTGCATGCGGACAAGGTGGATGCGTTGCGCCCGGTGGTCGGTGGGCTCAATGGTGTCGGCGAGGCCGTTGCCAGCCTCGCTGACGATACCCGCTTCAAAGTGCTGTACGCCCTGAGTCAGTCAGAGCTCTGCGTCTGCGACGTCGCCGCTGTCGTGGGCGCTACGACGGCAGCCGCCTCATACCACCTGCGCCTGCTGTACCGCACCGGGCTTGTTGGATACCGCCGCGACGGCAGGCTGGTCTACTACCGGCTGTCAGAGGACAGGATGCGCCCCGTTCTGGAGGCGATCAAGTCATACGTGCTCACTGCGTCGGCACCTTAAGCGCTAGTGACAACGCGTAGGCATGATACAGGCCCGCCGCAAATGCAGCGAGCATCAGCCGGTGTACCAGGCGCCACCTCTCATACGGCAGCTTCTTGCTATAGACGTGACAAGCGCGACCACGACGACCACGGATATCGCGAAGCCGCCGAAGCCCCCCGCCACCGTTTCGGGCGACTTGATGATCTGGTTCAACAGGGCGTGCACAAGCAGCAGGGCGACAGAGCCGATCGCCAGCCATTTGTGGATCACGAACGCACGGCCGAGGCCATCGAACCATTCCTCGATCACAGGATGCTTCGTCGCGATGACAAAGCACGAAGCGAGTCCTGTCAGGCCGATCGCCCCGAGGATCTGTCTCGTGTGCTCCAGAGTCGTGATCGTCACGCGCGGTGTCGCACCCATCCACAGCACCAGGGTGATGACCAAGACCGCGAGTATGGAGAGGAGGCCCCTCATTCGCTCTATAGCCGTTCAACCACCTTCCGCGCGTAGCGGCTACCCGTCAACGGGCTCCCCTGCGGACCGAATCCATCAACGACCTGATGCGGCGGCGTTGTGCATCGACTGGTCTTGTCCCAACCTCTCCCCTACTCACTCCTGAGCGCCTCCACCGGGTCCTTGTCGGCCGCCATCCGCGCGGGGATCGCCCCGCCGACGAGCGTGAGGGCGACGCTGATCACGACCAGGGCGAAGGCATACAGGACGGGCAGTTGCGACACCTCCACAAGCCCGGTCATGTTCTCGATGATGATGTTGGCGGGGATCGTGAGGATGTAGGCGATGCCTATGCCGAGCAGTCCGGAGACCACGCCGATGATGAAGGTCTCAGCGGTGAAGACGCGGGTGATGTCCTTCTTCCGCGCCCCGAGCGCCCGCAGGACACCGATCTCCTTGGTGCGCTCCAGGACCGAGATGTACGTGATGATGCTGATCATGATCAGCGACACCACGAGTGAGATCGCCGCGAAGGCGACGAGAACGATGGTGATGCCGTCCATGATGCCGCCGGTCATCTCGGTCACGGAGCTGGCAAGGTCGGTGTAGATCACGGCATCCGCCTCGTCGAGCCCCACGTTGTAGTCGTCCAGATACGCCAGGACGGCGTCTTTGGATTCGAAGTCCTTGGGGTAGAGGAACATCATCAGCGGCACGCTCTCGCCGCCGAGGTACGCGAGGTTCATGTCCTTCTCAGCCTCGTCGATCGCCTCGAGCGTGATCACGTTGTATGCGGCGTCCTGCTGGGCCTTCACGATGGCCGAGTCGGCGGCGTTGTCGGTGACGAGCTCCACGAGCCTATCGCTGTACGCGATACCGTTACCCACCAGGCCGATGGCGACGTCAGGCTTGAGGCGCACGACACCGGAGATGCGCAGCGTGGTGCTGTTCCCCGAGTCATACATTGCAGCGTAGTCGGCGCCAGGCACGAAGTTCCCCATCGGGGTCTTCTCGTAGTAGTCGTCGTTGTCGATGAGTTTCAGCTCCACACCGACGATCTCCTTGAAGGGGATCTCGTCTGCAGCATCGACGTCGAATCCCAGCTTCTGGAGCACCGCACGGTCGAGGCGGTTCATGTTGTCGACAACCACCACCAGATCGGTCATCTCGGTGGGGTACTCTCCGGCGAGCAGGTCGTAGTTGTCCTCGAGATACGGGGTGGAGGCGCTGTCCAGGGGCTCGGGGTAGGAGCTGAGTCCGACACCGCTCATGCTGGACAGACCTCCCCCGCCGGATAGCATGGACTGCATGTTGTCTGCGCTCGTGGTGCCGATCGAGATCGATGCGGGCACGATCTCGCCATCGGTCTCGCGCAACAGGTTCATCCCCACCATACGAAGGTAGCCGACGCCGCTGCAGATCTCCGGATCGATCGCCTGCACGTACTCGACGTACTCGTCGGTGATGACGTTGACGTGCGCGATCGTCTCGTCAGCAGGATCGTAGAGGGCGACCTCCTGGGTATCGGCATATTCGGTCTCACCCGTCAGCCGGGATGTCGGCAGCTCGCCGCGCATCTCATCCATGGTCTCCGCGTCCATCTCGATCGAGGTCGGCGCGATGATCACCGGGAACTGCGAGAGCGCGTCGTTCTGGAACTGATCGACCTGCACCCCGAAGCCGTTCGAGAGGCTGAGAATAAGGGCGATACCGATGATGCCGATGCTGGAGGCCAAAGCGGTGAGGGTGGTGCGCCACTTCTTGGTGGCGATGTTCCGCCCGGAGAGCTTGAGCGCTGTGAGGAAGCTCATGCTGGTCTTCTTGAGCTGGTAGCCACGCTCTCCTCGCTCGGCCCGCGTGGG
>JBASOJ010000096.1:0-7100 GCA_049658145.1 Coriobacteriia bacterium
CTGAAGCCGATCACTCTGGTACTGCTGACCAAGACATGCGTCGCTTCGCTCCGAGAGTGATCGCCTTCACCGGAATCAGTGATCGGCTTGCGGCGGAATCGGTGTCCAAGGTGAGCGGAATCCGCACGAATGCTGCCATGTTTCTCCTCCGCTACATCTAACGTCTGGTGCTTCAGCTGCGCGCCGAAGCTTTGCAGTTCAGCCTACGACTCTGGCGCGTCAGCTGGAAGCACTTGGTGGCACCTTGCTCCCTAGAGGTGTGCCCACCGTCTCGCTGTACGATGGTCACCGGGGACAGGCTAAACGAGCAGGGGGACGAGATGCGTATCATTCCGATGTGGCCGTTGCAGGGCGTAGAAGCGGATCTCCCAGATAGAGTTGAGGCTGTGGCTGCCGCCATCCGTGGTGACGGCAGTCGAATGAGAACGCAGCGCAGCATGCCCGGAACCATAGCTCTCCTTTACACCCTTCGAACGTCACGCAACCTCGACGCGTTGGCTCACTTGTGTCGCGGAGGCTTCGCGCCGGAAGCCGTGGGCATAGTGCGTGCGATTGCCGAGGATGCAGTGTCATTGGCTTACTTGGCGGATGTCCCCGAGGAACGAGCCGAAGCCTGGGTTAGCTTCGCCGAAAAGCGGGCTGCCGGCATCGCAGAGACTGGCGCCGCCCCAGAGGGGACAGCGTGGTGGTCTGGCATGGGCCCCAGCGCTATGGCGAGACAACTCCGGGGAAAGCACGCACAGATCGGTTCCGAGTTCCTGGCGATGTACTGGTTGTTGTGTGACGACACACACGGCAATCCTCTGAGCACCAGTCACTACGTTCTTCCACCACAAGACGACAGTACGATCCCGCCGCTTCTGGCTGGGCCATCAAGTCATCGTGTTTCTGAGATGTCTGCACTGGGGACGGTGGGTGCAGCGCGCCTTTGTTCCGTGGCGGCAGAGTTGGGAGTTCAGCTCGACCTGGACGTGATTCAAGACAAGACAGTGGCTGCCGCAGAACCCTACAACGCGGCCAAGTCGAGCCATTCGTGATGAGCAACGGTGCTAACGTCTGTGAGATGAGCCGCGAACGTAGTGAGTCGGCTCGATCTCATCGTTCGAATCACACATCACCGCCGGCCGCTCCAGTAGTAGGGCCTCCTGCGGTCGTGCGCCACGGCGAGTACCCTGATCCGCTCGCCCACTACTGAGTACATGATCGAGTACGGAAAGCGACGCACTCGCGCCTTTCGCACGCGACTGCGAATGATCGGACAGGAGTCGGGATACTCGCGCACATGATCGACAGCCCCCTCGACAGCACCCACGAAGGCGAGGCCGAGGGATGCCCGCTCCATACCGTAGAAGTCGGCTGCTTCGTCGAACTCGGTGCGCGCGTCCTCGTGGAAGCTGGAGTCGAGCATCACTGCAGACGAGCCCTCGCCGCAGAGAAGACCTCGTCCGCGGGAATGGAGCGTGCGGTACCGTTGTCGAGTGCAGTGTCGCGGCGGACGGCTTCTTCAACCCAGAGGCGCTCGACCTCAGACTCACTGAGATCGTCCAGGCTCACGATGAGTTCGGATGCGATTTCCGCACGCTGCTCAGGATTCAAGCGGGACAGTTCAGCCTTGAGTTCCTCGATGGTCATCGTGACACCTCACTCGCATGGACTACCTTGTGCATTCATTCTACGCTGCGGCACCGACATCGTGCAGCGTCGCGCACCGGGGTGTTGGTTCGAACAACGATTCTGCGGTATGCCTTGGAGCATATTCGAAAGGCCGCGCACGGTCTCCCACCCCAAGTCCATTGCAGGCAGCGTCAACTCGACAGACGTCACACTGATGCCGCATGGACGTCGCTGTACTGCGGTCGGACCGCTCGACCATGGTGCTCACCCCAGTCAACCGCAAAGCCCGGGACCACCGACCCCCTGTGCTACCATCCGCCGCGCAGTTCGATCCAAGACGCTGAGGCCACGCGGGGTCATCTTCGCGCAGTCTGCGCAGTTGCCTGGGCGCGCACCTGCCATCCCCGAGGCGTTCGGAAGAGCCGTTCCGCCGCCAATAGGCGAGTGAATGGCGAGCATTCGGGCTCGCCCCATCCTCGCCAAGCAGCATGTCACGGCCTCTTTACGCAGGTCAGCCCGCCTATTTCACAATAGACGGGCTGCCCGTGAAATCGGGCACCAAATCGGGCACCAAATCGGACGACAAGCGGCGTCGAGGGCCGACTCGCAACAACAGGGATTTTTGGGCACCAAAATGGAGCGAAATGAAGCGCAATGGCCTCTGAGCTGCGGTTTTGCCCTCTGCGTGCCTCTCAGACGGGCATGATTTGGTGCCCGATTCCAAGCACACAACAGGGAATTTCAGGCCTTTGACCTGCGGTTTTGGTGCCCCCAAGGGAATTCGAATCCTGATTGTGCTTGTGTTAGTTGGGACTACTTGGGACTCGTTGGTACTCAAGAGCTGCGGCGAGTCCCAATAGGTACCAACGAGTACCAACAGTCACCATGTATTTGGGCAACAAATCGGGCAACAACTTCGGGCGCTGCGACACGAGCCCGGCGGGTCGTGCGACGGCAGGATTCCTCACCGCCGCGGCCTGACGGCGCCGGTGCGCTCAGGCGACATGCTCAAAGCCCGATCCGGACTCCACATCTCTACGTGGTCAGAAGCACCGAGCCATAGCACTTCGGAGTGCAGCCCCGCGTACTCCAGCAGCACGCGTGGGATGTACACACGCTGCCGCGCATCAGGCTCGACCTGTACAGCTGCCGCCTCGAGGAAGCGACGGAGGTTGCGAGTGTCCTTCTCGGGCCCCATGTCCAGAAGCTGCGCCAAATAGGAAGCGTACCCCTGCGCAGAGAAGAGAAGGAGGCAGCCGCCGAGGCCCCTGCAGAGCACCAGTGAGTCATCTCGAAGGTCGGCCCGGAGCCACTTGGGCAGGGTCACGCGCGATTCGCAGATTCCCCCACGAGACTCCCCCGCGAACATCAACTGTCCCTCCTGCACATCAACGGGTTGGCTGTGGTCAGTAACGCGGCCGTCACATGATCGCGCCAGCAAGATCAGTCTACCGATGGTGCCCCACCGGTAGTCATGCCCAAGTCGATCTCGACGGAGGGCGCGGCACCCTGAGTGGTCTCGGCATCCCGCGTACCAGCTCCGGGCAGCAGGACAAGCCCTACCCTATCCGCTGTACAGAAGTGCAGCCACCTTAGTGCGGATAGGCACGCCTCGCCCCAGTCCCCCTCTTCGAAGCCGTGTATCCACGTGAACGCGGCATCATCGAGCCTTCCCGCATCCCACTCACGTGCGCCCTTCATGAGGTCGGCGTACATCCGGGTGATTTCCCTCGACAACGTGGTTCGCTCGACTTCGTCCTCATCAGGCCAGGTGAGCTCGTAGTACCCGTCATCATCACCTGCGCAGGACTTCACCGTGTCGGCGATGTGGCGAAGATGCTTGGCGCGCCAGTGAGCTTGCCGAGGATCAGCATCGCCGTCGGTTATCCTACTACCATCCGAGTCCTCATCGCCGGCGAACGGCGACCACGGTGGCATCTGCGTGCCGAGCATGTAGAGGCGTGCAGCATACGTGCGGAGTTCCAGCAGAAACGCCGTCTTGTCACGCAGGTGAGCCGTTCCCAACAGCTGGGCCAGCTTGTCAGCCAACTGCCGGAAGTCTGCGAAATCGAAATCGTCGTTCCACGGATAGTCGATCGGCTGATACATCGATGTCTGCCCTCTCCACCTCTCGCACCTTACTGCACGGCCCGGGACGGACCTGCGTGCCTAGCACCAGGGGGGCCCTGTCTGCCTGAGCTTGACCACCAGATCCGCTGAACTTTCCGTCGAAAGCTCGACTCTGAGATGCTGCATCTCCTCGGCTGCAGTGCCCTGGAGCTGCGTGAGCTCCATCGTGAACCGACTTCGAGACGCCCGGATTGTCGTCCCCTCCATGCCACTCGCGCCGCTCGGGGAGGGCTTCGTCTCCGCTGCTTGCTCCGCCCTCTGAGTATGCGGTCGATAAGGCGTAGGTCCGCTTCTGCTTCATGGACCCTCTCGGGGGAGCGGAACTCGAGTCGGGTTCACTTGAACACGCGGCTCCGCCCGGCCCTCCACCAGTCGTCGTAGATCTGTTGTACTGCGTCCCTGGCTTCGCGGAGACCCGCGCCGGTGAAATCGCGGTACAGCTTGATCGCGGCGATTGAATTGGTCCGTTTGGCGGCGAGAATGGCCTCAGTCTGGGCGGCGCTCAGCGCTGGCGAGGCTTTCGGCGCCGAGGCCGCAGGCGCTGCAGCGGGGGTGGGCTTTGGGGACACGGCGCGCTGGGGGGCGGGTGCGACCTTCGCCGCAGGCGTCGTCGGCTTCGAACTCATTGCCGGTGTCGATGCCGAGGTCACCGGCTTTGTTGCGGTTGCCGTATGGGTCCTCCGCACGGGGGGTTGCGAACCCGGAGCTGGAGGTGTCGGCGCGGATCCTAAGACGGCGACCGCGGTCTTCTCAAGAACATCGATGCGAGGACTGGGATGCCGCTCCGCTGATCGCGCGCGAGCCCGGCCAAGCGCCTCAACCGGCCCCACCATCGCCAGGGACCGCAGCAGCACGATGCCGGCCCCGAGGAGCACGAAGCACCAGGCCATTACCGTGGCCTGCCGGTTCATGACCTCGATCCAGGTCGTGTCGCTGAACAGGGTGATCAGGGGCCCCACCAAGACAGCCAGGGCGAGGGAGATGGCCACGGCCAGGAAGGGCGGTGCGAGGCTCGCCACGAGCATGTCGCCGACGCACCCCCGGTTTTCCCGGGTCGGCGAGGCCGCCCTCGCGGCGGCCAGGTCCGAGCGGAAGGCTCTGGCGAAGATGGCCGCCGCCGCCGCACCCCCGAGGCCGGTAAGCCCCATCCACCGCAGGGCATCGCCAGGGTCCAGATAGTTCACGGCGGCCACGTCGAAGTTCATGCTGTAGAAGAACTGCACCCAGAAGGCCACCATTGAGGCCACCCACGCCACGGACAGGACGTAGAAGGGCACCTGCACTCCGTTGGATATGCGCAGCCCCCTCACCCGGTCCGTGACAAGGGCGAGCACGAAGGTCGCGACGAGGCCGATGGCAGCGAAGGCCACGATGAACCCGCCCGCTTCCGTGGCGAAGACGCTGTAGAGCCCGCCCCCAAGCAGCAGGTAGGGCAGCAGCGCCACGAGGCCCTCGGTCCCGCCGGAACCCGGTGCCGCGACCCGGTGGGCCGAGGAGCGGGCGGCGGCGAGGGTGGGGTACTCCACGGGAATCAGGGGCTCCCCGAGAATCCCCCGCTCGACGATCTGGTTGCCGAGGGCGTCGGTCCAGATGACGGGATTCCCCCAGAAGTCGAGCCGCAGCCGCGGGTTCCCCAGGAGGGTCCGCTCCGGCACGTAGCCCCCCAAGGCCCCGAGATGGTAGGTCTTGCCGTCCTGCAGGATGGTGTCCTTCACCGTGTCCCCCTTGCCGCAATGCCCTCCTCCCGCAAGGATGGGCCGGCACCGCCGAGCCAGTCAAGGGAGGTACGGGACCGCGTGCTAGGCTTGGGGCGTACGGGCCCGCCGGGCTTCGCCGATGCCGGGAACCGGCGCACAATCGCGGGGAAGGCACTCGACGGCAATGCCCGTCCGGGGCATGTAGGGGGGAATGGGCGAGTTCTCCGACAGCGTGGATGCCTTCCGCAGCGCGACGACGACGCCAACTTCTTCAGGTTCCACGAGAGCTCGGGGTGCGCGGAATACCCTCCGAAGCCATTCAGCCGCTACCGATCGGGAATGCACGGGAGCCTCGCTAGGAAGAGGGACAGGCTCAAGAAGGCCACGGCGGCAGAGCTTGAGTCGTGGGTCCCGCACCGGGCCCTTATGGACGGGTGGGGAAAGGGGCAGCATGGCATTCTTAGATGACGTGGACAGCATGCTCGACGAGGAACGGCAGAGGGCCGCTGCCCGAAGGGACGAGCAGACACGGTTGGACGAGGCCAACCTGGCCGTGGCGACAGAGCTGGGGGAGATGGCGAGGGAGTTCGCCTCGGCGATGGCCCGGCTCGACGCTCGCCGCAGCGCGGACGGGCTCTGGCGGGTCGCCGAACGCTACTACGTGGACGACGAGGGCAACTACTTCCTGGAGGACATCGGGTCGGACTCCGTCATGAGGCCCCGGCGGGAGCAGCGGTTCGACCGCCAGGGGATGGCCGTGGACCTCTCCGACGAGCGGGACCGCATGCGGAAGCGGATGACCCAACGCCTCCGCGCCGCGGCCGAGGAGAGAGCGACACGCGAGCTGCAGTGACGCGGGCATCACGACAGCATCAGGAAGGGATGCACCGTGGGTTTCTTCGATAACCCAGAGGAGATGGTACGCCGACAAGGTGAGGAGATCGACAACCTCGACAGGCTGAACGAGGCCCTCGAAGCGGAGATGGTCGAGATGGCGAGGGAGTTCGCGAAGTCGATGGAGGCTCTCGGCGTGCCGGCCGACGGGCGGGGCCTGTGGGCTGCGGGAAGAAAGCCCGGAGAACGCTGCTACGTGGACCGCTATGGACGCCATTTCCAGCAAGGGATGTCCTCGGGGGTCGAGATCGGGGAGCTGAAGCAGGTGCACTACTACCGCCCGGGTATGAGGGTTGATCTGACGTACACCAGGGATCGAGTGAAGGAGAGGTTCCGCAGCATCCTGAAGGAGGCCGCGCGCGACAGAGCCCTTCAGGAACGCGAGGAGGGCTGAGATGCCCTACGGGAGGCCTAGGGAAGAGCACGACCCGCGGTTCCCGCTGCCACCGGTGCCAACGCTGAACCTGCTAGCATCGAACGTCCCCCGGGTCCTCACCGTCCTTGCCGGCCGCTACGAGGACCCGTTCCTCTACGGCTCCCTGGCCCGGGGCGAGGCCGTGGCTGGCAGCGACATCGACATCGCCGCCACTGCGGTCGAGAGCCTGGACCCCTACTGGGACCGTCGCCTGTCCCTGGAGCTCTCCTGGCTTCTAGGGCACCCCGTGGACCTGATCCGGTGGGACCGCATGTCCCCGGAGCACCGAGCCACGGCGGAGCGGGACGCCCTCCCCCTCCACTGCCTGGGGTGACGCCAGGGCGCTCGCC
>JBASOJ010000097.1:0-7899 GCA_049658145.1 Coriobacteriia bacterium
GCGTTCGACTCTCTAGCGGTAGCTAAACTCAGAGAGTACTTGGCCTGTCTCCGCATCTATGAGGAAGGTCAGCTCATGGTGCGTGTCCCCATTAGCGGGAACTCGCTCATTCTCAGACAGCGAGGGCCAGCTCGGATGGCCATGTCTCCTAATCGTCAGGCCTTGAGCCGAGACCAGCCACATTGGCTTGTCCGCCATCGCGGTTGTCGAATCGGTGACAAGTACTTGCAGCGCCGTAACACTGCTGGCGCTTGAACCAGCACGAGTTTCGCGCACGATATTGATCGCTGCTGTCTCATCGATCTTGGTCGGTGCCGTGCCTACGCTCACCTCAAGCATGCTTCGGGCGAAGTAGTCTGTTGTAGCTTCATCAAGCCCTTCAATCCGCGGTGCGTGGACGCCTCCGGCTCCCGCTACTTGCACCGAGTCCACATCCCCGACGGTGTTGTCGGAATCACTTGCAAATGATGTCGCCGCACCGACCAGCAGCGCCAACATGCACGTAGCGGCCACGAGCGAGCCCCAGCGGTTGTATCTCGCCTTCATGTCTGACTCCTACTCCCTGGTGTCCCAGATAGTCCAAGTGCGTTCACCGTTAGTGAGGTCATTGGCCATCGTGGGCAAATCGATGTCCTTGAATCGCCCCGGGTTCACTGGAGACCTGATTCCTTGACTCCGACTGAATCGCCCCGGGTTTGACGGAGGCTCCATTTCCAGGATTACTTGGTCCTGGAGGAAGGAGTCAGCTTCATGCCCAGAGCTTCGAAGTATCCGCCCGAGTTCCGAGATCGCTGTATCCGGATCGCCCGAGAGTCCGAACGCCCGATCGCCGCGGTCGCGCGTGATCCGGGAGTCCACCCCGAGACCTTGCGGCCGTGGGTGCGCCAAGACGAGGCCGACGACGGCACACGCTCAGACCGTCTCACCACCGCCGAGCGCGAAGAGCTGACCGCTCTGCGTCGTGAGTGCAAGGACCTCAGGCGTTCCAACGAGATCCTTAAGGCGGCGAGTGTGTTTTTCGCCCGCGAACTCGACCAGCCCCGACCGAGGTGAGCGCGTTTGTCGATAGACACCGCGACCGCTTCGGGGTCGAGCCGATCTGTCGGGAGATAGAAGCATCCGCCTCAGCGTATCGGGCCAGGCGCACCAGACCGCCGTCGGCGCGCGCCGCGCGTGACGTGTATCCGCTCTCCGGGATCCGTCGCGTTCACGACGGCTCCGGCGGCGTCTACGGCCAGCTCAAGATCTGGGATGAGCTCAACGACGGGGGCATCGCCCTCGCCCGTTGCACGGTGGAGCGCCTCATGCGGGCCAACCGCATCAAGGGCTGTGCCAATGGAAAGGTGCAGGTCACGACGCGTCCGGGCTCGTCGCATGTGGCAGCTCGCGAGCCACATGCGCCAGTCGCTTGTCACCGACGCCTTCGACATGGCCAACGCTTCACGACTCCACCACGAAGACGGTCTGATCGCCCACTCCGACAACGGGAGCCACTATACGTCCTACGAATACACCGAGCGACTCAAGAGGGCAGGCATCGCCCCGAGCAGGGGTCGCACGGGAACGGCTTTGGGCAACGCCATGGCCGAGTCGATCATGTCGACGCTCAAGCGCGGGCTCATCAAGCGCTACACGTGGAGGACCCGCCTGGACCTCGAACTCGCCCTCGTGACCTACATCGGCTGGTACAACGCCCGGCGCCGGCATCGCTCGCTCAAGGGCACGACGCGAGGTGTCACGCGGCGGCGCTCGCCGCTTCAGATGCTCGACAGCTACACTCAGCAAGCAGCCCGGGAGATCGTGGTTCCCAAATGAACGAGCCGACGTCAAACCCGGGGCGATTCAAACGGCGCAGGAAAGGAGAGAAGCAATGCAAGAGCATTTGGGCCGCGACGAGCTTGCCTCGGAACGCACGTTACTGGCAGCCGACCGGACATTTTCCGCCTGGATTCGGACTGGTTTGGCGGGAGTCGGCGGTGGCTTAGCGGTCGCGCGCGTGCTCATATTCAAAAGTGATGAGCACCAAGTTGTGGCGCATGTGATTGGCGCGTTGCTCGTGATTTGGGGAGCAAGCATCTTTGTTTACGCGATCATTGATTACCGGCGCACATGCGCGAGACTGATGCAAGAGGGCCCCTCGAAGAATTCGCTGCGTGCCTTGTTGCTCATGACGGCGGTGCTATTGATTGTTGCCGCGCTAGTGTTTTGGATCACGCTGCAATGAAACGAGTATAGAACATGGCAAATAGAACGTCCCTGACTGTCATTCAACTGAACGATAGCCATGCCTATTTTGATCTACACCAGGAGATGTTCTGGCAGGGTGGTCAGGCAGTCTATCGTCCTGCGGGAGGGTATGCCCGCATTGCCACAATCGTAAAGCAGATTCGGTCCGCGAACCAGGGGCGCACGCTCTTTTGCGACTGCGGCGATACCCTCCACGGTACCCATCCCGCCCAGAAGACGCAGGGAGAGGCTTTGCTCCCTATCTTGAATTCATTGGGTCTCGATGCCATGACGGCCCATTGGGAATTTGCTTATGGTCCCGAGACCTTCAAGCACCGCGCAGCACAACTCAGCTATCCGATGCTGGCAATCAATGTTTACGATCAAGCAACCAAGGAGCGGCTCTTTCCACCATACAGCGTGAAGGAAATCGGTGGGTTACGGATCGGTCTCGTGGGCATCGCCTCCAATATTGTAGACAAGACCATGCCACCTTCCTTCAGCGCAGGGCTCCACTTCACCCTGGGTCGAGAAGAACTCCCTTCCATCATCAATGTTCTGCGCACCCAGGAGAAGGTAGACCTGGTCGTCCTCATCTCCCACCTCGGGTTTCCCCAGGACATGAAGCTCTTGTCGGAGGTGCAGGGTATCGATGTTTGCCTGAGCGGCCACACCCATAACCGCCTGTACAAACCGGTCCTCCAGGGGAAAACGTTGATAATTCAGTCGGGCTGCCCTGGTTCTTTCCTGGGCCGCCTGGATCTGGAAATTGAGGGAGGACGTGTCGCTGACTACCGTCACCAACTGATCGAGGTAGAAGCCAATATAAACCCCGATCCCGCAGTAGCTGACCTTATCCGCCAAGCGCTCGCGCCTTATCAAGAAGAATTATCAACGGTTGTGGGTGAAACGGCGACTGCGCTCAACAGGGCCACCATGCTGGAAACGACGATGGACAATTTCGTGTTGCAGGCATTGCTGGAAAGCACGGGCGCGCAATTGGCATTCTCGAATGGTTGGCGCTTTGGCGCACCGATAATTCCCGGAGAGGTGACGGTGAATGACCTCTACAACATGATCCCGATGAACCCGCCCATCTCAACGGTCGAACTGACGGGCGAGGAAATTGTTGCGATGCTGGAGGAGAATCTGGAGCGAACGTTTGCATGCGATCCGTACGACCAGATGGGTGGTTACGTCAAACGCGGTCTCGGCCTCAATGCCTATATCAAGATCGAGAATCCACCCGGACAGCGCGTCCAGCGAGTGTTTGCAGGCGACGAGCCGCTACAATCCGGGCGCCATTACCCCACGGCCTTTGTCACCGAACAAGGCGTCGCGCAGAAGTACGGTCGCAATCGCCAACAGCACACTGAGCGAAGCATACAGGCGCTGAGGGCATATCTGGCCAGGCACCGCCCGCTGCACGCAGAACTACGGGGCACGTTCGTCGCGGTATAGGTATTCGCGTGATTGCGTACTCGCTTTGCAAAGCCACGGTGCTCCAAGGGAGCTTCAATCTCCTCATCGTGCTTAGCGAGGCGGTTGGCTCCTTGTGAGCGGGGAGTCTCATTGTGCTTGTTGCTGATCGCTGCCTTGCTGTGCTCGGGCTGGGAATGGACCCAAGCCGATCGCGCTATTCGACTATCCTGATCGCCGCCCAACAACCGGTTGCAGCTGACGGCGTTGCGCGCCGCCGCTGAACCGGAGCGTGTGTTCGTCAATCGAAAAGTTGACGTCCGGGGGTCAACTTCACATCGTCATTGACACGGCGAGCGTCGCGAGGCGCCTGGCGCCATCGGGTACTTCCTCGTCTTCATCGGCTATCCGCTCGCGCTCATCTACTTCGCGTTCACGCAGGTTCGCGAGGCCGTGGCCAGCTCGGCCACGTTCATTGGGCTCGATCTACTTGTGCCGGGCAGCGCTCTGATGGTCGCCCTGGCGCTCATTCTCGCGGAGCGGCGGTACGTCGTCTCGAACAACGTGTGAACCGCGGCACCTGACCCGCGCTTCCACTCGACTCGCGCATGGTTGACGCATAATGGGAGCGCAAGCTCGCGAGTGAAGCGCAAATGCGTTAGGCACAGCAGATGAAGGCGAGTTGCTCGGGGGCATTCGATGATTGAGAAGGTCGTATCGATCGCCAACGTCGGCAAGTTGCGCAAGCACGACGCCACGGGAGACCAGGCGTTTCGGAAGCTCACGGTCGTGTACGGTGACAACGCCATCGGCAAGACAACCCTGGCTGCGATTCTCGATTCCTTGCGTGAGAGGACGCCAACGGGGGTTGTTGGTAGGAAGACGCTCGGCTCCAGCGAACCGCAATCCATCCGCATCCTGACCTCCGCTGGAGTGCGCACATTCGCTGACGGCGAATGGGACGATTCCTATCCGCTCTTGGAGGTCTTCAACAGCGACTTCGTCTCACGCGTCGTCTACTCGGGCGACTACGTCACCAACGACCATCAAAAGAACTTGTGCTCCCTGCTTGTGGGCCGCACCGCTGTAACTGAGGGGAAGCGCCTTGAGGAACTCCGCTCAGAGCTGAACGCGGTCAACGCACGGCTTCGCGAGCTCGAGAGCGACATCAAGCCGCACATCCGCGGAGCACAAGATGTTGAGGCCTTCTCGAAGCTTCCGCCGCGAGACAACGTCGAGCAGCTTCTGGACGCTGCAAAACGGCAGTTGAGTGCAGCGGAGAACCTGGCCTCCGTGCTCGTGAAGCCCATGCCTGCACGGACGGACTTGCCCTCCTTGGACGAATCGTTTCTCGCGGATGCACTGGGCCGCTCGGTCGACTGCATCTCGGCAGACGCGCTCGCCAGAATCGACAGTCATCGCGACAGCCGGATGGGAGGATCGGGAGCGCAGTGGCTTCGGGACGGTATGCGATACGTCAAGGATGATCGATGCCCCTTCTGTGACCAGACGCTGAGCGAGTCGGACTTCTTCAAGGCACTTCAGCAGTACTTCAGCGATGCCTACGAGGATTACGAGCGTAGCTTGCAGGGCGACCTACGAGAGCTACTAGCCCAGTGCGATCCGGCCACGCTCCGAACTGCAGCGGAGCGACTCTTGCGACAGCGGGCAGTCACGATCACTTGGGCGCAGCAGGTCAACGCCATTGACTCGGTTGCGCTTGCCGTGGACCTGTCGTCGCAGATCGACACGGCGGTCAATTGCAGCAGTGCGATACGAGACGCGATCGCCAAGAAGCAGGCTGATCCGCTTCATGCGATTGGGATCGACAGTCTTCAGACAGCCCTCGACGGGCTAAGGGAATCCGTTGCCTCACTCAACTCCGCGAACGCTGAGGTCGGTGCGGCAATCAGAGAGATTGCGAGCTTCGTCGAATCCGCCAAGGGCGCTGACGTGGCCAGCTTGAAGAGCGAAGTGGAGCGTCTCGAGAATCAGCGTGCACGGCATGACGCTTCTGTCGCTCCGCTTTGCGTCGAGTACCTCGACTTGGTGATCAAGAAGGAAGAGGTCACCGGGGCTGGGAAGGCTGCTTGAAGCCGGATGAATCAGAGTATGGAAACGCTCCTCGCCAAGTACCGTGATGAGATGAACGGCTACCTGAAGCGGTTCGGATCTGCAATCCGCATCGAGAACCCGCGCACGAATCATCAAACCAAGCCACCCAGTGTCGAGTACTCCATCAGCATCGACGGAGCGAGCATCGCGTTGGGCAAGCCCGCCGGACCAAAGGACGTGCCGTGCTTCGGAAACACGCTGAGTGACGGCGAGAAGAATCTCTTCGCGCTCGCGCTGTTCTTGGCCCATGTGAAGAACCGCCCGGACTTGGACAAGGTGGTCGTGGTGTTCGACGATCCGGTCAACAGTCTGGACCAGGAGCGCCGGCTGATGATCGCCGAGACATTGCTGTCCATGCTCGACGACCTTGCACAGGTTGTTGTACTGACTCACGAGCCGCGTCTTGCGCACATGTTGTACCGGTCTGGCCCGAGCGCTGAGTGCAAGATGTTGTGTATCCGCCGTGAGGGCCAATCAAGCTGTCTTCGCGACTGGGACAGCATGGATCGCGACTTGGCGACCGACTACTTTCGCAACTACTTCGCAATCGCTGATTTTCTCCAAGGGAAGCCGGTGGGCTGGGAGATGGTGTCACGCAGTCTTCGCCCATTCCTAGAGGACTACCTGCGTCAGCGTTTCCCGGGGGAGTTTGCAGTTGACGAATGGCTGGGCCAGATGGCTGAGCGAATCGACTCCTGCGAACAGAGCGTCGCGCTGGCTTCGATGAAGGCCAAGCTCGCGGACATCCGGCTCGTTGCGAAGGCAACGAACCCAAGGCACCATGGTTCGACACACGC
Source organism: Coriobacteriia bacterium (assembly GCA_049658145.1). Taxonomy (GTDB): domain Bacteria; phylum Actinomycetota; class Coriobacteriia; order Anaerosomatales; family Anaerosomataceae; genus UBA6100. Next base: position 6,558 of record JBASOJ010000097.1, read on the forward strand.
TCTCGATGCTGAACAGCTCAACGCAACGAGCACTGAGATGTACGCGAAGCTGGCGCTCTCGGTGGTGTCGTAGCAGTTCACAATGCGTGTCGCGTGCCTAACCCGCGCTTCCTGCTGACGCGCCAACGTGTACGCTACGAGAAGAAGTCACAGGCGCGCAGCTGAAGCACAGAGACGTTAGAACGACATCCAGCCACGTCTTTCCTATCCCCGATTCAGGGGTTCAAGCATGTACCAATTGTGGTACACTCCTTGCATGAGCGAGTCCCGTGACAAGCAGCCCATCCTCTCGGTGCGGTTCTACCGCACCGCATCCGGGAGCGAACCGGTGAGGGAGTGGCTGCTCGGGCTCGCGACGGACGATCGGCGAGCGGTCGGTGAGGATCTCAAGACGGCGCAGTACGGCTGGCCGCTCGGGATGCCGCTCATCCGCAAGCTTGAGCCGGGTCTGTGGGAGGTCCGTTCGGACATCGCGGCGGGCATCGCGCGGGTGCTCTTCACGGTGGAGGGACCGGTCATGGTCCTGCTGCACGGTTTCGTGAAGAAGTCCCAGAAGACGCCGGCGTCCGATCTCAAGACCGCTCAGCAGCGGCTGGCGGACCTGCGGAGGGAGTGAACACGGTGGACAAGAAGCATATCGGAAGCGACTTCGACGACTTCCTCCGTGACGAGGGCGTACTCGACGAGGCGGAGGCCGTCGCGATCAAGCGGGTCATCGCGTACCAGCTGGCGCAGGAGATGGAGCGCGCCAACATATCGCAGTCGGAGCTTGCGCGCCGCATGAAGACGAGCCGGTCTTCGGTAGAGCGCCTGCTCGATCCTGCGAACCCTTCGGTCACGCTTGTCACACTCGAGCGCGCCGCGAGTGCGATCGGCAAGCGTCTCAAGGTGCAGCTGACGGTGTAGGCCGGCGTTCTAACAAGTGCTTCAGCCGACTCACGCACGCGCTAGGCTGAACTGAAGCCGCTCGTTCGCGGCTGAAGCACCGAGACGTTCGGCGCACTGAGCGACGCCGTTTGGGTGGATACCCTGACAACCAATGACGAGAGTGATACTCCGGCTGGCATCGGCGCTCCTACATGTCGCCGCCTCAAGCTCCCGGTCTCAAGCCGGAGGCAAGTGGCAACCAGGTAGGCTCCGCGATGTATGGCGAGCGCATGAACCGATTCGGGGAGACAGGTTGCGATGACGGTTGGGGACGGCGTCTTGGTGCTTCTAGCCTCGATCTTTCACGAACCCGTTCCGGTCGGTCTCGGAATCCTGGAACCGGCCTCCTGCCACGATATCGCATCCGTCTGAGCGTCGCGGTGGTCGCCGTGCGGACCTCGCGAGCCCGGACGGG
>JBASOJ010000098.1:0-61463 GCA_049658145.1 Coriobacteriia bacterium
GACCGGCGCGGCGTAGCGGATGCGGTGCGGGCCGGGCACGTCGGCCAGGCGGGACGCCACGACGCGCGCGATGGGCACCGTCATCTCGGGACGCAGGGCGAGCAGCGAGCCGTCGAGGTCGAAGAAGCGGAACGCGGTCTCGTCCAGGGTACCGCCCACGCCTGCCTCGAGCGTGCGATACTCCTCGGCCACCGGCGTCTCCACGGGCTCGTAGCCCCACGCCGAGAACGCCGATGCGATGGCAGATATCACGGCCTCACGCTCTCGCGCTTCGTCGAAGAGGACATCGCGGAACCCACGGGGTGTCACGGGTTGCACGGGCAGGTCACCTCCCGGTCACGTACTTTCGTACAGTAGAGTGATGCAGAGCCGCAGTATGGCAGGCCCTGCGCCGTGCGTCAACTACGCATCCCACACGGAGTCGCCGCCGAGCAGCCCCTTGAGCTCCGCGTGCAGCCCCGCTGCCGCCGCGTTCACCCTGTACTCATCCCCCATCTTGAGTTGCCTGGTGCCCGCTGGAGTGCGCATCTCCACCTGCACACAGTCTTTGCCCGGATAGCGCGCGAGGATCTCCTTGAAGCGCACCCCGCCGCCGTTGCCGAGGAAGTCGAGGTCTGCGCGCACCATGAGCGTGCCCGGCGGGCGCTCGAACTGGCCGCTCGCGGAGAGCGGCTCGATCTCGTGCACGATGAGCTTGAGTCCGCGGTCCGATCGCTCGACTTTCGCGCGCATCCGCACGACGGCGTCGAGCGTGAGCACCTCGCGGTACTTCTCGTAGACCTGCGGGAACAGCACGCCCTCCATCGAGCCCTCGAGGTCCTCGAGGGTGAACGTGGCCATCAGCTTGCCCGCCTTGGTGGCGATGCGGTCGAACGCCGAGATGATGCCCGCGAACCAGCCGCTCATGCCGTCGCGGAACTCATCGGTGGCACCAAGCGACATCGTGCGCGCCGCTGCGATGACCTCGGCGATCTCGCGAAGCGGATGGTCCGAAACGTAGATGCCGAGCATCTCCTTCTCGAACTTGAGCTTGATGCCCTTGTCCCATTCGTCCCCGTCCGGGGGCGGCACCTCGTCGGCAAGTCCGTGCTCCTCGGCGGCGAAGAAGTCGAACATCGACGTCTGGCCGGAGTCGGCGTCCTTCTGCTTTTTCACGGCCGAGTCCACCGCCGAATCCATCATCGAGATCAGATGCTTGCGGGTGTAGCCGGTGCCGTCGAATGCGCCCGCTTTGATGAGCGCCTCGAGCGTCTTCTTGTTCGCCTGCCGCATGTCAACGCGATTGCAGAAGTCCTGGAGCGACGTGAAGTGACCGTTCGCCTTGCGCTCGGCCACGATCGTCTCGACGACGCCCTCGCCTACGTTGCGGATCCCGGCAAGGCCGAAGCGGATCGCACCTTCCACGGCGGTGAAGTCCTTGCCCGAGGAGTTCACGTCGGGCGGCAGGACCTTCATGCCGGCCTGGTTGCACGCGGCGACGTACTTGACGATGGTCTCGCTCTTGCCCGTGTAGCTCGTGAGCACGGCCGCCATGTACTCGAGCGGGTAGTGCGCCTTGAGGTAGGCGGTCTGGTACGAGACGAGTCCGTACGCCGCGGCGTGGCTCTTGTTGAACGCGTACTCGCCGAACTTGCGCATGTCGGACCACACGCGCTCGGCCACGCGCAGGTCGTAGCCACGCTCGGCAGCACCCGCCATGAACTCCGGCTCGAGCGCGTCCACGATCTCCATCTTCTTCTTGCCCATGCCCTTGCGGAGCTTGTCCGCCTTGGCTGCGGTGAACCCGCCCATCTCCATGGCGATGCGCATGGCCTGCTCCTGGTACACGATCAGGCCGTACGTCTCCTCGAGGATGTGCTTGATGCGGTCGTCGTAGTAGGCGATCGCCGTCTTGCCGTGCTTGCGCGCGATGAAGTCGGGGATCGAGTCCATCGGGCCGGGGCGGAAGAGCGCGACCACGGCCACCAGGTCGGCGAAGCACGTGGGCTTGAGGTCGCGCAGAACGCGCTTCATGCCGGCGGATTCCACCTGGAACACGCCGTCAGAGTCGGCGCGCTGCAACAGCGCCCACGTCTTCTTGTCGTCCATCGGGATGGCGTCGAGGTCGATCACAACGCCGTGGTGGTCCTCGATCGCCCTCACGGCCTTGGCGAGCACGGTGAGCGTGCGCAGGCCGAGGAAGTCCATCTTGAGCAGGCCGAGATCGGCGATCACCGATCCCTCGTACTGCGTGATGACCGAGCCGCCCTTGGTGTCGAGTTTCACCGGCGTGTAGTAGTGCAGCGGGTCGCGGCAGATCACCACCGCCGCCGCATGGATGCCCTCGCCGCGCACCACGTTCTCGAGCGACAGCGCCGCATCGATGATGCGCTTCGTGTCCGCGTCACCCTGATAGGCGTCGCGCAGCTCGGCGTTGTCGCGAAGCGCGATCGTGAGGTCCGAGATGTCCTTGCCGTCGTCGGGCTTGCGGTCAATGCGCTCGGGCACGAGCTTGGCGACCTTGTCGGGGATCGAGTACGGGTAGCCCAGAACGCGGCCGGCATCCCGGATGGCCGCGCGCGACTTCATCGTGGAGTACGTGATGATCTGCGCGACGCGGTCCTCACCGTACTTCTGTCGCACGTAATCGATCACGTCGAGCCTGCGCTCGTCGTCGAAGTCGATGTCGATGTCCGGCATCTCCATGCGCTCCGGGTTGAGGAAGCGCTCGAACAGCAGCCCGTGCTCGAGCGGGTCGAGGTTGGTGATGCCGAGCGCGTAGCTGATGATCGAGCCGGCAGCCGAACCACGGCCCGGGCCCACGCCGATGCCGTTGTCCTTCGCCCACTTCACGAAGTCGGCCACGATCAGGAAGTACGCCGAGAGCCCCTTGCCGGTGATGACCTCAAGCTCGGTCTCCAGCCGCTCGAGCGCCCCGGGCGGGATCGGAGCGCCATAGCGGCGCTCGAGCCCCCGCATGCACTCGGCGCGAAGGAAGTCGGGCTCGGTCGAGCCGTCGTCGGGCTCGAACTTCGGCAGGATTATCCGGTCGAACTCGAGCTCGATCTCGCACTGCGCTGCGATGTCGACGGTGTTCGAGAGCGCCTCAGGGTAGTCCGCGAGTGCCCCGGCCATCTCATCTGCCGTCTTGAGGTAGAACTGGTCGGAGGAGAAGCGCATCCGGCTGAGGTCATCCACCGTGGAGCCGGTTCCCACGCACAGCAGGAGGTCCTGGGCCTTGGAGTCCTCGGCCATCACGTAGTGGATGTCATTGGTGCCCACCAGGCCCACGCCCATCTCGGACGCCATGCGCGCGATCTCGGCGGAGAGCTGCTTCTGCGACACCCCGTTGTCGGCGACGATGCCTTGCTCCTGGATCTCAAGGTAGAAGTCGTCGCCGAAGATGCCCGCGTACGTCTCGGCCCAGCGGCGCGCCTCGGCCACGTCGCCGCCCTCGATGGACTTGCTCACGATGCCGCTCATACAGGCCGAAGTGCAGATCAGCCCCTCGCTGTGCTCCTGCAGCAGTTCGAGATCGACGCGAGGCTTGTAGTAGAAGCCGTGCGTCGAGGCCTCGCTCACGATCGCCATCAGGTTTCGATAGCCGGTCTCGTTCTTGGCCAGCAGCAGCAGATGGTAGAGCGCCTGCTTGCCCTCGCGCTTGAAGCGCGAATCGGGCGTGAAGTACGTCTCGCAGCCGATGATCGGCTTGACCCCGGCCTTCTTCGCGGCCCGGTAGAACTCGACCGCCCCGTACATCGCGCCGTGGTCGGTGAGCGCAAGCGCATCCTGGCCCACCTCGGCGGCACGCGCGACCAACCGCGAGATCCGCGCGTGGCCGTCGAGGAGCGAGTACTCCGAATGCGTGTGCAGATGGACGAAACCGGACATGGTGCTACTGGTCGCCACCTTCGGTATGGGCAAGAGGGCCGAGGCGGTCGATCACGGCGCGGTAGCCCTCGGCGCCGTAGTTGAGGCTGCGGCTGACGCGACTGATCGTGGTGGAGGACGCGCCCGTGAGCTCCTGGATGCGGATGTAGTGCTCACCGGCGTCGAGCATCCGGGCCACCTCGAGGCGCTGCGCGAGGTCTTTGATCTCCCGAATGGTGGCGACATCCTGCAGGAAGGCGTAGCGTTCGTCCGCCGTCTGCAGCGCGCCGAATGCGGCGAGCAGGGCCTCGACATCGGGGGTGCGCAGACGGTCGACGGACATAGCTGGGTACTCCCCCTTCGAACGAGCCCGGGACGCAAGATGGTGTACCCATACTAGCACCGGGCCGCGACATGATGGGGTGCGCCGGAGCGGACGGCGGGTGGTTTCCGACAGGCGGTAAGCGATGCCTCAGCCGATCAGGGTCGTCGCTCACACCACGTGGTTCACGAGGCTCCCGACGCCCTCGATGCGCACCTCGACCACGTCGCCGGCATAGACCGGCCCGACGCCCGAGGGCGTGCCGGTGAGAACGATGTCGCCCGGCAGCAGCGTCATGACATTGCTCACGAAGCTCAGCAGTTCATACGGGCCGAAGATCATGTCCGAGGTCCGCGCCGACTGGCGTCGCTCCCCGTTCACGTACGACTCGATGAGCAGGTCGGTGGGGTCGACGTCGGTCTCGACCCACGGCCCGAGCGGGCAGAACGTGTCGAACCCCTTGGCGCGCGTCCACTGCCCGTCGCGCTTCTGCAGCACGCGGTTGGTGACGTCGTTGCCGCACGTGTAGCCGAGGATGTGGGAAGGGGCCTCCTCGGGCGTGATGTCATGTGTGCGACGGCCGACCACGATAGCGAGCTCGGCCTCGTAGTCCACCGAGTCGAAACCCTTCGGGATGCGGATCTCGGCCGCCTGTCCGATCACCGCTGTCGGCGGCTTGAGGAAGATCACCGGCTCCTCGGGCAGGTCGTGTCCCATCTCCTTGGCATGCGCGCGGTAGTTGATGCCGGCGCAGACGATCTTGGTAGGGATGGCCGGGGCGAGAAGCTGCGCTTGCGGCAGCGGCACCAGGCCTTCCGTCTCCCAGGCCGCGAACGGCTCGTCGGAGATCAGGGTGACCATGCTCTCGTCGGCAAGGCCGTAGCGCACGTCCTCCTCATGGAAGATGCGAACGACGCGCACGGTGCCTCCCCTCGCCGATGACTGCCTAGGTCGGAGTTCCACACACATGCCGACGAATCCTGCCTCCGTTCGGCAGAAGTTCAGGCAGATTCAGACACTGTCTCGACGAGCGGTAGCCCGGTCGTCCCGTCGGCGCGTCGCGCGCGGTCGAGCGACGCGGCCGTGCGCAGGCTCCCGAGCGCCGCGATGGCCACGAGCACGCCGCCCGCGATGAGCGTCTGCTGGATGCCGATGGTAGCGGCGAGCGCCGGCACGAACGCGAGCGGCAGCAGCTCACCGGCGCTGCGGTGCCACTGTGCCGTGCCGACGATGCGGCCCACGTACTCGTGCGGCGAGTCGAGGTGCATGAGCGTGCGCAGCAACGGCTCCTCGGCTCCGATGATGAAGCCCCAGACCATGGCGCCCGCGGCGATCAGCCGAAGGTCGGTGGAGCCCACATACAGGATCGAGCCGAGACCGGCAAAGACCGTGAAGACCGCCAGGCCGCGCGCGGTCACGATCTTCTGCGGCAGGCGCGGCAGCGTTGACGCACCCAAGACGAGCCCCATGCCGAAGACGGTGTTCATCCAGCCGAGCCACTCGACGCCAACGCCCACCACATCGCGGTAGAAGAGCGACTCGAGCGCCTGGAAGCCGCCGAAACCGAACCATACCGCGGTGCCGAGCAGGATGTAGTAGCGCAGCGAGCGGGTCGTGTACGCCATCTTGAGGCCGTCGGTGAAGTCTCCCCACGCGTTGCCTGCGACGTGCGGCTTCGGGGTCTCGTCGATACGCGTGTACCACGCCACGACGGCCGCGATCACGGAGGCCACCGCCATGACCCAGAACACCGAGCGCATGCCGAATAGATTCGAGATGAGCGCGCCCAACGCGGGACCCATGACGAAGCCGATGGAGCTGCCGGTCTCGATGTAGGCGTTCGCACGCTCGAGTTCCTCGCGACCCTCGGTGATGTACGGTGCAAACGACGCGCCGGCGGTCCACGTGGGGATGCCGAATAGCGAGAAGAGTGCCGAACCGATGATGAACAGCGGGAACGTGGGCGCCACCATCATCCACAGCACCGGCGCGATCGAGCCGATCTCGGCCCAGACCATCACCTTGCGCGGCCCGAAGCGGTCGATGAGCACGCCGGCGCCGAGCGAGCCGGCTATCGCCGCCACGCCGTTGATCGCCGACATGATGGCGAGCTCCCGCGGGGTGCATTTGAAGATATAGGCGGCAGTCCCCATGGTCCCGATGAACCACACGGCAGTGCCACCCAGACGGGAGATGAATCGCGCAGCGACGACCAGCGCGAGGTTGCGGTTGGAGCGGATCACGAGCGGAACACCTTCTCGAGTAGCAGTGCGCAGGCGTGGGAACGCCGAGAAAGCAGTCTATACGAAACGGGCGCGCGTATATACGCTAGGGCGCCATTCTCGGATGCGACAGGCCGAAGTCGATCGAATCGGCAAGCGCCTGCCACGACGCCTCGATGATGTTCTCCGAGACGCCGACGGTTCCCCAGCTCTTCTCGCCGTCCTCGCTCTCGATCAGCACGCGCGTGACAGCGCCGGTTCCCTTGCTCTCGTCGAGCACGCGCACTTTGAAGTCGGAGAGCTCGATGTCGCCGAGCGCCGGGTAGAACTCACCGATCGCGAGCCTGAGCGCACCGTCCAGCGCGTTCACCGGGCCGTTGCCTTCGGCCGTGGCGATGAAGCGCCTGCCGCCCACGTGGATCTTCACGGTGGCCTCGGTCATGACCTTGCCGTCCTCGCGCTTCTCCATCAGACAGCGGAAGCTCTCGAGGGTGAAGAACGGCTCGTAGGTGCCGAGCTCCTTCTTCAGCATGACCTCGAGTGAGGCATCAGCCGCCTCGAACGAGTAGCCCCGATGCTCCAGATCCTTGATGCCGTCGAGCACGCGCGTGACCGTGGCCTGGTCGCCGGTGAGGTCGATGCCGAGTTCGGCGGCTTTCATCGTGAGCGACGCCCGGCCCGCAAGCTCGCTCACGATCACGCGGGCGAGGTTGCCCACGCGCGCCGGGTCGATGTGTTCGTAGGCCTCCGGCAGGCGTGCCGCCGCACTCGCGTGCACTCCCCCCTTGTGCGCGAACGCGCTCGCGCCCACGTAGGGCTGGTGCGAGTTGGGTGCGACGTTCGCGGTCTCCGCGATGAAGTGCGAGACCTCGGTGAGCAGTCGCAGCTGGTCGGCGGTGATGCAGTCGTCGCCCATCTTGAGCACGAGCGACGCGATGATCGCCATGAGGTCGGCATTGCCGGCGCGCTCGCCGTAGCCGTTAGCGGTGCCCTGGACATGCTCGCAGCCGGCGTCGATCGCCACGAGCGAGTTCGCCACCGCGCACGCGCTGTCGTCATGTGCGTGGATGCCGAGGGTCACGCCCGGCAGCGCTTCGGCCACCTCTCGCACCACGCGGGCGACCACATGAGGAAGCGTGCCGCCGTTCGTGTCGCACAGCACCACCGCATCCGCGCCCGCCTCGGCGGCCTCCCGGCACACCTCCAGCGCGTAGGCGGCGTTGGCGGCGTAGCCGTCGAAGAAGTGCTCGGCGTCGAAGAACACCGTGCGGCCCGCGCCCTTGAGGTACGCCACGCTGTCACGCACCATCCGCACGTTCTCCTCGAGCGTCGCGTTGAGCGCCTCGGTCACGTGCACGTCCCACGCCTTGCCGAAGATGCAGAGAGCCGCGCAGCCTGTGTCGAGCAGCGCCCGCAGGCCGTCGTCAGCAGCGGCGTCGACGCCCTTGCGGCAGGTGGTGCCGAATGCAGTGATGGTGGCTGTGACGAGTTCGAGGGAACGGGCGCGCTCGAAGAACTCGATATCCTTGGGATTCGACCCCGGGAAACCGCCCTCGATGTAGTGCACGCCGAGGTCGTCGAGACGCGCGGCGATGCGCAGCTTGTCATCGGCCGAGAGCGACATGCCCTCGCGCTGCGTGCCGTCACGGAGCGTGGTGTCATAGAGGGTCACCATGGGAAGCAGTCCCTTCTCAGTCAGAGCATCGCCTAAGACGGCTTCCGTACGAGAGTCGATTGTAACTGACGGGGACCGCTACTCACCGAACGACTTGCGGTCCGACAGACGATGCTCAGAAAACGCCACGAACCGGCGCGCCACCGCGAGTGCCGCTCGCGCCCCGGCCTCATCGTAGTCCGATCGATAGTCTGCGTTCTCCCGAAGCACTCTCGCCCGCTCGATGCCCGACGCCAAGTTGGCGCCTTCCTCGGTGCCACCGAAGATCTCGCGGAAGGCCACCGTAAGGCAGAAGTGACTCTTCTCGGTATATCCGGCCTCCATGACCAGCGCCCGGGCGGCATGGAACATCGCGTAGTACGCGGTCACTGTGAGCCGCTTCCACTGCTGGTGATCGAGCATCACGGCTGCATCTGCGATGTCGTCGCAGGCAGCGCTCAGCTCACGGGCCACAGCATCGGGTAGACAGTCGAAACGCCTCAGTCCTCGACTGCGCAGGCAGTCCTCGAATTCACTCACGGCGACCGCCCAGCCTGATGCCGTCCTGGACCGCGCGGGCGAACGTGCCACCCTCGGCGATCATCTGCATGTGCTCCCCGGGCGTGACTACCACCGGTTGTACTCCCTCGATCCGTGCAAGCGCAGCCAGCACGCTATCGACATCCGAGGTGACGACGAACAGATCGAGATCGCTACCGGCGGTGTCGGTACCTCGGGACGCGCTGCCGAACAGTACCGCGAGGTCGACCAGGTCGATCACGGGCGTGAGTGCGGCGCGGGCCCGGGCGATCGCACGGGCGATCTTGAGGTGATGGATCAGCGGATCGCCGGGGTCCATGCGGTAGACGAGCGTGCGGCCTACCGCCGTGACACCCACAAGGCCCTGCGCCGTGATCTCACTCAGCGCACGGTTGATGCTGCTCTTAGGAAGACCCAGGTGCTCACGGATCATCGACTCGGTAAGAGCGGCGCCGGCGTTATCCATCACGAAGTCGAGAACCCGCTCCTGGACGGTGGACGATTCCCCTACGCGGAATCCGATCCCCGATGGTCTCGCCCTATATCCCATTTCCTGAGCCATACAGCCAATATAATGAGCCATAGAACGGGCGTCAACCTCGCCCTACTCGGCAGCGGGCGAATCAGTGCTTGAGGCCGCAGTACTCCGAGAGTGAGCCGGCCGGGAAGACGAGTTCCATGGTCTCGGGACAGTCGGGACGCGCGATCTTGTACGACTCGGAGCAGACCGTGTAGATCTGCTCGCCGGGCGCCAGGCTCTCGTCGGTGGTGACGGTCGTGGCCGGCGTGCCGCACATGGACGCCACGGACATGAAGTTCTTCCACACGGCGGCCGGAAAGCTGCCCCCGGTCACGCGAACGCCATGCACGTTCTCCATGGCCACCTGCGCATCGGGGTAACCCACCCACACGGCGGTGCTCAGGTTGCCCGAGTACCCTACGATCCACGCGTCGCGCCACGACTGCGCGGTACCCGTCTTCACCGCACCCCACGAGCCGAAGTTCGCCGCCTGCCCGGTGCCCTGCGTGTACACGCGGTTCAGCACGCCCGCGAGCGCGGCTGCCACATCCTGCGAGATGGCCTGCTCGCCGGCGCGATCCGGCGCGTACACGAGTTCCCCGTCAGCGTCGGTCACGCGATCGACGCCTGAGGGCGCAACCGCGATGCCGGTGTTGGCGATGGTGCCGAACGCCGAAGCCATCTCGAGCGGCGACACGCCGTGCGATAACCCGCCGAGGGCGATGGCAGGGTCGGGCTCGATCGGTGAGGTGATGCCCATTCGGCGCGCGACATCCACGACCTTGTCGGCGCCCACGGCCATGATCAGCCGCGCGTACACGGTGTTGATGGACCACACGGTGGCCGTCTCGAGCGTGTAGGTGCCGCCGGTGATCGAGTTCTCGTAGTTCTCTACGTGCCAGATCTCGTCTTTCACCTGCGTCTCGAACGGGCTCGCCTCCCAGGTGCTATCGAGCGTGTGACCCTGCTCGAGCGCGGCTGCCAGCACGAAGGGCTTGAACGCCGAACCCGTCTGCCGCCTGCCCTGCGTGGCCAGGTCGAACTGCTCGGCAGTGAAGTCGCGACCACCCACGATCGCCACCACCGCCCCGTCGCTCCAACGGACGGCCGCCACGGCCACCTCCGGGTCTCCGGGACTCGGCAGCACGCTGGCGACCGCGGCCTCGGCGGCGCGCTGCGCGGTCGGATCGAGGGTGGTGTAGATGCGCAGGCCACCGCGGTACAGGCGCTCCGAGCCCAGCGTGTCCAGCAGCTCCCTGCGCACGTACTCCACGAAGTACGGCGCGAACCGGCTCGTCACCACGGTCGTGTCCTTGAGGCCGAGCGGCTCGGCGGTGGCCGCCGCAGCCTCCTCGCTCGTGATGTAGCCCTGGTCGCGCATCTCCCGCAGCACGAGATTGCGCCTGCTGAGCGCATCGGTGGGGTTCGCGAAGGGGTCGTAGCGCGTGGGCGACTGGATGCAGCCCGCCAGCAGCGCCGACTGCGCGAGCGTGAGGTCGGCTGCCGTGGTGCCGAAGAAGCGGTGTGCGGCGCTCTCCACGCCGTACGCTCCCTGCCCGAAGTACACCGTGTTGAGATACACGCCGAGCACGTCGTCCTTCTCGGCATGCGTCTCGAGCGAGAGCGCCAGCAGCGCCTCCTCGATCTTGCGCGTGAGCGTGCGCTCGCCGTCGGTGTAGAGCAACTTCACCGTCTGCTGCGTGATGGTCGAACCGCCCTGCCGCACCTCGCCGGCGCGGGTGTTCACCGAAAGCGCGCGGGTGATCGCCTGCAGGTCCACACCGCTGTGCTCGAAGAAGCGCTTGTCCTCGATCGCTACCGCGGCGTTCTTGAGCGACTCCGGGATGACGTCGTTGGCCACCACCGTACGGTCCTCGGCGTCGAACCACTCGGCAAGCTCGGTGCCGTCGGCCGCATAGACGATCGACGTCTCGGGCATCTCGATCGCCTCGGGGTTGGCTGCAAGGTCGGGCAGCTTGGTCGAGAGGTTCCAGAGATAGCCGGCGAACGCGAGCAGCACGACGAGTACGACGGCCAACACGCCCGATGCCCAGGTGAGTATCGCGACCAGCCGTTGCCTGTTCACACTGCCCCGCTCCCGCGCCTACAGACGGTCGAGCCACTCCTCGTACGCCGGGTCCTCGCCGCGCACGGCGCTGAAGTACGTCTTCTGGAGCTCGAGGGTGACCGGGCCGGCATCGCCGATGACGTGTCCGTCCACCGAACGGACGGGGACGACCTCGGCGGCGGTACCGGTCATGAAGACCTCGTCGGCCATGTACAGATCCGTGCGCACGAGCGACTCCGCGATCACCGGGTAGTCGAGCTCGTCGGCGATCACCATGATCGAGTCGCGCGTGATGCCCTCGAGGATGCCGTCGGAGACCGGCGGCGTAGAGATCACGCCGTCGCGGATGATGAACAGGTTCTCGCCGGTGCCCTCACAGACGTGACCCGCCTCGTTGAGCATGATGCCTTCGGCATAGCCGTGGCGATTGGCCTCGATCTTGGCGAAACCGGAGTTGAGGTAGCTGGCCGAGGACTTCACAGCCGGCGGGATGGCGTTCACACCGCGCTGGCGCCACGACGACACGCCCACATCCACGCCGTGCACGAGCGCATCCTCGCCGAGGTACGACTCCCACGGCCAGACGGCGATGGAGACCTGCACCGGTGAGTTGATCGGGTCGACGCCCATGAAACCGTAGCCGCGGAAGGCGATCGGGCGGATGTAGCAGGCCGGCAGCTTGTTCTCGCGGATGGTCGTCTTCACAGCCGCCACGAGCTCCTCGACGCTGTAGCCGAGGTCCATGTAGAGCATGCTCGCCGAGCGCTCGAAGCGCTCCATGTGCTCGGTGAGGCGGAAGACCGCCGGGCCGCCGGCCGTCGCGTAGCAGCGGATGCCTTCGAACACGCCCGTGCCGTAGTGGAGCGCGTGGGTGAGTACGTGGACCTTTGCTTCGGCCCAGGGCACGAGCCCGCCGTCCATCCAGATGAATTCCACCTCAGGCAGTGCCATGGCCGTCTCCCCTTCCGAGCGCGAGCGTGTATCGGCATAGTGTACTGCAGCGCAGCGCGCGCAGCGCTACCCGATATCGGCAAGCCAGTCTCGAAGCTCAGTACAGAGCACCGGGATGTCCTGCGTGGCGATCGACCAGAGCATGTCGGCGTCGATGACGTCGTAGGCGTGCGCAAGCAGATTGCGTAGCCCGATGATCCTGCCGAGATGCGAGATGCGCTGCCTCGCCATCTCGCTCTCGTCATCGATGACCCCGAGCGCCTCGCCGATGATCAGGAACTCGCGCTCCATCGACGACCGCAGCATCCGGTGAGCCTTGTACTCCTCGAGTGAGGTGCTCGAGACCACATCGCCGATAGCCGCGGAGGCCTCAAGAGCGTCGGACAGAAGCACCGGGATGCTACGCCGCATACAACACCTCGCGCGTATCCTCGAGTTCGTCGGCCAGGTACGGGTTGGTCACGGCGCTCGCCATCACGAGGTCGATGCGCCGACCGAAGATCGTCTCCAGCTCCTCGACGAGCGACCAGTATGGATGGTCGAAACCCGAGGCCGCGACGTCCGCGAACTCCACCAGCAGGTCGATGTCGCTCTCCGCCGTGAAGTCATCTCTCAGAACCGACCCGAACGCGTCGAGGTGTATGACCGAATGCCGGCGGCAGGCCTCGGCGATCTCACCGCGATGCAGCTCGAGCAGCGTGCGGCCGGAGACTCCGACCGGCGAGAGCCACGCTTCGAGGTCGGCGGCACGGACGCGCCACAGGCGCCCCACCTTCACCGCGGGCAAGTCGCCGGCGCGCACGTGGTTGTAGACAGTGCGCGTCGAAACGCCGAGGTACCGCGCAACCGCCTCTATGGTGAGGAGCTCGTCCATAAGCCGATTCTACCAGCTATAGGAACCTCTAGGAATCTCTTGCACGCATTCGAGCCCGAGACCGCCGACCGCTCACCTACTCCTCCGGCGGCTCGTGGCCGAGCACGGCGCGCAGCACCGTTGGCCGGGAGCCAAGCGCCACCCAGCCGACGCCGACGCTCCACCACAGGGTCGCCACGCGGGTGACGAGCGTTGCCGCCGAGGCCGCCGAGGCGCCCATACCGGCCGCCATGAGTATGCCGGCCATCGAGGCCTCGGTGAGGCCGATGCCGCCGGGCAGGAACGAGAACGCGCCGGCGATGGTGGCCACACCGTAGACGGAGACCTCGGCCAGCACGCCGAGCGCGTCGAAACCGAGCGCGTGGAGGCAGAGCGAGAAGCCGATGCCCTCGAGGCCCCACGCCGCCGCCGAGACGGCCACCGACCACGCGAGCGTGCGCCAGTTGAGCGCGCGGCCGAGCGTGTCGGCGATCGCCTGCGCCGAGCTTTCGTGCTTGCGGGCCCACTGCTGCCGGCGCACGACGCGCAGCGCGAGTGAGTGGAACCACGGAGATCCGGCAAGCGCCGTGCCGGCCACCACGACCACGATCCCAGCCACGAGCACACCGGTGGTGCCGCCGAGCGCCGAGAGACCGCCGAGCGCGAGCAGACAGACCGCGATCAAGTCAGCCACGCGTTCGGCGAACACGAGCGGGATGCCGCGGCTCATCGGCATGCCCGCCACCTCGCGCGCGAGCCAGGGCTTGAGCACCTCGCCCACCCTGCCGGGCGTGACGCTCATCGTCTGGCCGGAGATGTGGAGATAGAGCGCGTCTTTCGTGCGCACCGGGAAGCCGAGCACACGCATGAGCTGCCCCCAGCGCAGGGCGCGGAGCACGAAGCCCGCGAGGCCGAGGACGAGCATCCACACGAGCACGAGCGGATCGAAATCGGCAAGCGCGCTGGCCACCGCGGGACCGTCGCCCACCGCGATGAGGACCGCGTAGACCGCGCCGCTCATGATCGCGGCGAGAACGAGCGCCCGGACGATGCGGCGCATGCTCAGCGGCTGCCGGTCGACTCCGGCTTCCGGTTCGGGCATGGTCGGCCCCCGTCGGGACAGCGGATGCTTAGTAGTGATAGCGCACCTGTGCGATCAGGATGGCGTCATCGGCGATCTTGTAGACGAGCCGGTGCTCGTCGGTGATGCGCCGCGACCAGTAGCCGGAAAGCGCGTGCTTGAGGGCCTCCGGCTTCCCGATGCCAGTAAACGGCGTGCGCTGGATGTCGCGGATGATGGTGTTGATGCGCCGGACCAGCTTGCGGTCATTAGTCTGTAGAGCGACGTAGTCGTCCCAGGGCTCTTCATCGAACACGACCTTCACTCGAGGATCTCCCGCTGTGTGCCGTACCCCGACTCCAGCCGCGCGATCGACTCGAGCAGCCGACGTGCGTTCTCCGGGCTCCGCAGCAGATACGATGTCTCCTCGAGCGCCTCATAGTCCTCGAGCGACATCATCACCACGGAGTCCGAGCCCTTGCGCGTGACGATCAGCGGCGTGTGGTCTTCGCACACGCGATCCATCTGCCCCGCAAGGTTGGCGCGCAGGGTGGTGTAGGGTATCGCGTCCATGATCGACCTCCAATCGGCTACCTGTACAGGTAATGGTACAGACGCATAGCGCCCGGTGCAAGCGCGGGACCACCGGACCACGATGTGCATGTCATGCCCCAAGAATCTCGTTCAGCCCCTCGATGACCATGGTGAGCTCCTCGGGGGAGATCGCTCCGAGCGTCTCGCCGAGACGCTCCACCGAGATGGTCCGCACCTGGCTGATCTTCACCCACGACGGCTTGGGTAGCTTGACTGACTCCACTGGCAACGTGAGCGGATACCCGGCCCGCTGCGGCTGACTCGTGAGCGCCGCTACGATGGCGGTGCCGGACCGCTCGTTGAATACGTCGGCGCTGAGTACCAGCACGGGCCGCTGTCCGGACTGTTCGTGGCCACGAGCAGGTCCCAAGTCGGCCCAGCGGACGTCGCCTCTCAGTACTCGGGCCACGTCGCGCTCTCCGCCTCGAGCCCCTGGTCGGCAAGGCGCTGCTCGAACGCCACATCGAGCTTCGAGCACTCGGCAGCGAGTCGCGAGCCGACGATGCGGGCAAGCTTCTCGTCGACAGCCTCCTGGATGGCCTGACTGCGGCTGGAGAAACGCCGCTCACTGACAAGCCGGTCCACTGCTGCGAGCACGCCCTCATCGAGCGTGATGGCGATCTTCAGTTTGGTCATAGCGCACCTCCGAGTATGATGAACTATCATACTCGCGCACCCATCACTTGTCATCGGGCGCCTCCCCCCGGTGACCATCTTGACCCGAGGCGTTGAGCGGAATCCGAACGCAACCTCAACTGTCGGCATCCGGACGCGCCTGCTAGCCCTTCAGCCGCTCCGCAACGAGCTCGCCCATGGCGCTCGTGCCCACCGTGCGCTGCGGGAGCGTTGAGGCGTCCGCGATGTCGCGCGCGCGCCAGCCGTCGGCCAGCACGCCTTCGATCGCCGCGCCCAGCGCATCGGCGGCATCGTGCATCGAGAAGCTGTAGCGCAGCATGAGCTCGACGGAGAGCAGCATCGCAAGCGGGTTGGCGATCCCCTGCCCCGCGATGTCGGGCGCACTGCCATGGCTCGGCTCGTAGAGCGCGGTGCCGGCGCCGAGGCTCGCGCTCGCGAGCATGCCGAGCGACCCGGTGAGCATCGACGCCTCGTCCGAGAGGATGTCGCCGAACATGTTCTCGGTCACCATCACGTCGAACTGCGCCGGGTAGCGGATGAGCTGCATGGCCGAGTTGTCCACGAGCTGGTCGATGAGCTCGATGTCGGCGTACTCGGCCTCGTGGATGCGGTGCACCACCTCACGCCAGAGGCGGCTCGATTCGAGCACGTTGGCCTTGTCGACCGAGTGCACCCGCCCGCGCCGCGTGCGTGCCGCGTCGAAGGCCGTGCGCCCGATACGCTCGATCTCGAACTCGCGGTAGTCGAGCGTGTCGTAGGCGCGCATGCCCGGGCCCCCGCCGGTGGCCGCGCCCTCAACATCCGTTTCGCGCGCCCGCGCGCCAAAGTAGAGGCCGCCAGTGAGCTCGCGCACGATGAGCATGTCAACGCCCTCGAGGTACTCGGGCTTGAGGCTCGAGGCGTCGATGAGCGCGTCGAAGATGCGCACCGGCCGGAGGTTCGCGTACAGGCCGAGCGCCTTGCGGATGCCGAGCAGCCCCTGCTCGGGCCGCGGCTTGGCCGGATCGGTGGTGTCCCACTTGGGTCCGCCGATGGCGGCGAGCAAGACCGCGTCGGCCGCATGCGCCTCGGTGAGCGTGGCTTCGGGAAGCGCGGTACCGGTGGCGTCGATGGCCGCCCCGCCGAGGAGTGCCTCGGCAAACTCGAAGGTCACGCCGTGGCGCTCGCCGATGACGCCGAGTACCTTCACGGCCTCGGCGGTGATCTCAGGGCCGATGCCATCACCGGGCAGCAGGCAGATGCGGTAGGTGGTCATGAGCGGACTCCTCACTGGTGGCGTGCGCAAAGGATACACCAGGCGTGGCAGGCAGCGGTGGTGCGAGGATTGATGACCCTAACGTATACTAGCGTGCGTTGCCACAACCACCGGAATGGGCCGATGCGACCAATCGCAACTCCACGCACAAAGATCCTCTTCGCCGTGCTCGGGTTCGTAGCGGTCCTGCTCGCGTTGGCGGCAACCGTCGGGTCACTACCGAGCGTATGCGGCTCGTGCCATGCGATGAAGCCGTTCGCCGAGGGGCTCCAACAGTCCGCCCATGCGGATGTGGACTGCTATGCGTGCCACGCCGCGCCCAGCACCGGCGGGTGGCTGGGATTCAAAGCCGCCGAGATCACCCGGATGTACGTGCCCGGTCTCTTCGGTGCCGAAGTGAGCGGGCCGTCTACTCACGTCGAACGCGGTCGGTGCCTCACCTGCCACGAGAGCGTGCTCATGGCGACGGTGGACAGCGGCCTCCGCATCAACCACGGTACGTGCGCGCCTTCCGGCTCGTGCGATACCTGCCACAGCGCGACCGCGCATGGGGAAGCCACGCGGTGGATCACCGAGCCGACCATGGAAGACTGCATCGCGTGCCATCGCGACCAGGGTGCCACGACTGCCTGCGACACGTGTCACGCCGGGAAGTCGCAGGCCGAACGCCTCAGCCAGGGTCCGTGGGCTATCACACATGGCCCCAACTGGCAGCAGACGCACGGCATGGGCGATCTGCGTACATGCAACGTGTGTCACGAGCCGTCGAAGTGCGCGGGTTGCCACGGCGTCGATCTGCCACACCCGCCTGGCTTCGGCGGCACGCACTCTGCAAGCGCGGTCGCTGCGCCGGACAGTTGCGGCCAGTGCCATGACCGTACCGCGTTCTGCAACGCGTGCCACGGCATCGAGATGCCGCATCCCGAAGGGTTCCTGCCGGGACACCGGGACATCGCCTCGGGTTACGACGATGCCTCGTGCATGACCTGTCACCGCCGACAGGACTGCGACCGCTGCCACGTGGCACACACCCACCCTGGCAACACCAACGGCACTATCGGTGACACACTGCCGAAGGTGGGTGACTGAGTATGCAGTCATACCTCGACGCGCTCGCACTCATCGTCGAAGATCCGGCCTCGAACCTGACAGCAGCGGTGCTCCTGTTGGCCGCGGTCTTCCTCGTACTTCTCATCCTCGTCCTGGTGGCGCTCATCGGCATCACGTCGTCGAGCCGACACGAGCAGGCACTGGGACCGGAGGGTGCCGAGGATGCCACCCCGGAGAAAGACCGTGACAAGACGGGGCGCAGACGCCGTCCGGCTGCTCTGCTCCGGTCAGGGTCCGCGCCCGCACGTATCGCCCTCGTCGTTGTAGCATTCGCTGTGGTGATTGCTGCCACATATGCGTGGTCCGGGACGAACGAGTACTGCTCCACAGCCTGTCATGTGATGGAGCCCGCCGCGTCGACCTGGCGCCTGTCCCCTCACAGCGAGGTTGACTGCACCCGCTGCCATGAAGGCATGCCCGTGACCTCGATGCCGCGAGCCGTGATGTCGCGGGCGAGGTACCTGCTCGGCTCGGTTACGGGAGCGACCCCCCAGTCGGTGACCGTCCCGCCGGGTTACTGCCTCGAGTGCCACGAGACTGAGATCGCCGAAAGCATCGAGACGACTGGCGGCATACGGATGGACCACAGTGCTCCGATCGATGCAGGCATCCCTTGTGAGTCATGCCATCACGAGACCGGGCATGCGAACGAACGCGTCCAGGCAAGCCGGATGCAGGTCTGCGTCCGATGCCACGACGGGAATAAGGCTCCCAACGAGTGTTCCACGTGCCATACCGGTGACCCTGGCGCCCACACCGTATCGGCGCGCATCTTCGTGCAAGTAGAGCTTGAACCCCCCACCTGCGGTGGCTGCCACGATGAGTCGACTTGCGATGCGTGCCATGGGCTGCGCATGCCACATAGCACGGAGTTCCTGACGGGCGATCACGCAAGGCCGGCTGCGTTCGAGGGAAGGACGCTGTGCTGGCGCTGTCACGTGGAAGCAGACTGCACCGGAGGGTGCCACGGCAGCTTCGACGCCGGACACGGGCCATACTTCAAAGAGTCCCACAAGCAGTACCCGTGGGACTCACAGTGCGGGACGTGTCACAAGGCCCATGAAGGATCCTTCTGCGATCGGTGCCACTAAGGGACGCAGGTCGGGCACTCACCACTCAGGGCCAGCGCCGACCGTCTCATCGGACATGACCCATTGGGTGAACCTCGACAGGCCCTGAGGGCGCAACCCCCTGTTGGCCACCTGGTTCGTGAATCGCGCCCTCCCTCAATCGACACTGGCTGCGGAGATGAGGAAGGCCCCCGAATGGGGGCCTTCCAGATCACCGAGTTCTCGGTGCGTTCGCGTACTAGTAACCGATGCCCGTGCCGGTGGTACCGTTGCGGTGGCACTTCAGGCAGGCGCCATCCACGGAAGGATCACCAGCCGCGCCGAACGGATCCGCCGAGCTAGCAGCGCTCAGCAGGAACCGCGCACCCGTGGTGTAGTGCGGGAAGTTGTTCGCAGCAGCACCAGTGACGTGGTCGGTGAGACCAGCGTCGTGGCAGCTGCGGCAGTAGGTGCTCGGCGCGTATGCAACCGCCGTAGTACCTGCGACACCCAGAGCCGTTCTGGCGTTGCCGTAAAGCAGGTCGTCGCCAGCAACTGTCATGATGTGGTTCGTGTCACCCGCTGCGTCATCGTACGCATCCGTCCAGTAGTTGTGGCACTGGGTGCAGTACTTGGTCATGACGCCATCACGAACGGAGCCAGTGGCGAAGTTCCAGGTGGCCGGAACCGAGCCGTTACCGCCCGGCACCGTGCCGGCGTTCCCCTTGAGGATCTTCTCGTTGACGTCGCCCGCAGCGGTCGTTGCGATCGCGCCCGCGCCGTGGACAGCGTGACAATCAACGCACTCCACGCCAGCAGCACCCTCTGAGCTGTGGTTGAAAACCGTGTCCGTCGTGTAGTTGGTCGCCGTCGAGTCATAGACCTTGATGGTCGACACGTTGGCCTGAATGTGGCAGAACTCGCACGCGTTGGCGACCGTCCCGCGCAGGAGGACTTCACCGGCAACGGGGCCGCGGTGGACCGCATGGCAGACTGCGCACTTCACAGTGGTCGTGGCGTAGCCCATATGCGGCGTACCCGCAGTGTTCAGCGCGTACGGATCCATCGTGTTGTCAGCGCCCGTGTAGTTGGAGCCCGCACCGGCGAGAGCAAACGCGGTGCTCGCGAACAGCAGCACGGAAAGACACGTCAACCCAAGTACGAACGCAATACGCTTGGTGGTCATAGATACTCCCATCTTGGTTTGCGTATTCATTGTGTAATCGTTCACCTCCTTCACCACAGAATATCAGACACTCGCGCGTGGCGAGGCATCTCCCTTGGGTAGGATTAAGCGGTGATTCCCCCAAACACCTCCGTGAACTTCCTGCGGTAAGGCTACCACTGCGAGCTTGTGCCGCACAACCGCTCACGTCCGATAATCAGGATTTCTTCAGTCATCTGTATCGGCAGAACCACCATCCTCCCCAAGCGTCTGATTCCGGGATCTCCTCCTGCTTGCCAGCGTGGCCAACAGGATGAGCAGAAGCAGCCCGAGCGGCAGACAACAGATCCAGATGGGACCGCTGGTCGCACGGCGGGCCGCTGGGAGGAGTCCTGCGTCCCCGCTGCCGCCGATGCGCACGATCTGGACGCGTGCATTGGCGACATCAGCGATCGCGAACCAGTCGCGCTCCGCATCGTAGGCCATGCCAAGCGGGTAGGCGAAGAAGCCGTCCGCCGAACCGAACTCACCGTACCGACCGACTATCTTGCCCTGCCTCGCCGGGTCGATTACCACGACCTCGAACCCGAACGGGTCCGCCAGCACGAGCCGGCCGTTTGCATCCATGCACAGGCCGGCAGGCAACTGCATGCCGGTGCTCGTATCCATTGCCGTGTCTTCGTTCGACTCTTCCGCCGCAGCGCCTGCAGGCACATTGCCGCCGCCGGACGTCCCGGGCGCTGTCGCCCACAAGAACTGCCCCTCCTGAGTGAACGCCTTCACCCGGCTGTTCAGTGTGTCGGCAACATACACCACGCCGTCATCGCCCACCACGATGCCCTGCGGCATGTCGAGCTGGTCCAGCTCCTTCCCTCGCCCGCCCCACGTGCCCACTACCTCACCATCACGGGAGAACACAGTGACGCCGGCGGGACTCGTGACGAACACCCTGTCGTCACTCAGCGTCACATCCAGAGGATTGTCGATCTCCCACGCATCCAAGAACTCACCCTCGGCAGAGAGTACGATGAGGCGCGCAGCGTTGTTGGCGCAGACGTAGAGGCGCCCATCATCGCCGACCTCGATGCCTTTAGGGCTCAACTGCCCCTCGGCGACCAGAGGCTGAAGGTCGATCCTCGATCGAGGGGTGCCATCCGGAGAGAACGACATCACCGCGTTCATCTGCGTGTCGCTCACCCAGATCGTGCCGTCATCCGCGATGTCGACGTGCGCGGGAGCGATGAACCTCTGGTCCTCTCCCGCCCCATAGCCGTAAATGGAGCGCACCCACGAGAGCCCGGAGGGAAGATCCCCGCTCGTTGGCGCACCGACCGGCTCGAGCAAGGTGAACACGAAGTATCCGACCGCACCCAAGAGCAGGATGAGGATGATCAGGATGGCGATGAGCCCGGCCCGCATGCTCGACCCGCGACGATGCTCCTGCCGACGAGCACTACTCATTGCCGTCCTCCGTCTGAAGATCTTGCAGCCCGCTCAACGCGGGACCGTAGTCCGGGATCATAGTCAGAGCGCGTTCGTAGTCAGCGCGTGCCGACGCCGCATCGCCACTCGAAGCATAGAGGTCTCCGCGCCACACCAATACGTCTGCCATCGTCGGATTCTCCTCCAGAGCGGCGGTGAGCACCTCGATCGCAGCCGTCAGATCACCTTGCCCACTGAGGATCTCGGATTTCAACAGAGCCGCATCAACCAGCGCGGGGGCCGGCGGCCGCACGAAGATGCCCTTGTTCTGGAGTTCCTTCTCTTTAGCGTCCCGCTGCGCGGCCGCTGCCTCGATCGCCTCGTCAAGGATCGCCAGTGCTTCTTCGGCGGAACCAGTCTTGCTCTCCAGACGCGCCTTCTCGACGATCACAGGAGCATTGGGGGACGTCGACTCGATGGACTCGAAAGCCGCGATCACAGACCTGGCGCGCGAGTACCGCTCCGCCTCAATGAGACTGCGAGCGTATGCTGCTACGACTTCCGCGTCGCCCGGCGCAGCCTGGTACTCTAGCTCGTTGTCCTTGAGCTGCATCTCGACCAGGGTGCGAGGCATGCGGTCCGCCATTGCCCCCGTGTACAGCAGGTAGGCGATACCCGTGAGCACCAGGATCAGCACCGCAAGAATGGCGAATATAAGCCACCTCACCCAGGGGTCCGCTCCTGTGGGTGCAGTCGATCGTACGGCCATTCTCAGTCGTCCCCGTCCGTGTCGTGTGGTCGAGCACCGCCGGACGATCGCGCCGCCGGCACCCCGCGCAGTATCCTCGTTCGCTCCGTGCGCGACAACCTATGCTGCTCCGACCTTCTTCTTCGCGGCCTCAACCAGGCCGCCTGTCTCGATGATGTCCTTGATGAACGGCGGGAACGGCTGTGCCGTGAACACCGCGCCGGTCGTCTCGTTGGTGATTACTCCCGCATCCGCGTCCACCGTGACCCTGTCACCGGCGCTGATACCGTCGGCGGCCTCGGGACACTCCATGATGGGCAGCCCCGTGTTGATCGCGTTGCGGTAGAAGATGCGCGCGAAGCTCTTGGCGATCACGACCGAGATGCCCGCGTGCTTGATGGCGATCGGCGCGTGCTCCCGGCTCGACCCACAGCCAAAGTTCTCGTCAGCGACGAGGATGTCGCCCGGCTGCACCTTGGCGGTGAAGCCCGCATCCAGGTCCTCCATGCAGTGGAGCGCCAGCTCGGCCGGGTCCGACGTGTTGAGATACCGCGCCGGGATGATCACGTCGGTGTCAATGTCACGGCCATAGCGGTGTGCGGTTCCGGTGAACTTCATCTAGCGCACACCTCCTTCGAGGTCCTCGGGTAACCCGATGTGGCCGAGCACGGCGCTCGCTGCCGCCACCGCCGGGCCAGCGAGGTAGACCTCGCTCTTCGGGTCGCCCATGCGGCCGACGAAGTTGCGATTGGTGGTGGCCACCGCACGCTCCCCCGCCGCGAGGATGCCCATATGCCCGCCGAGGCATGGCCCGCACGTGGGCGTCGAGACCGCGGCGCCGGCGTCGATGAAGATGTCAGTGAGGCCGCTATGCATCATGTCGCGGAACACCTGCTGGGTGGCCGGGATCACGATGAGCCGCACGTCGGGGTGCACCGTGTGGCCCTTGATCACCTCGGCCGCCTCGGCCATGTCCTCGTAGCGGCCGTTGGTACACGAGCCGATCACCACCTGGTCGATCTTCACGTCGCGTGCCTCGGCGACCGGCCGCGTGTTGCTGGGCAGGTGCGGGAAGGCGACGGTGGGCACGATTGTGGCGGCGTCGATCTCGTAGACCTTGGCGTACTCAGCGTTCGCGTCCGAGAAGTACTCGGTCCACTGACGCTCGGTGCGGCCGGTCATGTAGGCGCGCGTGACGTCATCCACGGCGATGATGCCGCTCTTGCCGCCCGCCTCGATGGCCATGTTGCAGATGGTCATGCGGCCGGCCATCTCGAGACGCTCGATGGTGTCGCCGGTGAACTCCATAGCCTGATAGAGCGCGCCGTCCACGCCGATCATGCCGATGATGTGCAGGATGATGTCCTTGGCACCCACACCGGGCTTGAGCTCGCCGTTGATGCTGAACTTGAGGCTCTCGGGCACCTTGAACCAGGCCCGGTCGGTTGCCATACCCACGGCCGCGTCGGTGGAGCCCACGCCGGTGGCGAACGCGCCGAGGGCGCCATAGGTGCACGTGTGGCTGTCGGCGCCGATGATCACGTCGCCCGCGCCCACCACACCCTGCTCGGGCAGGAGCGCGTGCTCCACGCCCATGCAGCCCACCTCGTAGTAGTGGGTGATCTCCTGGGCGCGGGCGAACACGCGCACCATCTTGGCCTGCTCGGCGCTCTTGATGTCCTTGTTGGGTGTGTAGTGGTCGGGCACGAGCGCGACCTTGCTCGCATCCCATACGCGCTCGACGCCGATCTTCGCGAACTCCTTGATAGCGATGGGCGCGGTTACGTCGTTGGCGAGCACGAGGTCGAGGTCGCACTCGATGAGCTGGCCGGGAGTGACCTCGTCGAGGCCCGCATGGGCGGCGAGGATCTTCTCGGTGATAGTCATCGGTCGGGGCATAGCGCGGCACTCCTTCGTCCTGCGTCCAGTTCGTGCATTCTACGCGAAGCAGGCGGCGGTTGCCACGCGGTAGCGTGCTTGGCAATCGCCTAGGTGTGGCATAGTGGGACTATGGTTCAGATTAAGACAACAACCGTGGTGCTATCGGCAGACGTGCTCAGTTCCGCACGCTCGTTCGCCACGCGCACCGGTCGCGACCTAGACGCGGTTATCGATGCAGCGCTTCGGGAGTACGTCGATGCACGCGCCCTCGGCGGACTACTCGACGCTGGCAACATGGCCCCGCACGACGCGCTCGACCTCGCCGTGCAGGAGACGCACGCCTACCGCTCCCGCTAGACCTCCTCGGGCACGCTCGGCGCCTCGGCCGCCACGAGGAGCCGGTTGAGCGCGTTCACGTACGCCTTGGCGCTCGACACGATGATGTCCGGATGTGCGCCGCGGCCGGTGAACGTGCGGCCGTCCTCGCTCTTCACGCGGATGGTCACCTCGCCCACCGCATCGATACCGCGCGTGACGCTCTGCACGCTGAACTCGGTGAGATCGTTCGGGACGTCGACGATGCGGTTGATGGCCTTGTACACGGCGTCCACGGGACCGTTGCCGTGGCTCGAATCGATCAGGCTCTCACCGTCCGCGGTGATGAGCTCGACGGTGGCGGTGGGGATGCCGGGATCGCCGCAGCTCACGTGCACCTGCTCGAGGTGGTAGACCTCGCCGATCATGCGCTCGGCCTCGCCCACCAGCGCCTCGAGGTCCTCGTCGTAGACTTCCTTCTTCTTGTCCGCGAGCTCGAGGAACGCCTGGTGGATGGTCTCGAACTCCTCGTCT
The DNA here is from genome assembly GCA_049658145.1 of Coriobacteriia bacterium. GTDB lineage: Bacteria > Actinomycetota > Coriobacteriia > Anaerosomatales > Anaerosomataceae > UBA6100. The sequence continues at coordinate 24,749 of JBASOJ010000098.1, forward strand.
TCCGTGACGTAGCCGAGCTCGGCCAGGCGGTGGCGGAGCGCGGCACGGCCGCTGCGGGCGGTGAGCACGATGGAACTGCCGCCGGCGCCCACGTCGGCGGGGTCGATGATCTCGTAGGTGGAGCGCTCCTTGAGCACGCCGTCCTGGTGGATGCCGCTGCTGTGCGCGAACGCGTTGGCGCCAACGATCGCCTTGTTGGGCTGCACGAGGATGCCGGTGATGCTGGAGACGAGCCGCGAAGCGCGCACGAACTCCTTCGTGTTGATGCGGGTATCCACGCCAAAGACGTCGGGACGCATCTTGAGCGCCATCACGACCTCTTCCATCGCCGTGTTGCCCGCGCGCTCGCCGAGGCCGTTGATTGTGCACTCGATCTGCCGTGCGCCCGCCTTCACACCTGCGAGCGCGTTGGCGGTGGCCATGCCGAGGTCGTTGTGGCAGTGGATCGAGATGACGACGTTCTCGATACCGGCCACGCGATCGCCGAGGGTTCGGATGAGGTCACCGAAAACCTCGGGATAGGTGTAGCCGGTCGTGTCCGGGATGTTGACCACCGTCGCTCCCGCCGCGATGACCGCCTCGATCATTCGGCACAGGAAGTCGCGGTCAGCGCGGGCCGCATCCTCGGCGTAGAACTCCACGTCCTCGACGAAGGTTCTCGCCAGCTTGACCGCGGCGACCCCTCGCTCGATCGCCACCTCGCGCGATATGTGCAGCTTGTCGTTGAGGTGGCTGTCCGAAGCGCCGATACCGGTGTGGATGCGCGGGCGCTTGGCGCCTGTGAGCGCCTCGGCGGCACGCTCGATGTCGGCCGGGACAGCGCGAGAGAGGGCACACACGGTTGCGGCGTCACCCACCTCGGCGGCGATGCGGCGCACGCTCTCGAAATCTCCCGGGCTCGAGATGGGGAAGCCGGCTTCGATGATGTCCACGCCGAGGCGGACGAGCTGGCGAGCGATCTCGAGCTTCTCGGCGGTGTTCATGCTCGCGCCGGGGCTCTGCTCGCCGTCGCGGAGAGTGGTATCGAAGATGAAGACGCGGTCGGACGCGTTAGGTGTGCTCACGGCGATGCTCCTTCGGCTGAACGCGGGTACGGGCGGGGTGCGCCGGCACAAAGCCGTCGGCTAGACGGCGGCCGGCTGGATAAGTCGCCCGAGAAGACCCGAAAGAAGCTTGTGAGCGTGCGCGTTCATGCACGGCAGTATAGCGCAGGGCAGGGCGCTCGCCTACCGCCGGATGCGCGCCATGTCGCCATGTCGCTCGCCCCTGCGACAGACCGGCTCGCGCAGACATCATCGGGATTTCCGGGTTCCGCGGCGACGTTCGATGAACGCAGCTCACCGTCCGCCATGATGGACACAGCGAGCCATGATGGACACCGCGAGAGTGGCTGCATGCGTCCAAATCTGGCGTAGCAGGGAATAGATATGCCATATGGCGAGAAGCAGGGTGCAGTGCGGGTTCAAGTGCGGAAGGGAGGCGTCTTCGAAGGCGCTGGAAGCTGGCATCAACAACCGCGCAAGACAAGGTCGTCTTTGATCGGGTGCTCGCGTCCGTGCTCATCGAGTGGGACAGATCAGCTGCTGACTGTCCCCTCGCTGTAGGAGACGCGATCCAGACACCGGCCAGGACCCGATCGTCCGATGATTGGAGGGTTAACGTATGTATGGAGTCATGGGCAAGATGCTATGGGTGGATCTGACGTCCGGCGAGATCACGGTGGAGACCCCGAGTGATGACGTGTATCGGGACTATGTCGGAGGGTACGGCATCGGGGTGCGGCTACTGTACGATCGGATGCCGGCGGGTGTCGACCCGATGGGGCCGGATGCCATCCTCGGCCTGACCACGGGGCCGCTCACCGGTACCCGAGCAATCACGGGGAACCGCTTCACGGTGGTCGGCAAATCGCCGAAGACCGGTACATGGGGAGATGCGAACTGCGGTGGCAACTTCGGACCGGCTCTGAAGTTCTCCGGCTACGACGCCATCTATTTCCGCGGCATCTCTCCAACTCCCGTTTACCTCTACGTTCGCGACGGCAAGGCGGAAATCCGAGATGCGGCCCCGTACTGGGGCAATGGTGTCGACGTCGAGGTCGAACTCATCAAGGAGCTGGGCGACGATGTCAAGGTCGCATGGATCGGCCAGGCCGGAGAGAACAAGAACCTCATGGCATCCGTGATGAACGATCTTGGTCGCGCGGCGGCCAGAAGCGGGCTCGGAGCCGTGATGGGCTCCAAGAACCTGAAGGCCGTTGCCGTTGCCGGAACGCAGAAAGTGCCTGTCGCCGATGAGGCCGGCCTCAGCGCCTATGTGACCGAATCAATGCGTGCGGCCAAAGCCGAGAACAGCCCCGCGTACCAACTGTTCACAACCTTCGGCACCAGTGGATTGGCAGCGGCCTCCGCAATGAACGGCGATTCACCGGTCAAGAACTGGGCCGGTTCCGGAGAAGTGGATTTTCCCGGAGCGAGCAAGGTGAGCGACGTGGCCCTCGACAAGTATAGGGTGCGGCGCGCGGGCTGCTGGCATTGTGCGATCTCGTGCGGAGCCTACCTGTCGGTCCCCGACGGTCCGTACGCAACCTCTGGAGCGTATGAGCACCGTCCCGAGTACGAGACGCTCGCCGCATTCGGCAGCATGCTCCTGATGGACGACACCGAGGCGATGCTCAAGGTCAACGAACTCTGCAATCGGGCGGGCATGGACACGATCGCAGCCGGCAGCACGATCGCCTTTGCGATCGAGTGTTTCGAGCGAGGCATCATCAACGCCGAGGACACCGGGGGTCTTGAACTGCGGTGGGGCAACGCGCCCGCCATCGTCGAGGTCACCCGCCAGATGGCAGAGCGGACCGGTTTCGGCGCCATCTTGGCTGACGGGGCGGAGAAGGCGGCCGAGAGAATCGGCAAGGACAGCGCACAGTACGCCATCCACGTCCACGGCGAAGAGCCCGGAATGCATGATCCGCGGTACTCACCAGGCATGGCGCTCAACTTCCACCTGGACCCGACGCCGGGGCGTCATACAACGGGTGGCACCGGGGAGATGGAGTTCTTCACCGGCTTGGACGTGCTGCCACTGCCGGCGCCCCTGAACGTCCACAAGCGCGACTACGCGAACAAGGGGCTCCCTCACAGAGTGCTGCTTAACGACCGGCAGGTGGCGAACTCCGCCGGGATATGCATCTTCTCGGGGTTCATCGCGCCGCTGGATGCCATGGTCCGCGAGCTCACGTTCGTGACTGGCGAGCCGTGGGACGCCGGCCGCGTCCAGGTGACTGGAGAGCGGATACAGACGCTGCGGCATGCGTTCAACCTGCGTGAAGGGATCAATCCGGTGCGCGATTGCCCGGTGCCCCAGCGTTGTCTCGACGGCACGGAGTTGAAGTCGGGCATGGGCAAGGGCTACGTCGTGGATCTGGACGCCATGCGAGATTCATACCTGTCGGTTGTCGGATGGGATAAAGAAACGACGGTTCCGAGTGTAGAGGGATTGCGCGCACTCGGTCTTGGCGACCTAGTGAAGGATCTGCATCCCCAGGCGGTTGCGTCTTAGCCCGGCTGTCGATACCGGGCCAGTGTCAGCGAAGAGGCACTGGCCCGGTCGTTTAGGAGGATTCACCACCGTGCAATACCACGCGAGGTTCTTCGGCCTCATCGGGATGAATATGAAGGTTCCGCCCGGTGAACCCATCACCTTCGAGCTGCCCGATCCCGCTTCTTACGGCGACCTGCTCGACGCTATCGGCGCGCGGTTTGGACCGCTGTTCCCTCCCAATGTATGGGATGCCGAGATGCGGTCTTTTCATCCTCAGGTCGTGGCTATGGGGGACGGGCGATCGCTGGCATCAGCCGGGCGCGAAACGCCCCTCGCCAAGGACGGCACGGCTGCATTCTTCGTGCCCATCGCGGGAGGTTAGATATCCCCGCATCGTTATCCACATTTCGTTTGGTCCGCGTTTGATCAGGGTGACAACAGCAGACACGCACAGTCCGGTGCGATGGTTTCTGTACAACGAGCAAGGAGGGCATGACATGAAGGTGCAAGCAGCAGTTGCAGTAGGCAAAGAACAACCGTTCATCATCAAGGAGTTAGAACTGGATGAGCCGAGGGCCGGCGAGGCTCGGGTGCGGATGGTCGCGTCAGGAGTGTGCCATACAGATGCTATCGTCCACGACGAGTGGTACCCCGTTCCCATGCCGGCCGTGCTCGGCCATGAAGGAGCGGGTATCGTCGAGGCGGTCGGTCCCGGCGTCACGAGCGTCACCCCGGGCGACAAGGTCGTGCTCAGCATAGCCACTTGCGGGGTGTGTGAGTATTGTACGAGCGGTCACCCGGCATTCTGCGTGAACATGTGGCCGCTCAATTTCGGCGCGAGCCGCATGGACGGCAGCACAGCGTTCACGGATGAGAACGGGCAGCCCGTGGGATCTCACTTCTTCGGGCAGTCGTCGTTCTCGCACTATAGCAATGTGGCGGAACGCAGCATCGTGAAAGTCCCGGACTCAACGCCGCTTGAGATCCTCGGCCCGCTCGGGTGTGGGATCCAGACCGGTGCGGGCACGGTTCTCAACGTGCTCAAGCCCTGGCCAGGAAGCAGTTTCGTGGTGTTCGGTACGGGCGCGGTCGGCCTGTCGGGCATGCTTGGCGCGATAGCGAGCGGTGCCACAACCATCATCGCGGTCGACATCGTCGACAGCCGACTCGAGTTCGCGAAGACGCTGGGGGCCACTCACACGATCAACAGCAAGAACGAGGACGCTGTGGCGCGCGTCAAGGAGATCACCGGCGGGGGCGCGCACTTCGCGCTCGATACGACCGGGAACAAGGTCGTCTTCGTCCAGATGCTGAACTCGTTGCGCCCGCTCGGACACGGTGCGATGGTTGGCGCGGCCGCTATGGGCAGCGAGGCTGCAGTCGACGTCGGCGCGCTCCTGCTGACTGGGATCAAACTGAGCATAGTCCTTGAGGGCGATGCGGTGATATGGACCTTCATCCCGCGCCTGATCTCGCTCCACGAGAAGGGCCTCTTCCCCTTCGACAAGCTCATCACGAAGTACAAGTTCGAGGATATCAACAAGGCATTCGCCGACAGCGCGAGTGGTGTGACGATCAAACCGGTCCTCGTGTACTGATCCCGATCCGCGCACTTCAACCGCGATACCGGCAGTGCCCTGGCACTGCCGGTATCGCGGTTCTCAGGGGTGCTCGGTGGCGGAAGTTCGCGGAACTCCCTTGCCGCGTCGCCGTCTATCGATACTCGCGCGTCACTCCTGCCGAACGCCCCGCGGGGCCTCTTCATCATCCCGGCACACGGCCGGCGCCGCAGCGCCAACCCTACAGCTCCACGCTCCAGGCCTCGGAGACCTCGGCCTTGGCGTTGATACGCGCCACGAGCGCCTCGGGGATCGCCGTGTCCACATTGATGCCCATGAGCGCCGTGCCACCCTCACCCGTGCGGCCCACCTGCATCGACGCGATGTTGATCTCGTTCTCGCCGAGCACGGTGCCCACCTTGCCCACCACACCGGGGACGTCCGAGTACTCCAGGAAGAGCATGTGCGCCGACGGCGCCATGTCGATCGAGAAGTCGTTGAAGACCACGAGGCGCGGCTCGTTCTTCTTGCCGATGAGCGTGGCACCCAGCTTGAACGCACGGCCGCCGGCCTTCGCCACCACGACCATCAGGCTTACGTAGTCCATGCTCTCCACACGCTTGTTCTCCGTGACCGAGATGCCGCGCTGCTCGGCATAATGGTTCGCGTTCACGAAGTTCACCGCGTCCTGGCCCACAACGGTGAGCAGACCCTTGAGCATCGCGGTCTTGAGGATGCGGGTGTCCTGGTCGGCAAGATGGCCGATGAAGTGCACCTCGATCTCGCTCACCGGTCCACGTGCGATCTGCCCGATGCCCCCGCCCAGCGCCTCGGCCACCGCCATGTACGGTCCCACGGCCTCCATGACCTCGGGCGCCACCGGCGCGATGTTCACGGCCGTGTCGACCATGTCGCCGCGCAGACCCGCAGCCACAAGCTCGGCGATCTGGTCACCGGCACGGTCCTGCGCCTCTTCGGTCGAGGCGCCGAGGTGCGGCGTGAGCACCACGTTGTCGATCGCGTGAAGCGGCGACTCCGTGCACGGCTCGGTCTCGAACACGTCGATGCCCGCCGATGCCACCTTGCCGCTCTTGAGCGCGTCCACGAGCGCGTCCATCTGGTAGATGCCGCCACGGGCGGTGTTCACCAGGCGCACGCCGTCTCGCATCTTCGCGAACTGCTCGGCGCCGAACATGCCGATGGTCTCCTTCGTCTTCGGCAGGTGCACCGTGATGAAGTCGGCCAGCGGCAGGAGCTCGTCCACGGTGGCGTACAGCGTCACGCCGAGTGCAGCGGCGCGCTCATCGCTCGTATAGGGGTCGTAGCCGATGAGCTTCATCCCTAGGCCACGCGCACGCTCGGCCACGAGCGCCCCGATGCGGCCGAGGCCCACGATCGCGAGCGTCTTCTCGTACACCTCGATGCCGGTGAACTTGGAGCGCTCCCACTTGCCCTGCTTCATGGACGCGTTCGCCTGCGCGGTGTTGCGCGCGATGGCGAGCATGAGCGTGATGGTCTGCTCGGCGGCCGACACGATGTTGCTCGTGGGCGCGTTGCACACGATCACGCCACGCTCGGTGGCCGCGGCCACGTCGACGTTGTCGATACCCACGCCGGCGCGCCCGATGATCTTGAGCTTGGCGCCCGCCTCGATGATCGGCCGCGTCGCTTTGGTGGCCGAGCGCACGATCATGGCGTCGTACTCGGCGATGATCGCCACCAGCTCGTCTTCGGCAAGCCCCGTCTTGACGTCTACCTCGTAGCCGTCGGCACGAAGCTTCTCGATGCCGGTGTCGCTGATCTTGTCTGCTACCAGTACCTTCATCTGTCTACTCCCCCATGAAGACGGCTTCGGCGGCGACGATCCCCGCGCCGCGCTCGAACACGTAACCCAGCTCGGCGAGCGTCATCTCGAGACCGGCCAGCGTGGTGATGATGTCGAACTCGCCGAAGTAGCCGAGGTGGCCCACCCGGAAGATGCGGCCGGCGTAGTCGTCCTGGCCGCCGGCGATGGTGATGCCGTACTTGTTCTTGAGGATGCTCACGATCTTCTTGCCGTCGATGCCCTCCGGCACCCACACGGGCGTGACCGCCGAGCCACGGCCTTCGGCCGGAGCGAACAGCTTCATGCCGAGCGCCTCGCAGCCCTTGCGGGTGGCTTCGGCAAGCCGCGAGTGGCGGGCGATCGTGTTCTCGAGCCCCTCGTCCATGATCATCTTGAGCGACACGTTCAGGCCGAGCACGAGCGACACGGCCGGGGTGAACGGCGTGGTGTCCTTCTCGATGTTCTTCTTGTACTTCATGAAGTCGAAGTAGAACTTCGGCAGCGTGGAGCGCTCGTAGGCCTTCCACGCCTTCTCACTCACGGTGCAGGCGGCGAGGCCCGGCGGGAGCATGAGGCCCTTCTGCGACCCGGTCATGACGATGTCGAGGCCCCACTCGTCGGTCTTGCACTCCACGGCGCCGATGCCCGTGATGCTGTCGACGATGAGGATGGTGTCCGGGTACTCCCGTACGATCTCGCCGATGGTCTTCACGTCGTTGAGCACGCCCGAAGACGTCTCGCTCTGCGTGACGATCACGCCTCGCACGCCCGGGTTCTCGGCAAGCGCGGTGGCCACGTCGGCAGGGTCCACAACGCTCGTCCACTCGTACTTGAGGTCGATCACGTTGAGGCCGTAGACCTCGGCGATCTGCTTCTGGCGATCGCCGAACTTGCCGTTGCGGCACACGACCACGGTGTCGCCCGCGCAGAAGGAGTTGGCGATGGCCGCCTCCATCACGCCGGTGCCCGAGCAGGCGAACAGCAGCACGTCGGCCTCTGTCTGGAACACGTACTTGAGGCCCTCGATCGCCTGCTTGAAGGCCGCCGAGAAGTCCGGCGTGCGGTGATGGATGATCGGCGCGGCCTGCGTGAGCAGGACCTCGGCGGGTACCGGCGTGGGGCCCGGCGTCATCAGGTACTTCTTCTGCATCGTTGCTCTCTTCCTCTCAGGGGCTTTCACACTCGCCGCTCCCGGCATGAAGCGGCGCCTGTACCTATTCCTCGCCCTTCTTGATCCACGCGAACATCGAGCGCATCTCGGCGCCAACTTCCTCGATCAAGTGCTCGGACTGGATGCGGCGCATCGCCTTGAAGCCCGGCTGTCCGGCCTTGTTCTCGAGGATCCAGTTGCGGGCGAAGGTGCCGTTCTGGATCTCCCAGAGCACCTGGGCCATGGTCTCTCGCGTCTCGTCGGTGACGATGCGCGGGCCGGTCACGTAGTCGCCGTACTCGGCGGTGTTGCTGATGGAGTCGCGCATCTTGGCCATGCCGCCCTCGTACATGAGGTCGACGATGAGTTTCACTTCGTGCATGCACTCGAAGTACGCGATCTCCGGCTGGTAGCCGGCCTCAACGAGCGTCTCGAAGCCCGCCTGCACCAGGTGCGTGAGGCCGCCGCACAGCACGGCCTGCTCGCCGAACAGGTCGGTCTCGGTCTCCTCGGCAAACGTGGTCTCGATCACGGCCGCACGTGCGCCGCCGATACCGGCCGCCCACGCCAGCGCAATGTCCTTGGCCTTGCCACTCGCGTCCTGCGCTACCGCGATCAGGCACGGCACGCCCGATCCCTCGGTGAAGGTGCGGCGCACCATGTGGCCGGGGCCCTTGGGGGCGATCATGATCACATCAACGCCAGCCGGCGCCTCGATCTGCTGGTAGTGGACGTTGAAACCGTGCGCGAACGCGAGCACCTTGCCGGTCGTCATGTGCTCGTGGATCTCCGCGTAGTAGATGTGCGCGGTGGTCTCGTCGGGGGTGAGCATCATGACGATGTCGGCCTCGGCGGCCGCCTCGCGCGGCGTGGTGACCTTGAGGCCGGCCTCACGTGCCTTGGCGGCGCTTCCGGAGCCCTCACGCAGGCCCACCCGGACGTCGCAGCCGCTGTCGTGCAGGTTGAGCGCGTGCGCGTGTCCCTGTGATCCGTAGCCGATGACCGCGATCTTGCGGTCGCGGACGAGTGACAGGTCGCAGTCCTTCTCGTAGTACACCGTTGCCATCGTGTCCTCCTATGCGTCCCGGGAGCCGCGCGCGAGCGCGATCCTTCCTGTGCGGGCCAGTTCTTTGATGCCGTACGCGCGCAGCAGGTCCTCCATCGCCGCGAGCTTGTCACCAGTGCCGGTGGCCTCGATCGTGAGCGAGTTCTTGCCCACATCAACGATCTTGGCGCGGAAGACGTTCGCGATCTCGATCACCTCGTGCCGACGATCCGGCGCGGCGTTCACCTTGTAGAGCACGAGTTCGCGGTCGATCATGTACTTCGGATCGAGGTCCTGGATCTTGATCACGTTGATGAGCTTGTGGAGCTGCTTGGTGATCTGCTCGATCGCGTTCTCATCGGCAGCCACCACTATCGTCATCCGCGAGAGCGTGGGGTCTTCCGTCTCACCCACGGCGAGCGAGTCGATGTTGAACCCGCGGCGGGCGAACAGCGACGCCACACGGGTGAGCACGCCAGGCTTGTTCTCCACGAGCACGGAAAGCGTGTGCTGCATCACTCCCACACCTCCTCGAGCGCCTCGTCATCGAGCATCTCGGACACCGGACCTCCGGGAATGCCCCCGAGCATCTCGTCGATGGAGCCGCCGGGCGCCACCATCGGGAAGACGTTCTCTTCGCGCTCCACGCGCACGTCCACGATCGCCGGGCCATCGAAGTCGAACGCGGCCATGAGAGCCGTATCGAGCTCGGAGGGTTCCGTCACGCGGACGCCGAACGCGCCGTACGCCTCGGCGAGCTTCACGAAGTCGGGGCAGTCCTGCGGCAGCGTGGATGACGAGTAGCGATGCTCGTAGAAGAGTTCCTGCCACTGCCTCACCATGCCGAGGTAGCCGTTGTTCAGGATGACCACCTTCACCGGCAGCTTGTTGATGCTGGCGGTGGCGAGCTCCTGGCTGTTCATCTGGATGGAGCCGTCGCCGGCGATGTCGATCACCAGGTGGTCGGGCCGGCCGAGCTGCGCGCCGATGGCCGCCGGAAGGCCGAAACCCATCGTGCCGAGGCCTCCCGAGGAGGCCCAGGTGCGGGGCTCGCGGATCTTCAGGTACTGACACGCCCACATCTGGTTCTGGCCCACCTCGGTGCAGTAGATGGTCTTGCGGTCCTTCGTGAGCTCGCGCACGCGCTCCACGACCTGCTGCGGCATGATCGTGTCCTCGTGCGTGTGGTAGTGGAACGGGTAGCGCGTCCGCCAGTCGTCGATCACGCGCATCCAGGCGTCCGTGCGGGGCTGCGCGTTCATCTTGCGCAGCTCCTCGATAACGCCCACGAGCACCGCTTTCGCATCGCCCACGATCGGCAGGTCGACGTGACGGTTCTTGCCGATCTCGGCGGGGTCGATATCGGCGTGCAGGACCTTCGCCTTGGTGGCGAACGTAGCGAGCTTGCCGGTCACACGGTCGTCGAAACGGACGCCGATGCCGAAGAGCAGATCGGTCTCGGTGATCGCGTAGTTGGTGAACTTGCCGCCGTGCATACCCGGCATGCCCACGAACAGGTGGTGGTCCTCCGGGAACGCGCCCTTGCCCATGAGTGTGGTCACCACGGGCAGCTGCATCAGTTCGGCGAGCTCCTTGAGCTCCCTGGCGGCGTTGCTCGCGAGCACGCCGCCGCCCACGTACAGCAGCGGCTTGCGGGCGCGGCTGATGAGCGTGGCCGCTTCCTTGATCTGCTTCGCGTGGCCCTTCACGGTGGGCTTGTAGCCCGGCAGGCTCACCCGCTCCGGATACTTGAAAATGAGCTCGCCCCGGGAGATGTCCACCGGCACGTCGATGAGCACCGGGCCCGGACGGCCCGTGCCGGCGATGTGGAACGCCTCCGCCATGATCTCCGGGATGTCCTCGGCGTCGTCCACCAGGTAGTTGTGTTTGGTGATCGGGATGGTGATGCCCGTGATGTCCGTCTCCTGGAACGCGTCCGTGCCGAGGACGTGCGTGGCCACCTGGCCGGTGATGACCACGAGCGGCACCGAGTCCATGTAGGCGTTGGCGATGCCCGTGACGGTGTTGGCCGCCCCCGGACCGCTGGTGACGATCACCACGCCGACCTTGCCGGTGACGCGAGCGTACGCGTCGGCGGCGTGAGCGGCGCCCTGCTCGTGCCGGGTGAGGATCACGCGGATCGACGGCGCCTCGTACAGCGCGTCGAACAGCGGCAGCACCACACCACCCGGGTAGCCGAATACCACCTCCACACCCTCGGCTTCGAGCGACTTCACGATGGCCTGTGCACCGGTCACTTTCATGCGTTCACCTCCTGGTCGTCCCGTAGCCCTAACATTCGAGCACCGCACCCTTGTCGGCGCTCGTCACGAAGCGCGCATAGCGCGCGAGATAGCCGCGCTTGATCTTCGGTTCGGGAGCCGTCCACGCGCGGGCGCGCATGGCCAGGTACTCCTCGGTGACCTCGAGCGTGAGCGTGCCCGCATCGATGTCGATCGTGATGGTGTCGCCTTCCTCGATGAGGCCGATCGGGCCGCCCTCGGCGGCCTCGGGGCTCACGTGGCCGATCGACGCGCCCGAGGTGGCGCCGCTGAAGCGGCCGTCGGTGATGAGCGCGACGCTCTTGGCGAGCCCCATGCCCTTCACGGCAGAGGTGGGCGACAGCATCTCGCGCATACCCGGGCCGCCCTTTGGGCCCTCGTAGCGGATGACGATCACGTCGCCCTCGCGGATCTCTCCGCCGAGGATCGCCGCGCTTGCGGCCTCTTCGGAGTCGAAGACGCGTGCCGGGCCGGCGTGCTGCCGCATCTCGGGCGCCACTGCCGACTGCTTCACCACCGCGCCGCGCGGCGCCAGGTTGCCCTTGAGCACACGCAGGCCGCCCACCGTGGCGTACGGATCATCGATCGGACGGATCACGGTGCCATCGGCCCCGGATACGTGCCTGATGGTGTCGCCGATCGTGCCGCCTGTGACGGTGAGTGCCTTGGCGTCGATGTGGCCGCCCCTGGCGAGCTCGGCCATGATCGCGGGGATCCCGCCGGCGAAGTAGAGGTCCTCCATGTGGTGCTCGCCCGCCGGTGACACGCGCACCAGGTTGGGCGTGCGGGCCGAGACGGCCTGCCAGTCGTCGAGCGTGATGGGTGCGCCCGCCTCGGCGGCGATGGCGGTGAGGTGGAGCACCGTGTTGGACGATCCGCCGAAGGCCATGTCGAGCGTCATCGCGTTGGTGATGGCCGCAGGCGTCATGATCTGCCGCGCGGTGATGCCGCGCTCCAGGAGCTCCATCACCTTCATTCCGGCGTGCTTCGCCAGGCGGATGCGCTCGGAGTACACGGCCGGGACGGTGCCGTTGCCCGGCAGCCCCATGCCGATCGCCTCGGTGAGGCAGTTCATGGAGTTTGCGGTGAAGAGTCCCGCGCAGCTGCCGCAGGTGGGGCAGGCGTTGTTCTCGAGATCGAGCAGACGCTCGTCGCTCACCTCGCCCACCGCGTGGCCGCCCACTGCGGTGAAGACGGTATCCAGGTCGACGTGCTTGCCTTCCCACCGCCCGGCAAGCATCGGCCCGCCGGAGACCACCACCGTAGGCAGGTCGAGCCGCGCGGCGGCCATGAGCATGCCCGGGATGATCTTGTCGCAGTTGGGGATGAGCACCACGGCGTCGAAAGCGTGGGCTGAGACAGCGATCTCCACCGAGTCGGCGATGACCTCGCGGCTGGCGAGCGAGAACTTCATTCCCGCGTGGCCCATCGCCACGCCATCACACACGCCGATCGTGGAGATCTCGAGCGGGGTGCCTCCGGCGATGCGTACGCCGGTCTTCACGGCATCGGCCACGCGATCCATACCCACATGCCCGGGGATGATGTCGTTCGCGGAGTTGATGACGGCGACGAGCGGACGCGAGATCTCCTCGTCGATGAGGCCGTCGGCCTTGAGGAGGCTGCGATGGGGCGCGCGGATGGCGCCCCTCTTCATGACATCGCTGCGATGCTCCATGCGCGTACCCCTGCCTCTAATGGGGCGGGGCGCCCGCTTGATGCCGCATGCAGCGAACATGCGCAACGGGTGAGATGCCCGTGCGCTGTTGTCGAACCATGCGGCAGGTAACGGATGCCACCGACCCGTCTTACTGGCCCCGGCACAGAGCGGAGGTCGTCCGCTCGGGTGCACCGGGCACGTTCTTCCGGGTGGCTCGGGGGTGAGTTTCGAAGCGTCCCGCGCCGGGTTTCCACCGTCCCCGACTCTCTGAAGCTGGGATTGACCTCTACTGGTCCCCGTCAACGCCGATAGTGCTGTGCGGTTGACAGGTGTAGCAGTATACGTGAGCAGCGGGGATGCGGCAAACCCGATTCGTGTTCTGCGGCAGCGCGCTTGGGGCATCAACTCCTCACGGCGTGGGCCCTGCACGGCGGCGTTCGCAGATGTGCGACGCGCTGGAGCAGCAGATCTGAGGCGCTGCGGGGAGCGAGCGCCCGCGTTAGGAGGTCGATTGATCGAATGGAAGTCGCATTCGCATGCTCCCCGAGTCTGGACGCGTACGATCTCGGTCCGGACCACCCGTTCCGGCCCGAGCGGGTGTCGCGAGCGGTGGAGATGATGCGTGAGCACAGCCTCATCGCCGAGGGAGCGCTGCGGCCGATCGAGTTCGGACCCGTCACGCGAGAGCAGCTGCTGCGGGTGCACTCCGCGCAGTACGTGGACCTCGTCATGCGCGCCTCGCGCCCCGGCGGTTTGTGGCCCGCACAAGCGGGCATCGGCCCCGGCGACACCCCCGCCTTCCCCGGCATGCATGATGCGGCAGCGCTCGTCTGTGGCGCCACCGCGGCAGCCATGCGGACGGTGCTCTCGGGCGAGTACCAGCGCGCATTCAGCCCTGCTGGCGGCCTCCACCACGCACACCGGGACTACGCTTCGGGCTTCTGTGTCTACAACGACATCGCAGTCGCGATCACCGGGGCACTCGAGCGCGACCCTTCGCTCCGGATCGCCTACATCGACATCGATGCGCACCACGGCGACGGCGTCCAGGACGTCTTCTACGCCGAGCCCCGTGTGCTGACGATCTCGCTCCACGAAAGCGGGCGATACCTCTTCCCCGGTACCGGCGACGTGACCGAACGAGGCGAGGGCGCCGGACTCGGTGCGGCGATCAACATCCCCCTCCCGCCGCTCGCCACCGACGAGTGCTACCTGGTCGCGTTCGACGAGGTGGTGGCACCGGCAGTCGATGCCTTCGCGCCCAAGCTGATCGTGGCGCAATGTGGCGTCGACGCGCACTGGAGCGACCCTCTCACCACGCTCGGCGTGACCCTCTCCGGCTTCCGCGCCCTGTACGAGCGTGTCATCGCGCTCACCGACAGGGCGTGTGCCGGTCGGCTCGTGGCGACGGGAGGCGGCGGCTACTCGTGGGCCACGGCGGTGCCGCAGGCGTGGACGCTGCTCGCCGGTGCGCTCACGGGAGTCGCCCTGCCCGACTCGCTCGCCGAGGAGCCCTCCGGTGCACGGCCGCGGGCGCCGGAATCCGTGTTGGACGATACCCGCGCCACGATAGGCCGACTGCGGGATGCAGGAGTGATGCCGACGAGCAGCAGAGGCGCCCCCGCCTGATCGACGAAGGCGCCTCATGTACTCGCTCCGGACGGGATGCGCCGCCCGGGTTCTAGTAGCCCCAGACCTCGAACTCGCCGATGCGGTAGTCGCCGTCATTGGCCCGCGTCATGTACACGCGAACGTACCGCGCGCTCACTGACGGTATGGCGATCGTGTCGACGCCACCGTTGCCATAGTACGTGGAGTACTGCGATGTCCACGTCGAGCCATCAGTCGAGGTCTCGATCCGGTACGTCCTCGCGTAACGCGAGCTGTACCACTTCACCACGACCGAACTTACTGTCTTGACCGAACCGAGATCGACCCGGAGCCACTCGGTACCGCTGCCATTCGCGCGCCAGTAGGTGCTCGTGCTGCCGTCGATCGCACGCGACGGGTAGTTGCTTCCGTCCGTATTCGAGGCGGTGGCGGAACCGGTGCGGGCGAGGTTCGTAGACATGGGCGTCGTGGGTGTCTTGACGAGCGACACATTCAGGGTCGCTGTGGCACCCGCCGTGACCGACACCGAGCCACTCCATGCGTTGTACCCCGTGGCGCTGACGGTCATGGTGTACGTCCCTGCCGCGACATCCGTCACCGAGTACGTGCCGGTGCTGCCGGTCGTACCGGTCTTGTCCGCGATGCTCACCGTAGCGCCGGAGATCGCCGCACCTGAGGAGTCCTTCACGGTGCCGGCAACAGTACCGGCCGTGACAGGCGTCGCCTCAGTCGAGGGCCACTTGGAGGATACCTGGTCCTCGTGGTCGTCACAGCCCGCGAAGCAGTCGCTCTCATCCCATCCGCTCATCGGCGAGTGGCTTGCGAGGCTGATCCCCTCGAGCCTGCGGGACGCGTACGGTGTCGGATCGCTCGTGTACGCGAGCAGCCTCGGCAGACGCCAGCCATGCGGCATCTGTGTGTGGCAGTCGGTGCAGTATGCGCCCTCGTGATCGCCCTCACCGTGAACCTCGTTCATGTTGACGTAGTTGGCGTTGTGGCACTTGTCGCAGATCACGGCACCCGACGAGGTACCCACGTAGCCGCCTGTGTAAGCGGGTGCCGACGGGCTGTAGCGGTAGTCATCGAAGCCGGAACTGCCTGACAGACGCCGTGTCTGCCAGTCGGCCGGATACGCCGGATCCATGTTCACCGTCATCGTCGCACCGTGCGGGCCGGTCGCACCCGCGTACGTGTGACAGCTGCTGCACGCGAGCATGCTGCTCGTCGTGTAACCGGTCTTCAGGAAGCCCGACGTCGAGGGCAGCGACCACGTGTACGTCCTGCCGTTCACCACGAACGATGATCTCATCCCAGGCTGATCTGCATTCACCCTGTGTCCGCTACCCATACCCGGGTTGAACTCGTAGTCCTGCCTGCTATGCATACCCGGGTGGCATGACTTGCACCGCAGGTCGTTTGCGGCGATCGCGGCCGTAACCGCGGCAACCGTCGACTTGTGGCAGGTGTCGCAGGTGAAGCCGAGCGCTGCGTGCTCGTCCACGAGGTTCATGAAGTGGCACCCGCTGCATCCGACGGGATTCACGCCGGCCGCCTCATGCAGACCCTTGTGGTCGGTGCCCACACCGGCGTGACAGCCGGAAGCCGTGCAGTCGGTCGTGGTCGCGGGGGAGTCTGGATTCTTGTGACAGACATAGCAGCCGTTGCCGTTCAGCGCCTGGTGGAGCGTGGACACATCCCCGATCACGTGGCAGCCGGTGCCGCCGCAGCTCGCGGTCGCGGAAACGTGCTTCGCATTCCGGTCACCGTGGCTGGTCGGGTGACACGCCGCGCAGGTCTTGTCCCACGGTGCCGTGAACGAATCCACCTTGGTCTCATGACAGAGCACGCACGTGACCGCCACGGTCGGCTTGAAGTGCTCTGCCTTCATGTCCTTGTAGTGACACTGGTTGCAGCCGGTCTGCGACGTGGCGTCATGCTTGGCAAGCGGGTAGTGGTTGGGATCGATCTGCGTGTAGGTACCGTGGCAGGACGTGCACTCGATCGTCGTCGTAGTCCAGTCGATCCTCCCGGTGGGAGCAGTGTGGCAGACCGCACACGAGGCCTCGCGTGATGTGCCGTGAACATCGCGGACATCTGAGTACTCGTGGCAGTCCACGCACGCCTGGCTCGCGGTGGTGCCGTGGAGCGTGTCGATGTTGCCGTGGACCGTATGACACGTCGAACAATCGGCGGTCGCCGTCGTCCAGTCGATGCGATTCGGATCGGCGTTGAGGTGGCACAGCGCGCAGGAGTCGGCATAGCCGGAGTACCGCGACAGGAACTTCGCGTGCTCCTCGGGGAGCGTCCTCGTGTGGCAGCCCGCCTGCTGGCAGCTGGCATCCATCAATGTGAACGTGTGTGTGTCGTTCATCTCGCCGTGGAATGGCGACACCGTGGTGTTGTGGCACGTCGTGCACTCGGCGGTCTTGGTCGACGCATCGATGGTTGTGTTGTGACATGTCGCGCACACGCCCGTATGTAGCGGCTCGAGCTGCGAGCCGTCAGGCAGCGCCGCAGGGTGGCAGCGCGTGCAGTCGTTGCTCGCGGTGGCTGTATGCAGCGCCGGCAGACCGGCATGGTAGCCGTCACCGTGGCAGCCAGACGCGGTGCAGTCCTTGGTGAGGTCGGCGTCGAGTTGCGCCGGACCCGTGTGGCAACTGCTGCACCCCATACCGGGGAGACCGCCGTGGATCGCCGACACGTCCGACTCATGACAGCCTGACGTACTGCAGTCGGTGCGCGTCGATGCGTGCCGCGTGGTCTTGTCGTTGTGCATGTCCAGATGGCACTCGCTGCACGTCTTGTTCCAGCCGGCCGTGATGATCGCAGAGTCCGACGGATCGGTGTGACACTCCACGCACGTGACCGTAGCCTTCGCGTGCTCGGCCTTGAGGTCCATGTAGTGGCAGTCCACGCAGACGTCGGTGTGAACGGCAAGGTGCGTTGTCACCGGGTAGTGAGCGGTGGCAACCGGGGTCTTCGCGTGGCAACCCTCACAGTCGGACGATGTCTTGGTGTACGTGAGGTCGCCCAGCAGTGGATTGTTGTGGCACGTGTCGCAGTTGGCCCAGGAACCGCCGGTCGATGGGTCGGCCGCATGCGTCGCCGGCACCCAGTCGTCGTGGCAGCCGAAACAGTCCTGGCTCTGCACCGAGGTTGCCACGTGGTTCATGCGGTCGTGCGGAACCCCGTGGCAGTTCGCGCACGTGCCGCCCGTCGTCGTGGCCCAATCGATCCGATCGGGATCATCGTTGATGTGACACAGGGCGCAGGTGTCCTCGTACTGCGAGTACTGCTTGCCCGGGCCGATGAACCGCTCATGGATCATGGTGATGTCGCGCGACGGATGGCACCCGGCACCCTCGCACGTCCCGGTCGTACCCAAACCGATGTGGAGCCCGTCCATGCTTGCATGGAACGGCACCCCGCCCTCGCTGTTGTAGTGACAAGTCGTGCATTCGGCGGTCTTGCCCGTGAGGTCGAAGGTCGCGTTATGGCAGGTCGTGCACGAGGCATCCATCGTGTCGCCGTGCAGCACGCGCAGGTCCGCCGAGCCGTGACAGCGCACGCACGCCTCGCTTGCGGTGGCCGTGTGAAGCGTGGGGATGTCGCCGTGGATCTCGTGACAGTCCGCGCAGGTTGCGGTCTTTCCGGTGAGACTGAGCGTGGGGTTCTTGTGGCACAGCGCACATGTCGTCGCGTAGTCGGGATAGCGCGCGAGATAGGCCTCGTGCTCCTCGGGCAACGTGCTCGCGTGGCATGAGCGACAGCTCTCGCCCATGTCGAAGTACTCGTGGCTCGTGCCCATTGCCTTGTGGTAGTCGGTGCCCTCAGTGCTGTGGCAGCTGGCGCACTCAGCGGCGTGGCCAGAGATGTCGCCGATACGGGTGCTGCTGTGGCAGGTGGCGCACGTTGGGTGGAGGGTAGTCACATCGATCGTGGTCGCCCCGACGGCGTGGCAACTGCCGCACGCCAGGCTCTCCGCCACGGACGTCTCATGGGCGGTCGAGTCCGTGTGATATGCGGTGTGGCAAACCGAGCAGCGTGTGTCGTTGGCGGTGGAGATCGCGGCCTGCGTGGCAACGCCGGTGACCGGACCACTCGTCATGCCGATGTAAAGGTTGTGGCACACGGCGCAACCGGTGAGGCCCGCCGTGCTCTTGTAGCCGCCGTTGTGCTCGACGGTGAGGTTCGCGCTATGGCAGTCGGCGCAGGGCACCTCGGGCGAGTCGACAAACGTGGAGGTGTGCACTGGGTTGATCGGCCCATGTACCGGGTGACAGCTCTCGCAGGCGCTCAGACCCGCGGCAATCGCGTTCTGGACGGCCGAGCCGGCCGGCTGGTCGTGGCACGTGCCGCAGGTGAGCGGGTTGCCGGCGTCGTCGATCTGGGGGAAGCGGGTGTAGAAGCCGGTGGTCCCGTCCTTGATGCCGAGGTGCTCGTCCACGAGATTCTGCGTGTGGCAGATCATGCAATCGCCCGTGGGGTACTCGCCTACCGAACCGGTGTAGTAGGAGTAGCGCGGACCCTCGGCGTCCTCAAGCAGCGGGACGGGCCAGTGAGCGTCGCGATGGCCACCGAGGCCACTGATGGCGCCATGGCATGCTTCGCACGAGGTGTTGCCGGCGTCGATCGCGTCCTGGACGGCGGTGCGTACGCTCTTGTGGCAACCCCAGCAGCTGAAGGCGGCGTTGCGCTCCTCGTGCACGGTCATGAGTCCGGACGCCACTGCGTGGCATCCGTCCCCGCCGCATCCGAGGGTGGCAGAGGTGTGTGCGGCCTCGTCGTAGTGGGCGTCGAAGGTGAAGTGGCACACCGTGCAATCACGGGTGACAGGCGCCGACGAGGCAGTGTGGCACACGAGACACGATGTTTCGCCGGTGGTCGTCTCGGCGCCGGTGTGGATCGAGCCGAGTTCGGTGCCGGTGTGGCAGTCGAGGCAGAGCTGGTTGGCGGCATCGACCTGATGGGCTGTCGTGATGTCGGCATGCATCGGCGCGGTGGAGGCAACCGTGTGGCAGCCGCCGGTGGCGCACGTCTGGTCCCACGCGGCGAACGAGTCACGCGGCATCGGATGGCATGTGGCGCAACTTGCACCCGCAGCACCCGGGTCGCCGTGGGCGGTCGCGAGGTCGAGCGCGTGACACGCGGAGCACGCGATGCCCTCGACCGAGCCGTCGTCGGCGACGTGGTCGATGGTGTCGTAGCCGTGCTCCTCGACGCGTGCAGGATGGCACGATCCGCACCACGGAACGAATTCGGCGGTCGCCGCCTTGGCGGGGTCGTGGCACGAGGAGTTCACGCACGTCGAGGGCTCGGTGGTCGTCCCGGTACCGGTAGCCTGGAGATAGGAGACGGCCGGGTAGGCGGAGACAGCGTGCTCGGTGTGGCCGACCGCGTCGACGTGGCAGGCGGAGCAGGTGACGGGCTGGTGGCAGGGCTGGCAGTTGGCGGAGCGCGCAAAGGTGAGCGAGTTCACCCAACCCGAGCGTGAATGTGCCTCGTGCAGCGTCTGTGGGCTGCTCAGGAGGCTCGCAGATGTGCGGAACACACCCGAGGTGGGAGATGTGTACATGCCCAAGAACCAGCGAGAGTAGTCGGTAATCGCCGGCGGCTGATCCACCGCGTGGCAGTCAGCGCATCGGTTGACCGTGTGCCAGTGCTGTGTCCCGAAGCTGGCACCGACGAGCGAACCGTGGCACGTCGCGCACTTGGCGTAGTCGACGTCCGGCACGTCGAAGTCGACCTTGCCGACCGCACCGGTGCCGGTCACCCCATGGCAGGCATAGCACTCCTCCGGTGTCGTGTACGTTTGGCCGTACGCCACGCCCCCCATCACCGCAACCAACGCAAGGGTGAGTGCTACCAGGACCAGGAACCGAGAACGCATACGGATCGCCACCTCTACTTCGGCACTGACGCATGTCGAAAGAGCCCCCACCGGGCGGTCCGGCCACATCTCGCTGCCCCTGGGCGAGAGATGAAGAACCGGCCGAACATGATCAGCCGGTTGCGCCACTGGCTCAGCGTCACCCAGGCGCCCAAATGAGGGGTGACACGTCAACGCCGAAGACCATATCGCGAGTCTTCGAACCTTCCCCGCGAACATCTGTGAATTATGAGCGGTCGATTCGGGGCGGTCAACCCGCAATCGGTGATAATCGTCACATTAGCGTCTATGAACGGTATTCACAGCCCCGCGCCGTCGGCCAGCAGCCGACGCGACCCGCCGTCTGGACCCACGCGCATGAGCGCGGTCGGATCACCCTGGATCGCGTTCCCCTCGATGAAGAGCAGGCCTCCGCCGTCGGCCGTCCACCGCACCGGGTAGCAGTCGCGGCGCACGCTCAGCGGCACGGCCGCTCCCCCGCCCACCGGCGTCGCGAACAGGTGCGAGTACCCGTCATCGCCACGCTCGGCGAAGGCGAGCTGCGACCCATCGGGCGAGAGCAGCAGGTTGCCGAACGTGACCGAC
Organism: Coriobacteriia bacterium; assembly: GCA_049658145.1. Classification (GTDB taxonomy): domain Bacteria; phylum Actinomycetota; class Coriobacteriia; order Anaerosomatales; family Anaerosomataceae; genus UBA6100. The sequence continues at coordinate 45,899 of JBASOJ010000098.1, forward strand.
CGCGTGGCGACCGGACGTGCGACCAGAACGCGGCCTCCCCCGCCGCCGATGCCAACGGCACGCAGGGTGACCGAGCCGTCGGAGGGCACGATCGTACCGTAGTAGATGGTGGACCCGTCGGTGGCCAGACCCGTCACCGAGCCGACGGCGGACACGCGCGAGATGGCGCCGCCCCTGACCACGGCGATCTTCCCGGAGGTGTCGAGTCCTACGACCGTCCCATCGGCGACCGAGACCGTCGGCATGCTGCCGGCGAAGAGCGCCGTCGGCCTGATGCCCGAGCGCTCGACGCGCGTCACCTTCGGCCCGGCGGCCGTGTAGACCAGCCATGCCGAGTCCGGTGACCACGCGGGCACGTCCTGCGCGGCAGGCCCCACCGCAACGCTCGCGCCTGAGGCCGTGTCGACGATGATGAGCGTCTCGGCGGCGCTGTCCACGAAGGCGAGCGCCCCTCCGTCGGGCGAGAGCGAGTACACGCCCGCGGTGGAAGCGGCCAGTTGCCGCTCGCCTGTGCCGTCCTCCACAGCGACCGAGAGCACGCCTGCCCGGCGGAACACCACGACAGGCGCGCGGACCGCTGCCGGTGCGGCGGGCGGCGGCGGGGTCACGACCGTGTCGGGAGCATCCGTCTCGGCCCTGGGCGTCTCTTCGTACGACGGCAGCGTGACCGTGGTCTCGGTGGTCTCCTCGGCGGGGATGATCGTGCGGCTCGTCTCGGCGGAACGCTCGCCATCGGGCTCGCGTGTGGCCGAGACTGCGAGCATCCCCGCAACGCCGAGAACCGCAACCGCCAGGCCCGCGACGATGCCGATCTTCCGGCGGTGCTCGATCGACCGCCAGTAGCTCACGCGCTCGACCTCGTACTCGGGACCCTCGCCCACAGGCGCGCCTCCCAGACGGACGCTAGAGCCGCTCGATCAGCGCGTCGGCATACGCCTGCGTGCCCACGCACCCGTCGGTGCTGCCGGTGACCGAGCGCTTGATATCGTAGGTGACCTTGTCGCCCTCGCCGATGACCGCACGCACGGCGGCGAGGACGCGGTCAGCCGCGTCACGCTCGCCGAGGTGCTTGAGCATCAGCACCGCCGAAAGGATCTCGGCCGTGGGGTTGGCCATGTCCTTGCCCGCGTACTTGGGTGCGCTGCCGTGCGTGGGCTCGAACACCGCGCAGTCCGCGCCGATGTTGGCGCCCGGCGCGATGCCGAGTCCGCCGATGAGGCCGGCGGCGAGGTCCGAGAGGATGTCTCCGTAGAGGTTCGGCAGCACGAGCACGTCCCACCACTCGGGATGCAGCACGAGCTGCATGCAGGTGGCGTCTACGATGTAGTCCTCGAACTCGATTCCCGAGTCCTTGTACTCCTCGGCCACCTCGCGCGCCACCTTCAGGAAGAGACCATCCGAGTGCTTGAGGATGTTGGCCTTGTGAACCGCCGTGACCTTCTTGCGACCGTTGGCGATGGCGTAGTCGAACGCGTACTTCACGATGCGGCGGCTGCGCGTGACCGAGATCGGCTTCAAGGAGATGCCCGAGTCGGGAAGGATCGTGCCGGCGCCTTCGGCGGCGGCGAACTCGATGAGCTTGCGCGCGCCCTCGCTCCCCATCTCGAACTCGATGCCTGCGTAGAGGTCCTCGGTGTTCTCGCGCACGATCACGAGGTCGATGTCGTCGTAGCGCGCGCCGTTGCCCTTGATGGAGAACGCCGGGCGCAGGCACGCGTAGAGGTCGAGTTCCTTGCGGATGGAGACGTTCACGCTGCGGAAGCCGGTGCCGATGGGCGTGGTGATCGGGCCCTTGATGGCGACCTTGTTCTTCCGGATCGACTCGAGCACGTGCTCAGGGAGTGGCGTGCCGTACTTATCCATCACGCCGGCGCCCGCCTCGGCGATCTCCCACTTGATATCGACACCGGTGGCTTCGACCACGCGCGTCATCGCGGTGGTGAGCTCCGGGCCGATGCCGTCACCGGGGATCAGGGTCACGGTGTGCTTGGCCATACGGGAGACCTCCAGAGTGTCCGAGTGTGTCCCGCGATTGTACGCGAGTGCGGGCGGGGTGTGCGAGTGACCCACGCCGGTTTAGGTTTGGTTGGTACATTGGTATACTCACGGTAAGTACATTCCTCTACGCTTCCGCGTGGAGGTGAGACGCATGCGAGGTGTGCTCGATATGCCCAAGAAGCTGGTGAAGCACGGTAACAGCCGCGCCATCGTGATCGACAAGGCGATACTCGAACTACTGAAGATCGACGATGACACGGAGCTCGAGCTGTCGACGGACGGACGTTCCCTGGCAATCACACCGGTCGGTGAGGGTGACGAGCGGCGGGAACGAATCCGGGCTATCTCGGAACGCGTGATGGATGAGAACGCGAACCTCCTGCACAGGCTGGCCCAATGAACGCAGGGCCCCGGTTTCTGAGCGTCGAGGAGGTGCTCGAACTCCACGAGCAGCTGGTACAGCGATTCGGCGGGAGTCACGGACTTCGCGACCTGGGAATGCTCGAGTCTGCAGTGGCTATGCCTCAGGCTGGGTTCGGCGACTCGTACCTGCACGACGACGTCTTCGAGATGGCAGCCGCCTACCTGTTCCACATCGTCATGAACCACCCGTTCATCGATGGGAACAAGCGCGCTGGGACCCATGCCGCTCTGGTCTTCCTCGCGGACAACGGATACGCCATCGAGTTGTCGCAGGACGAGAAGTACGACCTCGTCATCGGCATATGCGAGGGAACCGTCACCAAGAAGCAGCTCGCCGCAGCGTTCCGCGACAACTCGGCACCGTAGGAGGAGTAGACCCCTACAGCCACCCGAGTCCGCGGAGCGTTCCCGAGTGGTAGGCGACCAAGCCGCCGAAAAGCGCGACAGCGACGAGTGACAGCACAAGGATCGAGCGTCTGTGGCGGCCGTGCCAGATCACGGTGCTCACGACCGCCATCGCGCCGAACTTCACTGCGATGGCGACAAGCGGGCCCTCCCGGGTGGCTGCAGCAAGCACGGGGTTGCCCTCACGCGCGATCCCAAGGCCAAGCTCGACAGCGGTGAAGTAGCCGTCGATGAACGACAGCACGTTGATCAGCAGGATCGTGAAGACGACGATCCAACCGTGATCGCGCATGGTGCCGAACACCGGATACCGCTTACGCCGGTCGAAGCCGTGCCGCCGGTCGATAAACCGATACCTCCGATGATGACGGCGCTTGACAACCCGCCGCTCGACGCCGTCCCAGGTAGGAGTCTCAGGATCGGGCATGCGACCGGCGCGCTCGGCGGTCACCGGACCGCGAATCCGCCGTGCTTCTTGAAGTGCTCCACCAGCCCGCCGTCGGCGAGCAGCTGCGCCATCACCGGCGGCAGCGGCGCGAACGGGATCTCCGTGCCCTGGGTGAGATTCCTCAGCACGCCTTCCTCGAGGTCGAGCTCGAGTGAGTCGCCATCGGCGATGCTGTCGGTGTCGCACTCGACCACCGGCAGGCCGGTGTTGATGGCGTTGCGATAGAAGATGCGCGCGAAGCTCTTCGCGAGCACCGCTTTGGTGTTGGAGCCTATGAGCACGAGCGGCGCCTGCTCCCTGCTCGATCCCATGCCGAAGTTGGTGCCTGCTACCAGGAAACCGCCCTCCGGACTCACCTTCTCATAATAGTGCGGGTCCAGCTCTTCCATCGCGTGCACGGACATCGCGGCCATGTCGTTGCTCTTGAACTTGTACTTGCCGCTGATGATGTAGTCGGTGTTGATGTCGTCGCCGTACTTGAACGCCTTCGCCGTGATCGCCATCAGGCCTCCCCTCCCGTGAAGTACTTCCGGGGGTCGGTGATGACGCCCTCGATGACGGACGCGGCCACGGTGGCCGGGCTGCCGAGGTAGATGAACGCGTTGCTGTTGCCCATGCGGCCCTTGAAGTTGCGGTTGGCGGTGGAGATGACGTTCTCGCCGTCGCTCGGCACACCGTTGTGCGTGCCCACGCATGGGCCGCAGCCCGGCGCCACCATCACGGCGCCGGCCTCGACGAGGTCGCGGATGTAGCCGGCCTCCATGGCGTCGAGCAGGATCTGCCTGCTCGCCGGCGCGACGATCAGCCGCACGTCGGGGTGCACCGTCCGCCCGCGCAGGATGTCCGCGGCGATCTTGAGGTCCTCGAGCCTGCCGTTCGTACAGGTACCGATGTAGCCCTGCGCGATCGGCGTGCCCGCAACGTCTTCGACCGGCGAGACGTTGCCCACCGCATGCGGCTTGGCCACCATGGGGCCGATGGCCGAGGCGTCGAAGACGATCCCCCCGGCATAGACCGCGTCAGCGTCCGGCTCGACCGGCTTCGGCGCGCGGTCCCCGCGGCCCTCGTACCAGGCGAGCGTCTTGCTGTCGGCCTTCATGAGGCCGGCCTTGGCGCCCACCTCGATGGCCATGTTGGAGATCGTCATGCGCGCGTCCACCGAGAGCGCGTCGATGACCGGCCCGTGGAACTCGAGCGCCATGTACGTGGCGCCGTCAACGCCGATCTCCCCGGCAAGCGCCAGGATGAGGTCCTTGCTGAACACGCCCGGCTGGAGTTCGCCGTCGTAGGTGACCTTCATGGTGTCCGGCACCTTGAACCACAGCTTGCCTGAGGCCATCGCGGCCGCACCGTCGGTGGAGCCCACGCCGGTCGAGAACACGTTGACCGCACCGTAGGTGCAGGTATGGCTATCGCAGCCCACCATCAAGTCGCCCGGGACCACGTGGCCGTTCTCCGGAATGAGCTGGTGGCAGACACCGCAGCCCACGTCGTAGACCTTCGCGCCGGTCTTCTTGCCGAACTCGCGCATCATGGTGTGGAGCGCCGAGACGCCCTCGATGGGGCTCGGGCTCGAGTGGTCCATCACCACGGCCACCTTGGCCGGGTCGAAGACCTTCTCGACGCCCATGTTCTCGAGCGCGCGGATCGCGAGCGGCGTGGTGCCGTCCTGCCCCATCACGAAGTCCACGTCCGCGACCACGATGTCGCCGGCGTGCGCGTCGGTACCCGAGTGTGCCGAGAAGATCTTCTCGGCGATCGTCTTTCCACTCGTCACTTCTTCTCGGCCTTCCAGTCGTTGTAGATGTAGATGAGTTCCTTGTCGAAGAGCACGCGCTTGAGCTCGATAGCCATGGTTCGCACCCGCGGCAGCAGCTCGGCGGCCTCCTCGCGAGTCACATCGATGCCGTACTCGTTGAACTTCAACTCGAGCGAGCGTGAGCCCGAGTGCTTGCCGATGACGATCTGCCGCTCGAGGCCCACCTCGGCGGGAGCGAACACCTCGTACGTGTCAGGGTTCTTGATCACGCCGTCGGCGTGGATGCCGCTCTCGTGCGCGAACATGTTGGTGCCGATGACCGACTTCCACACCGGGATCTGCCGGCCGGCCGCCTTCATCACGTACTCGGCCACCTCACGGAAGCGCGTGGTGTCCATGTCGAGGTCGAAGCCTTCGATGTACTTGAGTGCCATGGCGACCTCTTCAAGCGCCGCATTGCCCGCACGCTCGCCGAGACCGCCGACGGTCACGTTCACCCAGTTCGCTCCCGCATGCACGCCCGCGATGGCGTTGGCCACCGCCATGCCGAAGTCGTTGTGCGTGTGCATCTCCACCTCGAGCCCGCTCTCCTCGCGGAGGTGCTTCACGACCTCGTACGTGCGGAACGGCTCCATGAGCCCGATGGTGTCGCAGAAGCGGATGCGGTCGGCGCCTTCGGCTTTGGCGACGTTGGCGTACTCGATGAGAAAGCCGATCTCCGTGCGTGACGCGTCCTCGGCGTTCACCGACACGTAGAGGTCCGGGTTCTCGGCCTTGGCGAAGGCGACGCTCTCCCGAATCGTGTCGAGCACCCAGGCGCGGTCCTTCATGAGCTTCGTCTGGATGTGGATGTCGCTCGTGGCGAGCGAGATGGCGATGGCGTCCACGCCGCAATCGATGCTCGTCTTGATGTCGGTCGTGTTGGCCCGGTTCCAACCGAGCACCGACGCCTTCAGCCCGAGGTGCGCGATCTCCTCGATCGTGTCGCGCTCGTCGCCGCCCATCGCAGCGATGCCCGCCTCGATCTGGTCGACGCCGATCTCGTCCAGCAGGCGCGCGATGCGCACCTTCTCGCGGTTGGCGAACACCACGCCAGCGGTCTGCTCACCATCGCGCAGCGTGGTGTCGTCGATCATGACGCGCGCCGCGCCGAGCTTGCTCTCGAGCGGGAAGTTCTTGGCGAGCTGGTTCTCCACGAATGGTCCTTCCGGACACCGCACCTCGAACGGAGGCGACGCCTCCTCACATGACCTCTGATGCACGCGAGACCAGCCTCAGGCGGCCTCGGCAGAGCCAATAGTGTACGGCACGACCGTGCATGCGTCCACGCGAATGCGAAGCGTGATCGCTGACAGAGGGGCCGCCCCGGGCGTACCGTGTATGCGGTACGCTCCCTCCCGCGAAAGGACCCACAGATGCTCATCCGGCCCGCCACCAACGGCGACGTCGCGGCTATCACCGGAATCTACAATCAGTCGGTCGCCGACACGACGGCCAGCTTCGACCTCGTGCCGAAGACACCCGAGGAGCGTGCGGCATGGCTGGAACGCCACGGACCGCGGCATCCCGTGATCGTTGCGGACGTTGATGGCGTCATCGCAGGATGGGCGTCACTCTCGCCCTATTCGGAGCGCCCCGCCTACGACGACACCGCCGAGATCTCGATCTACATCGACCACGGCTGGCACCGGCGCGGTATCGGGGCGGCGCTCGGCATGGAGCTGCTCGCCCGTGCGCGAGCGGCCGGGCTGCACTGCATCATCGCGCGCATCTGCACCGAGAACGAGGCCAGCCTCAATCTCACGCGGAGCCTCGGCTTCACCGACGCCGGGACCCTTCACCAGGTGGGCTTCAAGTTCGGCCGCTGGCTCGACGTCGCGCAGCTCGAGTTGGTGTTGTAGGCGACGCTTGTGGGGACACTCCTCAGTGCGGCACCCGTTTTCCGGCATGCAAGGAGGTGCGCGATGAAGGCAGTCGTCGACCGTGATCTCTGCATCGGGTGCGGACTGTGCGAGCAGACCTGTCCCGAGGTCTTCCGCATGGGTGAGGACGGCATCGCATACGTGATCGACGAGGACCCGCCGATCGAGACCTACCCGGACATCGAGGGATGCGTGGAACTCTGCCCCGTCACTGCGATCAGCGTGAGCTAGCGAGCACGCTCCGGTAGAGCTCCTCGAGGCGGGTGACCACGATCTCGAGCGCATGCGGCCTCACGTCGGCCATGCCCGCGGCGCCGAGGCGCTCGCGCAGCGCCTGGTCGGCGATCAGGCGGCCCATCGCCCCGGCCAGCGCCCGCTCGTCTCCCGGCTCCACGAGCAGTCCGTCGCGACCGTCGACCACCAGCTCGGGGATCGCGAGCGCCCGCACGCCCGCGATGGGCAGTCCGGCCGCCATCGCCTCGAGCAGCACGATGCCCTGCGTCTCGATGGTGCTCGCGGTCACGAAGGCGTCGTACTCGCAGTACGTCTTCCCAAGCATATGCCGGTCCATGAAGCCACCAAGGTGCACGCGATCGGCGATGCCGAGCTGTTCGGCGAGGCGTACGAGGCCCTCGCGCGCCGGGCCGTCGCCGAGGATGTCCAGATGGTAGGCGGGGTGCTGCTCGAGCATGAGAGCGAACGCCTTCACGACCACGTCGATGTTCTTCTCGTGCCCCAGACGCCCGGCGTGGAGCAGCCGCCCGGTGGGCGCGTGCGACGTCTTCTGCTTGACGATGGAGAGGTCGATCCCGTTGCTCAGGTGCTCGACGGGCACCGTGACGCCGTGTTCCACGAGCTCCCGCTGGAGCGTCGCCGAGGGTGTGAGAACGAGGTCCGCACGGTTGTAGATGGTCCGCGTGAACTGCCAGGCGAAACGTGTGGTGAGGTCCGAGGGGCCTTCGGCCGCAGACTCACTCAGTGCCGCATGCGCCACGTCGGAGATCTCCCGCACGGCGCGCTTGCCCTTCTCCTCCAGGCCAGCAAGGCTGTGGAACACGCCGGTGGAGAACATCCGCTCGAAGATGATCGAGTTGAGCACGCGATGCTGCAGGTCGTCGAGCCGCAGCAGCCGCTGTGGTTCGAGGTACTGCATGAAGTCCGGGATGTACGTGTGGTAGGTCTCCACGACCGGAAGCCGCATCATCCGGGCGGTGGCGAGTCCGATCACGCCGATCGAGAGCGGCGTATGAACGTGCACGAGATCGGGCTTGAAGCGCCGCAGCTTCCCCGCCGCCGAAGCCATCGTTGGCAGAGCGATGCGCGTCTCCTTGTTCGAGATGAAGCTGAAGCTGCGATATCGCTGGATGGTGACGTGCGGGACCACGTGCAGGATGGGCTTGCGGTACCGCGGGCAGATGATCAGGATCTCGTGCCCGCGCGCACCGAGCAGGCGCGTGTGCGAGTCGATACTCGTGACCGCGCCGTTGACCTCAGGCAGGTAGGTGTCGGTGAAGAGGGCTATACGCATGCGCGAGCGCCGCCGCCTATCGCTTCTCGGCGAACCCCGAGACGACCCAGGTGCCCGAACGCTGATCGGTGCGCAGGGTGATGATGCCGAGACGCTCGGCATCCTGCAGGAAGTCCGAGAACGACCGGTACCCGTAGCTCGACTCGGAGAACTGCGGCTGCTTGCGCCGCATCGTGTCCTTCACCATGGAGGCGAGGATGACGTCCTTGTTCTCTCGCTGCAGCGCCTGGACAGACTCGATCATGAGGTTCATCGCGGGCCGCTTCGTGCGCGGGATGTCCGCCACGGGGACCGCCGGCTTGGCGGGACCGCTCACGATGTCCTCGTAGTAGATGAACTCATCGCAACTCGCAGCGAGCAGGTCGCTCGTGGAGTCCTTGATGCCGAGGCCGATCACGGACTTGCCATTCTCCTTCAGCTTGGAGACGAGCGGCGTGAAGTCGCTGTCGCCCGACACGATGACGAACGTGTCGATATGCTCCTTGGAGTAGCACATGTCCATTGCATCCACGCACAGCTGGATGTCTGCATGGTTCTTGCCGGTCTTGCCGCGCTCCGGTATCTCCATCATCTGCACGCCGGCGTCGTGCATCGCCACGCGGTACATCTCGAACCGTCCCCAGTCCGCGTACGCGCGCTTGACGATGACCTTGCCCTTCTCCACCAGACGCTCGAGCACGAGTTTGATGTCGAAGGTGCCTGTGGTGGACTTGGCGCGCGATGCACGCCCCGACGCGGTGCGGCCGCTCGGCCGCTCTATGCCGAGGGCGAGGTTCTCGAAGTCGATCAGAACGGCGATCGAATGTGCGTCTTCTGCCATGAGCAGGTACGACCTTCCCCCTATGGGTGCTGCACTCTCCCGGCAATCATGCCACACGTCGGCCGATTGCGGCACCACGGACGGCCGTCCGTGGTGCAAGAGGGGCCCCGCCGTATGGGAGCTCCCTCGGAAGTTGCTCGTCCCTTTGCCCACATTCATGCAGCCGACGATCTCACCGTCTGCATCGTAGCGCTGGAGGAGATGCCGCGAATCGGAACCCGCCCTAGAACCGTAGTGACTGACCCAGCACGTCTGTCGCTGCTTTCTGGAGCGCCTCAAGACGGGCCGGGTCGTCAGGCGTGGTGGGCAGTATGGTCACCAGGAAGAATCCCGCCTTCATCCCGATGGCCCCCTTGGTTACGAACGGGTCGAGACCGCGCTCCTCGATCACGCGATCTATGGCTTGGAGCGCGTCGTACATTCTGCCCACCATGCTCACCTCCTTGCGTGTGGTATCGACGAACACCTCACAGAACTTCAGCCCTGATTCACATTTGCTCACGGACACTCTCTGCGAGGTCCGGGAAGGACGTCCGAGCGTGCACACTCGCGCCGGTGCGCACACAAACGCGAACGGGCGGCCCATGGAGGACCGCCCGCCCGCATCATGTCCGGCCCACGTGGCGCCGGGAGTGGCGCTGACACTTGCTACTGAGTGACCACGCAGGTGCCGCCGCAGGCGCCCTGGCCGCCGCCCATGCCGCGACCGGATGCGCTACCGCCACCGGCCCAGCTCGGACGACCCGACTCCTCGGCGGACACGCGCTCGGTCACACGCTGGGACATCTGCGCGTAAGCGGCGTCCGCCTGCTCCTGGGTGATGGTGCCGTCGGCGACCTTCGCGTCCAGGATCGTCTTGCGCGCCGCCAGGGCTTCGTCCACGACCGTTTCGGTGGAAACGCCGTTGGCTTCAGCGATCTCGGCGGCCGAGTTGCCCTCGGCACGCTGTGCCTGGACCTCTTCGACCGAAAGCCCGGTGAGGTCGGCGACGATGTCGACGAGACGGGCGCCCGCGTCGCGGATGGCCTGGCCCATGCGGGCCCCGCTACCAAAGAGCGGACCGGTGGTCTCGGCGCCGTATGCCATCCCGGCTGTTCCGAGCACCATCGCGGCGACGAGGCCGGTACTGGCGAGTGCGATGATCTTCTTCTTGTTCACGTACGCACCTCCTTGAAGGTGTCTGGGGTGACGCTTCTGACATGACCGATGATGCCGCACCGGTGTGGAGGACCTGTGTGCGGCGGGTGGACTCCTCGTTGAGGTACGGGGTTGGGTATCGCCGCGGCGATCACGGGGGCATGCTGCCGCGCCGGCCACACCCGATAGCCGTTGCAGTCCCCGCCTGATGCGCTACCCTCGTAGGGTCCGTGTCACAGAGGACGAGTCGGGGCAGAATGCATAATGCTGGTGTGATTCCGCATAGATGATTGGAGCCGACATGGCCGAGCGCCGCATCGTCATCATGGGAGCAGCCGGGCGTGACTTCCACGACTTCCTGACCCGTTACCGCGATGACGAGTCCGTGCGCGTGGTGGCGTTCACCGCGACGCAGATCCCCGGCATCGACTCCCGCACGTTCCCCGCCGCCCTTGCTGGTCCCCGGTATCCCGAGGGCATCCGCATCGTTCCGGAGAGCATGCTGCTCGAGCTGATCGCCGAGGAGAAGATCGACGAGGTCGTCTTCGCCTACAGCGACGTGAGCCACGACTACGTGATGCACCACGCCGAGACGGTCATCGCCGCCGGCGCCGACTTCACGCTGCTCGGCGCGGAGCCGACGATGATCACGTCCACCAAGCCGGTCATCTCCGTGTGCGCGGTGCGCACCGGCGTGGGCAAGAGCGGCATCAGCCGCTACCTCTTCAAGCTGCTCCGCGAGCGCGGCATCAAGGCCGTGGACATCCGGCACCCCATGCCGTACCGGGACCTTGAGGCGATGGCGGTGGAGCGCTACGCCTCGCTGGAGGACCTCGACCGGCTCAACACCACCATCGAGGAACGCGAGGAGTACGAGCCGCTCATCGAAGAGGGTGCCGTGGTGATGGCCGGCGTGGACTACGAGAGGATCCTGCGCGAGGCCGAGAAGGAAGCGGACGTCATCGTCTGGGATGGCGGCAACAACGACCTGCCGTTCATCAAATCGAACCTGGAGATCGTCGCGCTCGATCCGCACCGTGCCGGCCACGAGCGTCTCTATCATCCCGGCGAGGCGAACTTCCTGCGCGCTGACATCCTCGTGATCAACAAGGTTGACAGTGCCGACCCCGAGGACGTCGCTGTCATCCGTGCGACCGCACTTGAGTACAACCCGGTCGCACTCATGATCCAGACGAACTCAGCGATCGACGTCGACGAGACCGCCCTCGCAGGAAAGCGCGTACTGGTGATAGAGGACGGTCCCACCGTGACGCACGGCGGCATGCCCTACGGCGCGGGTGCGATCGCCGCAAGGCGTGCCGGTGCAGCCGAACTCGTCGATCCGCGGCCGTTCGCGGTCGGCAGCATCAAGGACACGCTCGAGAAGTTCCCGCACCTCACGGAGGTCCTCCCCGCGATGGGCTATTCGCCCGAGCAGCTCGCCGACCTCGGGGCGACCATACAGGCCTCTGACGCTGAGGTCGTGCTGGTGGCCACACCGGTCGACCTCTCGCGCCTGATCGACCTCGGCGACAAGCCCACCGTTCGCGCGACCTACCACATCGAAGAACGCGGAAGTGGCATCGGCTTCACCCAGATCCTCGACATGTTCTCCCAGAAGTACGGCTTCACCGAGAAGACGGACTACCGGATGCGCCGGCGTGACGTGTCAGGCGCCGCGGGCCGCGATGGCGGCGCGCGGCGGGGTTAGAGGTCGCCCATCCAGTCGAGCATCGGCTGTGTGAGTGGCGAGGTGCCGAAGAACAGGCGTGTCATGTCGGCGTGATGAGCGTCGGGGTCGGCCATGAAGACCGCGCAGTACGAAGGACGCCGCTCACGGTGAGCATCCCCGCGGCGAGGCGCTCAGAGCGGGCGATCAAGACCTGCTGCGCCGGGTCGGGCCCGTATTCGATGCGCTCCTCGACGAGACCGCGCGCGCTTCCGGATCCGCGCGACATCAGCCGAAGCCCCAGGGCTGCCAGGAGAGACGCTCCTCGATCTCCCAGGACCCGCGGCACATCGCTATTGAGCCGCTCCCCAGAAGACCACCGCGAGCATGCCAGGGCCGGTGTGCGTGCCGATGACCGGCCCGACCTCCATCACGATGACGTCCTTGACCGCGACGCGATCCGCGATGAGCTCGCGAAGCCTGGCGGCGTCTTCGGCACAGTCGCCGTGCGCCACGGCGATCGTCTGCGTCTCGGGCGCCTCGGCGCGGTCGGCCACCAGATCGGCCAGGGTGCGCATCGACTTCTGGCGGCCGCGGATGCTCTTGCGCACCTCGAGCTTGCCCTCGTCGGTGACGTGAAGCAGCGGCTTCACGTCGAGCAGCGAGCCCGCCGCCGCAACGGCGCCGGGAAGTCGGCCGCCGCGACGCAGCGTTTCGAGGTCGTCGACGATGAACCAGCCGTTGAGGCGCGGACGCTCGGCGATCGCCCAGGCCTCGATCTCGCCGAGCGGCACGCCGTCACGCCAGCGCAGGGCGGCCTCGTAGACAAGGAGCCCTTCGGCCACCGCCGCCGCCTTGGTGTCCACGAGCCGGATCTCCGCGTCAGGGAACTCGGCGAGCACATCCTGACGCGCAAGCCAGGCAACGTCGAAGGTGCCGGACAGCGCCGATGAGAAGCCGAGGTACAGCACGGGCTCTCCGGCGGCCGCGTGCGCGCGGAACGTGTCCAGGAATGCCGAGCGGGGGATCTGCGCGGTCGTGGGGCGATCGCCGGCACGCATCGCAGCGTAGAAGTCGGCATGCGACTGGCTGCGACCGAAGTCGTCGAGATGCTCCTCCCCCGCAAGCGTGTACGGGAAGTTGAATACCTCGACGCCGAAGTCCTCGACGACGCTGGCGGGAAGATCCGAGCATGAGTCGATGATGAGAACGGGCTTACCCGACACGTGCGCTCCTTAGTCGTGCGTGAGCCGGCGTCAGCCGGACTTGTTCATCAGACCGTTCGTGTAGTAGACCACGGCGATGGTGCCTGGGCCTACATGCGTCCCTACCGCGGGACCGATGTCCAGCAGTTCGACAGCTCGTCCAGCCACCTCGGCGATCCTGGCCCGGAACTTCTCGCCGGCCACCAGGTCGTGGATGTGGTGCACGTACACCTCACAAAGACCACCCTTGTCGCGGATGTCGGCGGCGAAGGTATCGACGATCAGGTCGTGCGCCTTCTGCAGCGTGCGCACCTTCGCAAAGGTGTCGGTCACGCCGTCCACGACCGTGAGAACGGGCTTGATCTGCAAGAGCGTAGCCAGAAGCGCCGAGGCGTTGCCGATGCGCCCGCCGCGCTTGAGGTACTCGAGCGTCATCGGCGTGAACAGGAAGCGTGTGTGCAGCATCCGCTCCTTCGCCGCGGCCACACACTCCTCGGCGGTGCCGCCTTCGGCCGCCTTCTCGGCAGCGGCGAGCACCGCATAGCCGAGCTCCATCGAGTTGCTGCGGCCGTCAACGACCTCGATCACGGCGTCCGGATGGCTCTCTCTCACCAGGTCGCGGGCGAGGAGTGCCGTGGAGTAGGTGCCGCTCATGAGCTCCGAGATGAAGACACCGACCACATCATGTCCCGCCTCGACGTGCTCGGTCATGAGGTCGACCACGTCCTGGACCGATGGCTGCGACGTCGTCGGCCAGTTGGGCGACTTCGCGAGCGCATCGTAGAAGGCCGAGTAGTCCTCGGCATCATCCGTGTAGGTCACGCCGTCGAGCGTCGATGAGAGACTCACCGTGCGGATCCCGAGCGCCTCCCGGCGGGGACGCGGGATGTACGAGGTGCTGTCGGCGATCACTTTCACACCCACGGCAAACTCCTTTCGGTGGCGCGATCACCCCTGCCATACTCGCGGTTATCCCACATCGCGTCCACTGTGCGGGAGCGGCCCTCCGCGAGCACGGTGCGCAGTGGCGGATGCGGTGGCGGCGGCAGGCGCTTCGCCATAGACTGTTCGCACGTAGACACGCCCAATCGGAGGAAACGATGGCCACCACGCCAAAGCGTACGCACCCCACGCGCCGCTCCACCCTCGGTTGGCTCCTGCCGGTGATGGGGCTCGCCGTATCGCTCGCGGTCTCGTACGGCGCGTACACGCTGGCGTCGTACTCGTGGGATCAAGTGGTGTCCTACGAGAGCCCCTACACCACGATGAGCGGCGCCGACTTCTCGGGAGTGCGCCCCGCGCTCACCGACCCGATCCCGGACGCACAGCCGCGTCGCGTGGTCGTCGTACTCATCGACGGCCTGCGCGACGACGCTTCACGCACGATGTCGTCGATCTCCGGACTGCGCGCCCGCGGCGCCGACGTGCGCCTCACGGTACCCCAGCCGAGCCTCTCCTACCCGACGTGGACGACCATCATGAGCGGTGCGCCACAACAGATCAGCGGCGTGACCACCAACTGGTTCGAGGGCCCGGTGAAGGTCGAGACGTTGCTCGACGTGGCTGCGGGCTCCGGCAGGACGGTCGTGGTCTCCGGCCCGAAGGACCTCGACGAGATGTTCAGCGCCTCGGAGGTCGCCACCGCATCGGCGACGATCGAGTGGCCCGAGGGCGAGTACGCGAGCGACATCATCGTGGACAACGCACTGTCGCTCGACGCCGGGGCGGGCGGCGCGGACTTCATCTTCGTGCTGCTTCCCGACGTGGATAATGCCGGACATGACTTCGGCGGGGCGTCACCAGAGTACGCCGAGGTCGTGAGCAAGGTCGATGCGGACCTCACGCGGCTCATCGAGGGTCTCGACGACGGAGCCACCACCTTCGTGGTGCTGCCCGACCACGGCCACATCGACACCGGCGGTCACGGCGGCTGGGAAGAGCCGGTCATCCATACGTTCGCCGCACTCGCCGGGCCCGGTGTCGCCCGAACGGAGGCCGAGGCGGACCTCCAGGACATCGCGCCCACGGTGGCGGTGCTCGCCGGCTTCCAGGCGCCACAGCAGGGCGTGGGAACGGCGATCGATGCCGTGCTCACCGACGGCAACGGCAGCGCCGGGGACGCCGAGTTCGTGCGCTCCGCCGGCATCACGCTGGCGTACGTCCGCAAGGTTCTCGGCGATGGCGGCGTGCGCGGGATCCAGTCGATCGGCTCGCCCGCCGACCTCGCCGGCCTTCGCGCGGACGCGGACGC
>JBASOJ010000099.1:0-3961 GCA_049658145.1 Coriobacteriia bacterium
GGCGAGGGGGTGCTCGTCGTCTCCGGGGGATCGGGGGGGTCGGGGGGATCGGGCGGCGTTGGAGGCACCGGCGGCGTGCTCGGATCCGGTCCCTGTGAGATGGCGATGGTCACCACGGTCGTGTCCGGATTCGCCTTAGCTCCCGGTTCCGGGCTCTGCGCGCCGACGAGGCCGGCGGGGATAGAGTTGCTGTAGGTGGTGGTGATCGCGTAGTCCTTGAAGCCCGCCGCAGCGAGCGTCTCGATCGCCGCAGCCTGGCTCATGCCGATGACGCTCGGGACTGCCTCGCTGGGGATATCCCAGATCTTCTTCCAGGTGTAGTCAGGCGCCGGCGCGGCATTGAAGTCGAGTACAGGCTCGTTCGCGAGGGCCTTGCTCATGAAGGCCTTCCAGATGGGCGCCGCGAAGGTGCCGCCGAACACCTTGCGACCATGCACGTTGCGCATCGGCCGCTCGGGAGTGAAGCCCATCCACACCGCGGTTGACAGCTGCGGTGTGTAGCCGACGAACCAGGCGTCGCGGTAGTTCTGCGTGGTTCCGGTCTTGCCCGCAGCGGGGCGTCCTATGTTGGCGCTCCTGCCCGTCCCGCCGCTGATGACGCCCTTGAGGATCGAGGTGGCGGCGTACGCGATGCTGTGGCTGATGGCTTGGTCGCCCGCGGGCGTGTACTCGAAGATCGTCGTGCCCGCCGAGTCCACGATCTTGGTGATCGACGCGTGCGGGTAGTGGGTCCCGTCGGCGGCCAGGGTGCCGAATGCCGACGCCATCTCGATCGGCGCGACCTCCTGGCTTCCTAGTGTGATCGACAGGTACGGCTGCACGTCGGTCTCTATGCCCATCCTGCGTGCGGTCCGAGCGACCTTGTCAGCCCCGAGCTCGGCGATCAACCGGGCGAAGGCGGTGTTCACCGAACCCACCGTGGCCTGCTGCAGCGTTATGTAGCCCCTGCCGCCGCCCCCTTCGGCGTTGCCCACGACCCAGGGCCGTCCGCCGGTGGGAATCGTGGCAGGGGAGGAGGAGTCGAGCTTGCGGGTGGGCGGCATGCCATCCTCGAGCGCCGTGACCAGCGTGAAGACCTTGAACGACGACCCGGGCTGCCGTTTGGCCTGCGTCGCGAAGTTGAACTTGTTCGTCTCCCAGTTGCGCCCGCCGACCATGGCCTTCACGTAGCCGGTGGTCGGCTGGATGGCCACGAGCGCGCAGTCGGGATCACCCGGCTGGTTCAGCACGCTGGCCACCGCCTGCTCGGCGTACGTCTGCAGCGTGGTGTCCAGTGTGGTGTAGACCGTGAGCCCGCCCTTGAAGACGAGGTCTGTGCCGTACTCGTCCTGCAGGAGCTTCTTCACGTGCGCGACGAAATACGGCGACGAGTAGACTCCCTGCTCGTCGAGCGTCGCGGAGCGGCCGAGGGTCAGCCCTTCCACCTTCGCCGCCTCGTACTGTTCGCTCGTGATGTACCCCTGCTCGTACATCTTCGAGAGCACCCACTGCCGCCGCGCGACCGCCCCGTCGGGGTTGTCGTAGGGGCTGAGCTTGCCCGGCGCCTGCGGAAGCCCCGCGATGAGCGCGGCTTCTGCCACCGTGAGCTCACTCGCGTGCTTGTTGAAGAAGGTCAGCGCCGCGGCCTCGGCCCCGTACGCCCCCTCGCCGTAGTAGACGGTGTTGATGTACATGCCGAGGATCTCGTCTTTGGTGTGCTGCCGTTCGAGCTCCATCGCGAGGAACGCCTCACGCACCTTGCGGCGATACGAGATCTCGAAGCGCTCGTCGGCAAGGACGGTGTTGCGGATGTACTGCATCGTGAGCGTCGACGCGCCCTCGGTGCGTCCGGTCGTGGCATTGGTGACCATCGCGCGCACGATGCCAGCGATGTCGACGCCGTTGTGCTCGTAGAAGCGCTCATCCTCCACCGCGACGACCGCATGCAGCAGGTCCGGCGAGATCTGGTCGAGTTCGACGACCTGGCGGTTCTCGAGGTAGAGGTTGGCGAGGAGCACGCCGTCGGCCGAGTAGATCCTGGTCGTCTGCGCGACAGAGAAGGCGGTGGGGTCCTCGATATCCGGCAGGCCCTCGAGCCAGCTGCCGGCGATGCCTGCGCCGAGAGCCACGCCTGTGCCGGAGAGCGCGAGTATGGCGGACAGCGACAGTGCGACCGCGGCCGAGAGCACCTTCAGCATGGTATGCGGACGCTTGTGCCGTCGCATTCTGCTACGTCTGGACACGCAACCCCCTAGCACGTACGGGATATCATGACGTGGTGGCGCCTGTCGGACCGGCCGTGTATCTGCCGGTGCAATAGTATAGCGTGCCAAGGACGCTCCGTACGTTACGGGCGCGGTGAAAGGGAATCATTGCCGAACACACACGACCACAGGGTGGAGCTACTGGCACCCGCGGGCGGGCCGGACGCGCTCGTTGCGGCGGTCAACAATGGTGCGGACGCGGTCTATCTCGGACTGGGCGCGCTGAACGCCCGGCGTAGTGCGGCCAACTTCGATCTCGACTCGCTTGCCGAGGCCACGCGGTTCGCACACCTGCGCAGCGCGCGCGTCTATCTCACCGCGAACGTGGTCGTGCTGCCGCAGGAACTCTCCGGAGCGCTCAGGATGATCGCCGACGCATGGGCTGCGGGTGTCGATGCGGTGATCGTGCAGGACCTCGGCCTGATGCGTGCGCTCAGGGAGGCCCTGCCCGAGGTGCGGATGCACGCCTCGACGCAGATCGATGCGATGAATCCTGACACGGTGCTCGCTCTTGCCGGGGCGGGGGCGAGCCGGGTGACGCTGGCGCGCGAACTTCCACTCGACGCGATCGCGGCATGCGCCGCTACGGGAGTGGAGGTCGAGTCGTTCGTCCACGGTGCCATCTGTTACAGCTACTCGGGCCAGTGCCTGATGTCCTCGATGATCGGAAGGCGCTCGGCCAACCGGGGTATGTGCGCGCAGCCCTGCCGTCTCATGTACGAGCTGCTGAACGCCGAGGGCGCGGTCGTCGCGACACCCGGACGGTACCTCCTCTCGCCGAAGGACCTTGCGGGTATAGCGCACCTGCCGGCGCTCATCGCTTCCGGCGTGCGGGCCCTCAAGATCGAGGGCCGCATGAAGTCGCCCGAGTACGTGGCCGTGGTGACCGGCGTCTACCGCGCCGCGCTCGATCGCGCAATCGCCCGCCCGGAGGACTACGCGGTCACCGCATCGGAGTGGCAGATGCTCGAGGAGGCGTTCAGCAGGGGATTCACCGACGGCTACCTCACCGGCGTCCGTGGTGATGCGCTCATGAGCTACTCGCGGCCGAACAACCGGGGCGTGTTGGTGGGAAGGATCGCAAGTGCCTCGCCGGGGCGGGCGACGATCGAACTCGAGCGCGCGATCGATTCCGCTGACACGCTCGAGGTGTGGACGCGCTCCGGGCGTTTCGCCCAACCGGCCGGCACGCTCACGGTAGACGGCGTGGCCGCGAACGCCGCTCCGGCGGGGTCCGCCACGAGTTTCCGCCCGGAGAACAGTGTGGCCGCCGGCGACAGGGTCTTCCGCGTGGCCAACGACGCGCTCCTGCGGGCGGCGCGGCGGACATTCGCCGGCTCCGGTGTCATCGACCATCGCCCGACTCCCGTCGACTTCGACGTACGCGTGCGGATCGGCGCGCCGCTCCGGCTCGTGGCCCGCGCCGCCGGGGCCTCCGCCGAGGTCGAGGGACAGCCGGTGACGGCTGCACGGACGAAGCCGATCACGGCTGACGAGATCGTCGAACACGTGGGTCGGCTCGGAGGTTCGGGCTACGCGGCGGCCGACTGGCGCATCGACCTGGACGCGAATGCCGGGCTCGGCTTCTCGGCGCTCCACGCACTCAGACGCGACGCGCTCGAGCGGCTCGACGCCGCCCGGCTCGAGCGATGGAACAGGCAGGCGCCCGAGACGGTCGTGGTGCCCGCGCTTCCGGCGGCCGCGTCGCGGTCGAACGC
>JBASOJ010000100.1:0-112647 GCA_049658145.1 Coriobacteriia bacterium
GGCCGCGGCGCCCGCACCGGGCGGTGGCACGGGCGCCGCGGTGGCGGCGGAGATCGCGCAGGCGCTGCTCGCCAAGACCGGCTACACCGTCACCGGCGGCACCAACACCGACCTCGTGATCGGCAGCGAGGTCGCCAACGCGAACTGGATCACAGGCAAGAAGAAGGTCACCTACTCGGCGATCATGAAGGCCGAGGAGGCGGAGCGCACGGTCTACTGGTGGGAGATGCTCCAGGAGAGCGGCGGGGGCCTCAGCTTCGGAACGATGGGGGTCGAGTCCACTTCGACCTTCGGCACGAAGCGCTACGGCGCCACGAAGGAGGTCGTGATCGGCCCCGGTGGCGTGGCCATGGACTACTCGTGGGACTACGCCGCCACGCGTCGGCTGGCCGAGGAGATCGCCGCACGTCACGGCTTCGCGTTCAAAGTCGTCGTGCGGAAGAAGAGCGCCGAGCGGTAAGACCCCGGAAACGCAACAGGCCCCGGGTGCTTTGAGCCCAGGACCTGCGAGTATGTTGGTCGCGGGGGCCGGATTTGAACCGACGACCTCCGGGTTATGAGCCCGGCGAGCTACCAGACTGCTCCACCCCGCAACGGGTGCGCCTTGCGGCGGATAGCATGTATACCATACCCGCATCGGATCGCGCAAACGCTTCTACGTCAGTCGGCGCGACGATCGGACGGCACCGCGCCGGCCTCCTCGGCCATCTCGACGACCCATCGCGCTGTGCGACCCACAAGCAGCGCGCAGTGCGCCCAGCGCTCGGGGCGCTCCATCCCCCCGAAGCGGGCGGCAACCTCGTCACACGTCTCCGCCTGCTGGTCTGCGACCCAGCGGCGCCGAAGCTCAGCCGCCGCCTCGTAGCTGGGCTCCCACGCATCGCTCGGCGTCACGCGTCCCGCGAAGAGCCCGGTGGCCATCACGCCGCCGGCAAGCGCGCCGCATATGCAGCGCGAGCCGCCGAGCCCCTCGCAGAAGCCGGAGGCCATCCTGTACGCGTCGGGTGGCATCGGAGTGCCGAGGGCCTCGTTGACCGCCTTGAGAACGGACTCGCCGCACCAGTAGCCGGTCTCGTAGTAGCCGGAGGCCGCGAACTCCACCTCTTCGGCGACCGCCAGCGTCGGCAGCGGCGGGACGAGCCGGGTGACGCGCGCCTCGTGGTCGGTCATGCGCACTCCTGATGTAGTAGAAACCCTGATGCACTCTATCACAGTAGGCTATACTTGAGCGACCGGACGGCCGAAGCGCCATGTCGGGTACAGACCATCTAGCGGGCGAGGCACGAACGAGTCCTCCCCGCCTCCAAACGAAAGGGGCCCCTGATGAGAAGGACGCTCGTCCGCACCGCTGCGATCCTCCTGCTCGCCGCGTCACTGATCGTGACCGGATGCACGACGACCGCCGAGGAGTCCGACGGCGCCGTCCAGGTGAAGGACGGCCCCGAGGTCAGGGTCGGCTCGCTCCTCGACTCGGAGGGCGTGGTGCTCGGCTCGATGATCATCCAGATGCTCGAGGCCAACGGCATCCAGACGGTGGACAAGACGAAGTTCGGCACGCCGGACGTGGTGCGCAAGGCGCTGCTGGCCGGCGACCTCGACGCGAGCATCGACTACACCGGGAGCGGTCAGTTCTATGTCGGGCCCGAAGACAGCGACCTGTGGACCGACCCGGAACTCGGCTACGAGCAGATCAAGACCGAGGACGCGAAGAACGGCCTCATGTGGCTCACGCCCTCCCCTGCCAACAACGGGGAAGCGCTCGCGGTGACCGGCGAGTTTGCCGAAGCAAACTCCCTCGAGACGATGGAAGACTTCGCGGCGTACGTGAACGATGGCGGCAAGGTCGTGCTCATCGGCGACCAGGCGTGGATGGACAGCCCGACGGGCCTGAAGGCATTCGAGGCGGCCTACGGCTTCACCCTCAGCGAGGATCAGAAGATCGGACTCTCGAACGGCGTGACCACGCAGTTCATCGAGGCGATCGTCAACGATACCGACGGCACGAACGTCGCGGAGGTCTACGCCACCGATGGCGGTCTGGCCGAGCAGGGCCTCGTGGTGCTCACCGACTCGAAGAAGGTCCCGCCGGTGTATGCGCCCACACCCGTCTTCCGCGAGGAGATCATCACAGCCTATCCCGAGATCGAGGAGATACTCGCTCCCGTGTTCGAGTCGCTCACGGTGGAGGTGCTCCAGGACCTGAACCGCCAGGTCGCCTTCGACGGCAAGAGCGGCTCGGTTGTGGCGCGGGAGTACCTGACCGAGAACGGCTTCCTCGAGTGAACGCTATGCGCAGGAGACATGACTGACGCGGTACGCACGCATGCGAAGGTCGTCGCTGTCTCGGGATCCGTTCTCGGGGTCGCGGCGACCTTCGTCGCACACGGGCTGATCTTCCGCCCCAATCGCATCGTCGACACCGACCCGGTGTCGTTGGTGAACGGCCTCGGCTCGTGGGGATGGGTGCTGGTGGCCCTCTGGGTGGCGGCAGGCGCACTCGCGCTCTCCCCGCTTGCCGAGCGCACACGCGGTCTGCTCGTCACCGTCCTCGGCGGCGCGGCTCCCGCCCTCCTCATATGGCGCTGCGGCATGGCGGCGAGTGCGTATGCGGCCCAGGCGGGGGACATAGCGCGCACGTCGCTCGGCGCGGGGGTGTGGGTGTCGCTCTTCGCCGGCTACATGGTCATCTTCGCGGCCACCGCGTGGCTCGATCCCGGCCCGCTGCGGGCGAGCCTCACCTACGCGCCGGTGCTCGCGATCGCCGCGCTCATCGCGAGCGGCTCACTCGGCGAGCTTGCCATCGCCCGCGAGTACGCGAACAACGTCGACACGTTCGCGCGCGAGTTCCGGCTTCATCTCACCTACGTTGCGGCGTCGGTGGGGATCGGCCTGATGGCGGGCCTGCTGCTCGGCCTGCTCGCGGCACGCGGCCGGTCGCTCGAGGCAGGCGTCTTCGGCGTGCTGAACGTCCTCCAGGTGCTGCCGACGCTCGCTTTCATCGGCCTGATGAGCCCCGTGCTCGCAAGCCTCTCGGACAACATCGCGCTTTTCGAGCGGTGGGGCGTGCGTGGCGTGGGTTGGGCGCCGGTGATCATCGTGCTCTCCGCCTACGCGGTCTACCCGATCGCGCGCAACACCCACGCCGCGATCGTCAGTCTCGACCCCGCCGTGCTCGACGCGGCGCAAGGAATCGGCATGGGGCGGCTCCGGCGCCTGGCCGAGATCGAGCTGCCCCTCGCGGCCCCGGTCATCATCGCAGGCCTGCGCATCGCGCTCGTTCAGACGACCGCCGGCGCGATCGTCGCCGGCCTCGTGGGCGGCGGCGGACTCGGCACGTTCGTGTTCCTCGGCGCCGGCGAGACGGCGACCGACCTCATCTTGCTGGGCGTGCTCCCCATCATGGCGCTCGCGCTCACGTTCGACCGCGGAGTGCTCGCCCTCCAGCGCGCCCTCGGAGACCGAAAGGCGGACGCATGATCGAGACTCGCGAGCTCACCAAACGCTATGACGAGTTCACGGCGGTGGACCGGGTGAACCTCTCGATCGCCGAGGGGCAGTTCGCAGTGCTGCTCGGGCCGTCCGGCTCGGGCAAGACCACGCTGCTGCGCATGCTCAACCGGATGGTGGAGCCCACGAGCGGGTCGGTGCTCGTCAACGGGCAGGACACGACAGGGATGCAGCCCGAGACGCTGCGCCGCTCCATGGGCTACGTCATCCAGAGCACGGGTCTGTTCCCCAACATGACCATCCGCCGGAACGTCGCCACCGTGCCCCGCCTGCTCGGCTGGGACCGGCGCCGGACCGACGACCGCGTGGACGAGATGCTCGATCTTGTGGGGCTGGACGCGAAGACCTACGGCCCCAAGCGGCCGGACCAGCTCTCGGGAGGCGAAGCGCAGCGGGTGGGGGTGGCGCGGGCGCTGGCTGCGGACCCGCCCGTGCTGCTGATGGACGAGCCGTTCGGGGCGGTCGACCCGCTCACGCGCGAGCGGCTCCAGGTCGAGATGAAGCGCATCCAGCGCGAGCTCAAGAAGACTGTCGTGTTCGTCACTCACGACATCGACGAGGCGGTGCTCCTCGCCGACACCATCGCGCTCCTGCGCGGTGGGCGGATCGAGCAGTCGGGCACGCCCGAGGATTTGTGGCGCCGGCCCGCGAACGATTTCGTCCGCAGCTTCTTCGGCGAGAATCTGGGCCTGCGTATCATGGCGCGCCACTGCCTCGCGGACGTGGGGCTGGACGCGCTGCCGCCCGACGATTCGTGGCGTGCGCTTCCCACGATCGACCACGGCGCCACGCTCAAGGAGGCGCTCGCCGAGCTGGTGGGGAGCGGTGCCGAGCGCCTGCTGGTCACAGCCGAGGGCGCCCCGAGGGGCACAGCGGACTTCGACGCGCTCATGCGCGCGCTCCGCGAGAACGCCGAGTGTGATGGAGCAGCACCGAGTCGGAGATGGCTCGATGTCTAGGACCTCGCGACGCGCTGCTCTCCATTGGGCGACGGTCGCCGCGCTGCTGGCCGTCACGCTGTGGATGACCTTCGACGTGGCGGGGTTCTCGGCACTGCTCCGTGCGCTCGTGCCCGATGCACGGACCGTCCTCTACGAGACCCGCTCACTGCCGCGCCTGATGGGTGATCAGCTGCTGCTCGTCGCCACTGCAAGCGTTCTCGCAGTCGTGATCGGCGGCGCACTCGGCGGCTTCGCGCTCACGCGGACGGGCCGGCCGTTCCGGGACATCATCGTGAATGTCGGCAATCTCGCGCAGACTGTGCCGTCAGTGGCGGTGATGGCGCTCGCCATCCCACTCACCGGCTACGGCGCCGAGCCGGTCATCCTCGCGCTCGTGCTTTACGGAGTGCTCCCCATCATGCTCAACGTCATCGCCGGGATCGAGGGTGTCCCGCCCGCGGCGGTCGACGCCGCCACGGGCGTAGGGATGTCGCCGATGCAGCGGCTGGTGGACGTGGAACTGCCGCTCGCGTGGCCCGTGATCCTCGGCGGCATCAAGAACATGCTCGTGATCAACGTGAGCGCCGCGACGCTGGGGGCCGTGGTGGCAGCCGGGGGACTCGGCATGCCGATCCTGGCGGGATTCCACGACTACAACAACGCGTTCATCCTGGAGGGCGCACTGCCGGCGATCGCGCTCGCACTGCTGATCGATCGGTTGCTGACCCCCGCTCGGGGCAAGGCACCGGCCGTGTAGGGCGCGCCGTTCGTCGGAAAGTGGTGTGACGGACGGCGCAGCACCGCAGATGAGCGTCGATACGCTATGCTGCTCATCATGCAGCCGCATCGTGCGCCTGTTGTTACTACGCGCGCGTGCCGATGATGTGTACGGACGACTATCACCTCCGGGGGTGGACAGTGTCTCGAGGGATTTCGTGGCGTGGCATAGCGGTCGGCGCGGCGGTACTCGCGCTGGGCATCACCGTGTCTGCGCTCGTGTTCGGGCAGGGACCTTCGGAGGACCTGCGCGACGGGTCCGCACTCACCGCCGACGAGCGCGACGACGCATCGGACGAGACCTCATCCGGTGCCGGCACCGGGGCCTGGACCGCCTCCTCGCCGCTCGTGGCTACCAACGACGCCGGCGAGATCGTGCCGCCGACTTCCACCACGAGGAAGCCTGCCCCCCCGGCGACGCCTGCGAGTCCTGCGGACCCGGCGACGCCCGCCACTCCCGCAACACCGCCTGGCGGTCTCACCCCCGAGGAGCAGGCATACCTGGAGGAGACCAAGAAGGTCGTCGAGGAGAACGCGGGGGATCTCAGTGGCGTTGCCACAGCGGTGACAGAAGCCCTCAGCAGTGGGGATGCAGGCGACCTGTCGGTTCTGATGACCGGTGATGAGGGCGACCAGGCGGCGTATGTGCTGGAACTCGCCGAGAGGTACCCCACGATCTCCGAGTACGCTCTCGGCAACAACATCAACATCTTCTCGGCGGGCGACACGACGGTGTACTTCGCGTACGCCCTCGTGGTGTGGACCGACGGGGGCATCACGTCGCAGCACACCATCCCGATCGTCTTGCGGTTCGTAGACGGGGAGTGGCGTCTGAGTTCGCTCGGCGACACAAGCCCCGACCTGGCATACGTTCAGTCGGTGACCCTGTGATCGCCGGTACGAGGAGGGCATCTGAGATGGCAGGCACACGCGGCCGCGGACGGCAGATGAGGTTCGTCTGGCTCGCAGGCGCGCTCCTGGCGGCGCTCGCGGTGCCATCGGTCGCTTTGGCGACCCCTTCGGCGCCCTCGCTCGTGAACGCAACTGTCAAGGAAGGCGCCAACGTGGAGTTGACCTGGGCCGGGTCAACGGACCCCGAGCCCGGCACACTCACCTACCAGGTTTACCGTGATGACGTGCCGATGACCATCAGTACGTACCTTACGGATGGCACGCCAGTCGGATCGCCCATCACCGTCAGCCCTGTGACCGTCACCGCGGCGTTCGACGAGGCCACGAAGAAGTTCACGTACTACTACGCGATCGTGGCGACGAATGGCAGCACGGAGGAGCCCAGCATCTCCACGAACGTCGCGCCGAACGTTCACGGCGGGCTGCGCTCGGGGATGCCGACGCTGAACTGCCAGCTGTGCCACAGCGTGCACGGCGCGGGCGATGAGAACTACCTCGGCGCGGCCACGCGGTACAAGTGCTATCGCTGCCACGGCAACACCGATGCGGCCACGAGCTACGGTGACATGGCCATCCGCAACGTCCAGAAGGACTTCTACGACTACACGGAAGGTCAGACCATACCGCCGACGGTGTCGCGGCACTACAACAGCTTCATGGAGGCCGCCGAGACTGAGTGCACATCGTGCCACACCCCGCACAAGAGCCCCTACTACGTGAACCCGCTAACAGCGCTGAAGGACGATACGCTCTCCTACACGCAGCTGCTGCGGGTGGAGCACAACGACGCGACGTACTTCTACAGCAGAGACAGCGCGGTTGCGGGCAACGCGTTCTGCTTCGAGTGCCATGGGGGCAGCGGCACCACGCTCGACTTCAATGCGGACGCGGGAGCGTACGACCGCACGGCCGGCGACCACACGTACGCCACGGACGCAGCGCACAACACGACGAACGTGTACGCGAACGGCCTCAACGCCAACCCGGCCATCCAGTGCGAGGCCTGCCACAACAAGCATGCCTCGGCGGCCGACAAGCTGATCGCGTACCGCGGGGATGACACGAGCGCGACATCGGCCGACGGCACCTACGCCCAGGCCGAGTTGTGCTTCGCGTGCCACAGCGCTGCGGGCTACGCGGCCGAGGTGGCGGCCGGGACGGCCACCGGCAACACGAACTTCGCGTGGAACGGCCGGGATGTGCAGGCTCAGTTCGGGAAGGCCTCAAGGCACCCGACCACTGTGCGGGTGGGTGATCCGGTCGCCGTCTTGGACAGCTGGGCACAGACCACGCAGGCCGATTTCCAGAGCGATGCGCTGACCAACGCGGTGGCGACCGCAGCCGGGAGCGTCGAGCTCGAGCCAGCTGGAGGCACGTCGTCGACGATCTTCAGTGATGGCTTCGAGAGCGGGGATGCCAGCCAGTGGGACTCCTCAGGCTGGGGGATGGACAACAGCGCCGCAAACGCGCACACAGGCTCCTACTCAGCAGTCATGAACACCACGGGGGCTGACGAACTCCTCGTGAAGACCGTGGACACAGCCGGCAGGACGAATGTCCAGATCTCGTTCTGGCTCCGGGGGACCAACACCACCGAAGTGGGCGACTACATCTACCTACAGGTCTACAACACGGGAACAAGCAGCTGGGATCCCATCCGCACGATCACGCTTGAGGATCGGGTCACTTCGTACCGACAGTTCACGGACTCGATCGGATCGAGCTACTACGCTGCGAACATGCAGTTCCGCATTCTTGGCCGCTGCAACATGACCGATGAATATCAGCGTGTGGATGATGTGATGGTCACGGCTGACCCGCTGTCCGGATCCTACGTCGCTGCCGGTACGGCGGTCTCGACCGCAATCTCTCCCGCCGGGACGCTCGGCGCATGGGGCGCGCTCACGTACAATCCCAGCTCCCAACCCGCTGGAACGAGCCTGACCGTTGACGTACTCGACGCAAGCGACGACAGCGTGCTCATATCCGATGCCGCATCTGGCGCGAATCTGAGCGGCCTGAGCGCCTCCTCACTCAAGCTCCGCGCGAATCTCAACGGCAATGCCGGAACGCCGCAATCCTGGAGTGACAACTTCAACGACAACTCGTTCGATACCGCCAGCTGGACAGACCTCCGGCTGAACGGCTCCACAGACGCCGACGATCCGTCCACCGTCGACTTCAACACCGTGACGTTCGCAGCCGGGCTGATCGATGCGACCACTGGCATGGATTCCCGCACGCCCGACAACGACGGGACAGGCTGGTACAGCAACAACAACAACGGCTCCGACGGGAGCACCGCCGGATACGCTCGTACGGGCACCACGAACAACAGCGGCGAGCGCATCATGCTTAAGTCGTATGGGGACCTCAGCACGTACTCGGGAGCGAGCGCGAGCTTCGACTGGCGCAACAGCGGCGCGATGACGGGCGGGGACTACCTCTACGTGGAATGGAGCACGGACGGCGGCTCGACGTGGACAACTATAGGCAGTGCAACCGCAAACAACACCACCTGGACCTCGGCGTCCAATACCAGCCTACCCGT
The DNA here is from genome assembly GCA_049658145.1 of Coriobacteriia bacterium. Lineage (GTDB taxonomy): Bacteria > Actinomycetota > Coriobacteriia > Anaerosomatales > Anaerosomataceae > UBA6100. Next base: position 8,689 of record JBASOJ010000100.1, read on the forward strand.
CGGCACAGACTGTCTGCTGCGCGTCCGGGCTCTGTGCCAGAGCGGCGCCGACGACTGGCGCGTCGACGCGATCGCAGTGTCCGCAACCAAGCCCGCCACCGGCGACTGGCCGAAGGAGACCGGCGGCCAACTGCAGCTTCGCGCGGAGGGTCCGCCGTTCGACGCCACGAACGGTGTCGACGAGGGCGAGTTCGTCTACGTGAAGCCCGCGGTCGCCGACTGGGTGGACACCGAGGACTTCGATCTCGTCGTCAAGGTCGCCGACACGCCCAGCCCTGGCGCCGGGTATCGCGCCGGACTGATGATCCGCGCCGGCTCGAACCTCGCGAACGCCGAGGCCACAGGCGCCTCGATGGCGGGAGTCTACGTCACCAACACCAACGTCATCTTCGAGTACCGGACGACAGCGGGCACGGCCAACACCTCGGGCGGGAATACAACGGGGTCAGCCCCTGAATGGCTGAAGCTTGAGCGTCGCGGCACGATGATCACCGCTAAGTCATCGGATGACGGCAGCTCCTGGACCACGATCGGCAGCGGCACGATGACGATCGGTGCCAGCGACGTCGTACTCGCCGGGATGGCGATCACTTCAGGCACCAACGGCACGTTTGCCGAGGGTACGTGGGATGACTTCAGCATCACCGAGGCCGGGATCACTGCCACTGCCACGCCCGCACTTCTTGACTGGACAGTGTCGTACACGGCGTACCCGCCGGTCACGACGGGCTCTCTCACCTGCGTAAACTGCCACAACGTCCACTCGGTGCAGAAGGGCGCCGTGGGTACCGCCTGGCAGGTCATCCGTGCATCTCTGCCGTCCAACACCAAGACCGACTACGCAGGGACTCCGGCGCAGTTCTGCCTGGAGTGCCACGACGGCACCGCGCCGACCACCACTGCGAACAGCGCGACCGTTCTCGTGCCCTACACGGTGGAGTTCTCGGACAAGAGCTCCTACCTGCTCTTCCCTGGCTGGAACAAGACCGCAGTCGGCGCTGACTGGGCCGGAGGAGGGCATGCTTCGACCACTCTGACGGACCTGAGCGGGGATATCGGATGCGACACCTGCCACGACCCCCATGCTTCGGACAATGCGCGACTCACCGCCTACTCGTTCCAACAGGATGGCGCGGCGAGTGACGGTCACACCGGCACCGTGCAGCGCGACAACACAAGTACCTACGCGGAGGAGAAGCTCTGCTACGCATGCCACACCACCGGCCGCATGGGCAACTGTAACGGATGTCACGGCTCGGCGATGACCAACCTGATGGTGAACACGCCGTTTGCTGCAACGTATCGCCATCCGGTCGAGGCTACAGGCAGGCACAGTGACCTTGAGACCGGCACCGACCTGGGGCCTGCGGTGACCGATCGACACGCCGAGTGCGCCGACTGCCATGATCCACATGCCACTCGGGCTGGCGTGCATCCAAACACGACCTCCACTACCGCCGCCACCAAGTCCTCGAACCCGGGCGATGCGCTCCGCGGCGCGACGGGCATCAAGCCGGTCTACGGCGTCGCGTTCAGCGGCAAGAGCGGTGAGGACTTCGCCACGATGAACAAGGCTGCGTCGTTCACCTCTGAGCGGATGACCGGAGAGACCACGAACTTCGAGGCATACGTCTGCCTGAAGTGTCACAGCAGCTACTCGGGACAGCCGTTCAGCATCACCAGTAACACCCGCACGTACACGTCTACCGATCTTGCGCTCGAGTTCAACCCAAGCAACCAGAGCGAGCACAACGTGTTCGGTCAGACGATCGGCATGGAAGGCTCCTTCACGGTGGACGGCACGACGTACGAGATGCCGTTGCCTGCGGACTCGGCGTTCCTGAAGACCGAATGGACGCATGACAGCCCGGTCACGTGCACCGACTGCCACACGAACACAACCGCTGGCGCCGCTCGCGGCCCACACGGATCGAGCACACCGTGGATGATCGCCACCGGCTACAGGAGCTGGTCGAACACCACGAATCTCAACAACCTGAATACCGCAGTTTCCGGCCAGTACGTGATATGCACGAAATGCCACCAGAATCTCTCCAGCTCCAATTCGGCCCACGACAAGCACAACGATCGTGCCACTTGCTGGAACTGCCACATCAGCATCCCGCATGGCTGGAAACGTCCAAGGCTGCTCGTATCAAGCAATGACCCCACATATCTCTCGCAGTACGGGAGCATCGGACAGGGCATCGCGCTGCGTAACAGAACGGGTCCGAACGATTGGCAGGACAAGAGCGTGGATTGCGCCGGTGGCTGTGACAACAGACACAACTACAGCGGTACGTTCTGGCCGTAGGCTTGGGTTGGAATCCGGCAAGCTTTTCGCAAGATGTGGGTAAGGTCGATATGCGAGAGTCGGACTGACACGAAAGGCACCATGCGAAAGGCGACTCACATGCATCACTCGTGGCGGGCGGTCGCCCTCGTGGCCGCCCTCACCCTGTCGGTCACTCCCGCCCTTGCGCTGCCCTCTGACGTCACGAGCAGCACGCCGGAGCCGGAGAGCCCCATCGTCGCACCCACCGATGCCGAGACCGAGGCGTTCCGCGCCGAGCTCGCTGTCAAGCAGGCCGCGCTCGACGAGCTCGAGGCCCAGCTCGACGCGCTCGACCGTGAGCTCGCCATCGCCGCCGAGGCGTACAACCAAGCGGTGCTCGAGCTCGAGTCAACCAAACAGCATCTCGACGCCACCAAGGCGGACCTCTCGAACGCCGAGGTCGCGTACGAGATCCAGCAGGACACTCTCTCCGAGCGCGCGCGCGACATCTACCGCGACGGCGAGCTCAACGTCATCGAGGTACTGCTCGCCTCCAAGTCGGTCAACGACTTCATGGCCCGGGTCAAGTTCCTGCACGCCATCGGCGAGAGTGACGCCGACATCGCCGCAGCTCTCGCGGCCCAGCGCGACCAGATCAAGCTTGCGGCCGCCGAGCTCGAGGACGAGGAGCTGCACGCTCGCTCGCTCGAGTTCGAGCTGCAGGCGCGCCAGATCGAGGTCATGCTTCGCATCCAGGAACGGGAGGCGCTGCTTGCCACCGCGCAGGCCGACCTGCTCGCACTGCTCGACAGCCGGGCCGCCGAGCGGCAACTCGCCGAGGCCGAACTCCTGCGTCAGGTGCTCTCGGGCGTCAACCAGGCGGGCATCACGGTAGAAGCCGGCTCGCCCGTGGAGACAGCGCTCGCCTACCACGGCGTGCCGTACCTCTGGGGTGGCGCCACACCGAGCGGATTCGACTGCTCCGGTCTTGTGATGTATGTGATGAAGCAGCACGGCGTGAGCCTGCCGCACTACTCGGGCGCGCAGTTCCAGCTCGGCGAGAAGGTGGCGCCGGCGGATCTCCAGCCGGGTGACGTGGTCTTCTTCGGCTCACCGGTCTATCACGTGGGCATGTACGTGGGCGCCGGCTACTTCATCCACGCGCCGCGCACCGGCGACTTCGTGAAGCTCTCGAAGCTCGCCGACCGCAAGGACTACGCGGGCGCACGCCGCTACGACTGGCAGTACCGCGCGTCACCCGTCGTAGGCGCGGTCGTCGACCCTGCGGCTGCGGTGCAGTAGGGCGGTCCCGGAGCCACCTTCCCGGAAGTCGCTCACGCGAGGAGCAATCGTTGCCCCGATCTTCAGTCAGCTGTACTATTACCTGTACAGGTGACCTCTGGAGGAGCTATGGACGCAATACCCTACACGCGCTTGCGGGCCAACCTCGCCAACGAGATGGATCGCGTGTGCGAGGACCACGCGCCGGTGATCGTCACTCGGAAGGCCTCGTCCTCTGTCGTGATGATCTCGCTCGACGACTACACGGCCCTCGAGGAGACCTCGTACCTGCTGCGCAGCCCGAAGAACGCGCGTCGTCTCCTCGAGTCGCTCGCCGAGATAGAACGTGGCGGCGGGACCGAGCGGAACCTCACGGAATGAAGCTCGTCTTCTCCGAACATGCCTGGGACGAGTATCTCTACTGGCAGAAGTCCGACCGCAAGGTGGCCGAGCGCATCAACAAGCTGACTCGCGGGATCGAGCGCGCGCCGTTCGAGGGGATCGGTAAGCCGGAGGTGCTCAGACACGCACTATCGGGTTACTGGTCCCGCCGCATCACCGATGAACACCGTATCGTCTACAAGGTCGAAGACAACACGCTGTTCATCGTCCAGCTGCGATACCACTACTAACAGACCGCTTCTCCGATATGCCACGCTGCAGGGATGGAGTCCAATGAAGCACCTCATCGCCACCGCACTCGAGGCAACCCGCGCCGCGGGTGCCACGTACGCGGACGCACGTGTGGTGGAGACGCGCCACGAGCGCATCTCCGTGCGCACCGGTCATGTCGAGGGGATCGAGCATGGCGAGTCGCTCGGCATCGGGATCCGCGTGATCACCGACGGCGCGTGGGGATTCGCCGCCACGAGCGAGCTCACACCGGACGGCATCAGCGCGGCAGCGCGGGAAGCCGTGGCTCTCGCCCGGGCCGCCGCTCCCACACTGCAAGCGCCGGTGACGCTCGCCCCCGTGGGCGCGTACACCGACACCTGGACGGGGCCGTGCGAGATCGACCCGTTCACTGTCTCGCTCGACGACAAACTCGCCCTTCTGCTCGCAGCCGACGCCGCGCTGCGCACCGAGGCTGCCGTCCGGATTGCGGCGTCCTCGCTCGACTTCCTGCACGTGCGCAAGCTCTTCGGCTCCACCGAAGGCTCGCTCATCGAGCAGTCGTACTACGAGAGCCAAGCGGGCATGACCGCCTACGCGCTCGGCAACGATGAGCTGCTCCCCCGCTCGTATCCCAACTCGCTCGGCGGACAAGCGGTGCAGGGCGGGTGGGAGGCAGTGCGCGCGCTCGACCTCGCGGGCAACGCGTCCCGCATCGGCGAACAGGCGGCCGCGCTGCTCTCGGCGGCGCCGTGCCCTGCCGAGACGACCACGATCATCCTCGACAGCTCGCAGGTGGCGCTGCAGGTGCACGAATCGATCGGGCACCCCACGGAGCTCGATCGCGTGCTCGGCGACGAGGCGGCGTTCGCCGGGACGTCGTGGGTCGGCCTCGGCGGCCTCGACACGCTCCGCTATGGCTCGGAGCACGTGACCATCACGTCCGACGCGACGATTCCCGGCTCGCTCGGCAGCTTCGGCTACGACGATGAAGGGGTGCCGGCGCAGCGCGACCACCTCGTGCGGGACGGCATCCTCACCGGCTTCCAGAGCTCACGGGAATCGGCGGTCGCGATCGGCCGCACCTCCAACGGCTGTATGCGCGCCGACGGCTGGAACCGCCAGCCGATCGTGCGCATGACCACCGTGAGCCTCGAGCCGGGCGCGTGGACGCTCCCCGACCTCATCGCGGACACTGAGCGCGGCATCTTCCTCGAGACCAACAACTCCTGGTCGATCGACGACCGGCGCCTGAACTTCCAGTTCGCCTGCGAGATCGGCTGGGAGATCGTGGACGGCAAGCTCGGCCGGATGATCAAGAGCCCCAACTACACCGGCATCACGCCCGAGTTCTGGGGCTCGTGCGACGCAGTGGGCGATCGCGACCACTGGCAGGTCTGGGGCATCCCCAACTGCGGCAAGGGCGAGCCCATGCAGGTCGCGCACGTGGCGCACGGCGCCGCCCCGGCGCGATTCCGCAACGTCCGGGTGGGGGTGGGACGATGAGGCTCTCCGCAGATGACGCGCGCTCCCTCGCCGACCGCGCAGCACACATCACTCCCGCCGACGCCGCGGAGGCGGTCGTCACCTCCGGTGACTCCGCGCTCACGCGCTTTGCGGGCAACCGCATCCACCAGAACGTGGCCGAGAGCGACACGCAGCTCACCATCCGCGCCGTGCTCGGACAGCGTGTGGGCGTGGCAGCCACGAACCGGCTGGACGACGACTCGCTCGCCCGGTGCGCCGCGGCGGCGGTGGAGGCCGCCCGTCACGCGCCCGACGACCCGGACTTCCCGGGGCTGCCCTCGGGTGAGTCCGGCGTTCTGCCGGGCCGCGACACGGCGAGCGTACGCGCCTTCGATGCCAGCCGTCGTGCCGAGGCCGCCGCGGCGATCATCGCGCCTTCGGCCGCTGCTGGCCTCACTGCCGCTGGCACGGTCGCCCGCAACCTGTACACGCTCGCCGTCGCGAACACACTCGGTGTGTCGCGTGCCACCGAGGCGGGTGACGTACGCGCCACCGTACTGCCGATGGGCGAGAGCGGCGGAAGCGGCTGGGCCTCATGGCTCGGAGCGGACACGTCGGCCTTCGATGCCTCAGCCATGGGTGAGCGCGCTGCCGCAATCGCCGCACGCGCTGCGTCTCCGGGCACACTCGACCCCGGCACCTACACCGTCGTGCTCGCCCCAGAGGCCGTCTCGGACGTCCTCGACTTCATGGGCTATCTCGGCTTCGGCGCCAAGTCCTTCGCCGAGCAGGGATCGTTCCTGGCCGGCCACCTCGACGAGCAGCTCGTCGACCCACGCATCAGCATCGCTGACGATGCCCTCGGCGGCGAGACGATCGGTCTCGGCATCGACTTCGAGGGCCAGCTGCGGCAGCCAGTGCCGCTCATCGAGCAGGGCGTGGCACGCGGCTTTGTGACCGACTCGTACTTCGCGGCCAAGCTCCGCAGGCCGAACACCGGCCACGCGCTCCCCTCGCCCAACCCGTACGGCCCGCTCCCGCTCAACCTCGCGATGGCCGCCGGAGACACCACCGAGGCGGACATGATCGCCTCGGTGGAGCAGGGCGTGTACGTCACGCGCTTCCACTACGTGAACGTCGAGGACCCGATGAAGCTCGTGCTCACGGGCATGACGCGCGACGGGACCTTCATGATCGAGAACGGTCGCCTGACCCGCCCGCTCAAGAACCTGCGCTTCACGCAGGGCGTGCTGGACGCGCTCTCCCACGTGGGTGCCATCGGCTCCGAGCGCGTGCTCGTGGGACCGGGCGAAGGCGGCGCGACCCTCGTGCCGGCGCTCCTCCTCGAGCAGTGGGCGTTCACCGGCCAGACGGGGTAGCACGCGCCGCACATCCGGACATGGGCGAGGCCCCGGGGATCGACCCCCGGGGCCTCTTGCAGGTCGCTGTCCGGCCCTCCTCAGGAGGGGCGCCTTCGTCGGGCCGGACGAGTCGTCAGGTTCGTGTTTGCTTGTCCTGACGCCTCATTCATCGGCGCATCTGACCTGGGGCTTTAGCTGTTCGGTACCGGACCCGACGACCGTAAACGGACGGCCGATGAACGGCTCGTCATCCGACGAACGGTCGGCTAGAGTGCGGTGAGCGCGACCAGTTCGGAGGCATCCAGGCTTCGGAGGAAGCCGAGCACCAGCGTCCCCGTTGTCGCGATCCTCGCCGCGGACAGATGCCCCGAGACGTCCTCGGCCGTGTGATAGGCCGGATCGGTGCGCCAACACACGCACGTGGCCGGGATGCCGGCGAACTCGTACGCCTCGTGGTCGGAGAGCCCGGTTGCCGACGTGTCCTGCTTGAAGGTCATCGGCACGCCCTCGCGCGCGGCGTAGGCGAGCACCATGTCCGAGAGCGCCTGGGGGCCCTTCTGCATCATCCGCGAGTGGAACGCCGAGCCGTAGCCGATCATGTCGACGGACAGCATGCCCGCCGTGCGCGCCCTCTCGGTGGCGCTCATCTGCGACACCCGGTGGCGCGAGCCGAAATGGTGCGCGTTCGGGTCGCCCCCGATGATCTCCTCGCTGCCGAAGAAGACGAACTCGACCGTGGGCACCACCGGATCGGCGGCGAGGATGGCCGCGATCTCGAGCAGCGCACCGCACCCCGAGCCGTTGTCGTTGGCCCCGGGCGATGGCGGCTTGCTGTCCATGTGCGCGCCGAGCACCAGCACTGTGTCGCTCGACCCCGCCACACGGGCGATCACGTTGCGGCTCGCGCCACCGTTGGGAAGCGGGAACTCCTCGACGCGGACATCGAGGCCGAGCTCCACAAGCCGGTCGCGGATGTAGGTGGCCGTCTGCCTCTCGGCTTCGCTCCCGCCCGCGCGCACCCCGAACGCCTCGAGTGCGCGCACGTGGGTGAGCGCGGAGGTTGCGTCGAACTCCCTCGGCACGGTGGGCTGGCGCGGTCGGGCCTGGACCGCAAGGCCGGTCGGCGCACCGGCGGTGCTGAGGACGGGCAGGGAGGTCGTCTCAGAAGATGAAAGGCTGCCGGCAGGACCTGCCGGAGCATCAGCAACGGAACCGCCGAGCACCGAGAGCTTGACGAGCACCGTCAGTGCGGCCACCGCCACAACCCCCACTGCTGCGAACACGCGTACCCGCATGCTCACAACCTACCGCCCTTCGGCCGCCTCCTGCTGCGCGATCATGTCCTTCACCTTCATGAGCCTGGTGAGGTTCGATCGCTCGGCCTCGTCAAGCTTCATCGTGATGTCCTTGGCGGTGGCGTCGATCGACGGGATGAGCACGTACTCGAGCGCGTTCACACGCCGCCGCGTGCGCTCGATCTCGGCAGCGAGCAGTTCGATCGCCTTCTCGCGCTCCGCGAGCTCGACGAGCTTCGGCGTTACCGCCGACAGCCGCTCGAGTCCGGCGTCCAGCACGGTCGGTGTCGTGGCGAGCGAGTAGCCGCCCGGATCGGGAAGATCGCCGAGAGTGAATACCGGAACCGACACGCTCATGACGCTCTTCTCGGCAACCCCGAGGAGCGGTCCGGGTTCTCCTGCCATCAGCGCGGGCTCGAGCACGTTCTGCCCCGCCTCGGCGCGCGCAATCGCGAACTGTGCGAACGCCGCAACGAGCTCGCGCTCCACCTCAGCGCGCAGCTTCCGGTTCGCGCCGATGCGACTCTGGAACTCCTTCATGAGCTCGTCGAGCTTGTCCTTGAGCAGCTTGTGGCCGCGTCGAGCCACCGCGCCGCGCTTCCGCAGCTTGAGGAGTTCCATCCGGTTCGGGTTGACCCGTATCGTCGCCATCGCAGCTACCTCGTCAGCGCCCACACGATGAGCACGGTCCCTACCGCCAGCAGCACGATGTTCACACTGCGGAGCACCTTGATCGTCCCGGGCACCGAGCCCGTCGTCTTCGCGGTCCAGCGCAGCATGTAGACCTGGTAGCCTATGAGCGCCACCAGCCCCACCAGCAGGACGACCGTCAGTATCGTACCGGGCGCACCTGTCACGACTCGTCCGGCTCCTTCAGGTACTTCGCCACGTACTCGTCCTTGATGCGCTTGAGCTCCGTGCGCGGCAGCAACGCCATCAGCTCCCAGCCGATCTCGAGCGTGCGCTCCACCGAGCGCTCCTCATGCGCGTCCTGCCGGATGAACCGGTCCTCGAACGCGTCGGCGAAGGCCACGAACGCCTTGTCGCTGTCGGAGAGCGCGGCCTCGCCCAGGATGACCGCGAGTTCCTTGGCCTGGATGCCGCGCGCATACGCGCCGAAGAGCTGGTTGGAGAGATCGGCGTGGTCCTCGCGGGTCTTGCCCGGCCCGATGCCCTTTTGCTTCAGGCGCGAGAGGCTCGGCAGCACCGCGATCGGCGGAAAGACGCCGGCGCGATTGAGATTGCGGTCGAGGATGATCTGCCCCTCGGTGATGTAGCCGGTGAGGTCGGGGATCGGATGCGTCTTATCGTCGTCGGGCATCGACAGGATCGGCACCTGGGTGATCGAACCCTTTACGCCCTTGATGCGCCCCGCGCGCTCGTAGATGGTCGCGAGGTCGGTGTAGAGGTAGCCCGGATAGCCGCGGCGGCCCGGTACCTCCTTGCGGGCGGCCGAGACCTCGCGGAGCGCCTCGCAGTAGTACGTCATGTCGGTAAGGATGACGAGCACGTGCATGTCGCACGTGTACGCCAGGTACTCGGCGCAGGTGAGCGCCATACGCGGAGTGGCGATGCGCTCGACGGCAGGGTCGTCGGCGAGATTCAAGAACAGCACCGCGCGCTCGATGGCGGCGGTGTTGCGGAGCTCGGTCATAAAGAAGTCCGCATCGGCGAAGGTGATGCCCATCGCCGCGAAGACGACGGCGAACTCGCCCTCGAGTTTACCGCCCACCTTGGTGGGATCATCGCTGCGCGCGAGCACCGCGGCCTGCCGCGCGATCTGCGCCGCGAGCTCGTTGTGCGGCAGACCGGCGCCCGAGAAGATGGGCAGCTTCTGGCCGCGCACGAGCGGGTTGAGGCCGTCGATGGCCGAGATGCCTGTCTGGATGAAGTCGTCGGGGAAGTCGCGCGCCGTGGGGTTGATCGGCTCGCCGTGCATCGGCCGGCGCTCAGCGGGGATGATCTCCGGGCCGCCGTCGCGCGGGCGCCCGAGGCCGTCGAACACGCGGCCGAGCATGTCGCGGCTCACGCCGAGCTCAAGGGCGCGGCCGAGGAAGCGGACCTTCGTCTCGCTCGGGTTGGCGCCGCTCGTCCCGGCGAAGGCCTGCACGAGCGCTACGTCGCCGTTGACCTCGAGCACGTTACCGAGCGAGTGCACGCCATTCGGGTACTCGAGCTCGACGAGTTCGCCGTACGTCACGTCAGCCACCCGCTCAACCAGAAGCAGCGGTCCGACGATGTCGCGTGTGGTGGTGTACTCGCGTGCCATCTAGACGCTCACCCCGCTTCCGGCCACCAACTGCGTCTCGATGTCGGAGGCGATCTCGTCGAAGATGCCGAGCGCGTCGGCGGTCGTGTACTTGGCGCGGGTGATCTTCTCGCGCACAGGCGCCGTGAAGATGTCCTTGAGCGCTGCTCCGCCACGGTGGGCCGCGATCGCCATCTCGTGGAAGTGCAGGATCGTCTTCAGCAGCAGATCCTGCTCCGCGAGCGAACTGAACTGGTCGTCGTCCCGGAACGCATTCTGCTGGAGGAAGTCCTCGCGGATGGACTTGGCGGTCTCCATGAGGATCTGTTCCTCGGCCGAGAGGGCCTCGAGACCCACGAGTCGCACGATCTCGGCGAGTTCCGCTTCGCGCTGCAGGATCGCCATACACCGATCGCGCCGCTCGCGGAACTCGTGCGAGACCTCGTTCTCCCAGTACGGGCGGATGTGCTCCAGGTAGAGCGAGTAGCTGGTGAGCCAATCGATCGCCGGGAAGTGACGCTCGTAGGCGAGCGTGTCCTGCAGGGCCCAGTAGACCTTGACCACCCGCAGCGTGTTCTGCACGACGGGCTCGGACAGGTCCCCGCCGGGAGGAGAGACGGAGCCGATCACGGACACGGAACCCGTGCGGGGCGCAGTATGCCCGTCGTCAGACCCGAGGCACTCCACGGCCCCCGCGCGCTCGTAGAACGCCGCGAGCTTGGTGCCGAGGTACGCGGGGAAGCCCTCGTCTCCCGGCATCTCCTCGAGGCGCCCGGAGATCTCGCGCATGGCCTCGGCCCAGCGGGAGGTCGAGTCGGCCTGCAGCACCACTTCGTAGCCCATGTCGCGGAAGTACTCGGCCATCGTGATGCCGGTATACACGCTCGCTTCGCGGGCGGCGACCGGCATGTTGGAGGTGTTCGCCACCAGCACGGTGCGCTTCATCAGCGGTTCACCGGAGTACGGGTCGGTGAGTTCCGGGAACTCCATGAGCACGTCTGTCATCTCATTGCCGCGCTCGCCGCAGCCGATGAAGATGACCACCTGCGCGTTACTCCACTTGGCCACCTGGTGCTGAGTGACGGTCTTGCCAGCGCCGAACGGGCCCGGGATGCACGCCACGCCGCCCTTCACGAGCGGGAAGAACGTGTCGATGACGCGCGTACCGGTCACCAGCGGTTCACCCGACGTGATCTTTTTCCGATACGGACGCGGAACGCGGATCGGCCAGGTCTGCAACATCGTGAGGTCGTGGAGCGTTCCGTCGGCGTCGAGCAGGCGCGCCACCGTGTCGGTGACCGTGTAGGACCCGCCGGCGATCTCCACGATCTCACCTGCGAGCGCCGGCGGCACCATGATGCGATGCTCGATGACGACGTTCTCCTGCACCGTGCCCACGACGTCGCCACCCGCGACGCGGGCGCCGACACACACGGTCGGCGCGAACTCCCAGCGCTTCTCGCGGTCGAGACCCGGGGCGGTGATGCCGCGAGAGAGGAACGCGCCGGCCTTGGCCTCAAGCACGTCGAGCGGACGCTGGACGCCGTCGTAGACGGCCTCGAGCATTCCCGGACCGAGCTCCACCGACAGCGGCGCACCGGTCGACTCGACCGGCATCCCGGGGCCTAGACCCTCGGTCTCCTCGTAGACCTGGATCGACGCGCGGTTGCCGCGCATCTCGATGATCTCGCCCATGAGCCCCTGCTCGCCCACGCGCACCAGATCGTACATCCTGGCCTTCCCGAGCCCGGTGGCCACCACGAGCGGTCCCGCCACTTTGAGGATGCTTCCTCGCTCCATCTAGCCTTCCTCTTCTCCTGCGGGCATCGAGGTGCCCAGCGCACGCTCGATGGCCCGGTTCAACTTCGCCGCACCGACGCCACCGGCGCTGCCGGCCGCCGGGATGACCGTCACGGCCGGAACGGCCCGGTCGGCCGTCTCGGCGATGAGGTCTGCGATCACCTGATACACCGGCTCGGTCACGAAGACCGCACCGTACTCGCCGCCGGCGAGACTTGCCCACACCCCGCGAGCGTCCTCCGCCACCTCTACTTCGCGGACATCGAAGCCGAGCGGGCGAAAGCCCGCCACACTCGTTGCGTCGCCGACGACGGCGATGAGATGGGTGGGGCTCACAGCACCCTCCCCAACCGCTCGCGCACCGTTTCACGGTCGAGCCCGGAGAGGCGGCCCACGATCACGATCCGGAGCGCTATCACTTCGGCTTCACGCGCCAGCACGTACGCGAGCACGGGGTCGGGGCCGCTCGGCACCATCCGCGCCGAGGCCATGCGTGCCGCTTCAAGGGAGGCCGCCACAAGATCGTATCGCTCGAGGTCGAGCAGATCTCTGAGATCGAGTCCCGGCACCGCGTGTGTCGCATAGATCGAATCCGCGAGCTCCTCGGCGTCCATACGTCCCGCCTCCGGCGCGAGCGCCATGATCTTCTTGGAGCCCCCGGCGAGCAGTGCTTCTTGTGTCGCCGCCGATGTCAGCCGTTTGCGATTGGCCCGCAGCAGCACCCGGACGTTGGCGAGGTCGGTCCGCAACCGCACCAGGTCGCGCAAGAAGGCCACGCGCGAACGCTTCGCTTCGGCCGCAAGCGCAAGGAAGAGCGCGTGGTCCACGGTGGATTCGATCTCGGGAAGCGCCGGCTGCTTCTCGGCATCATCCCAGGCCGTGAGCAGGTCGAACAGCGGCGCCGGCAGTGCCTCGGCCGTGCCGGTGAACGCCGAGATCTCCACCGAGCCGAGCGAGCTCAGCGCCGGGGCGGGGGCGCCGAGCACACGTGCCTTCAGAAGCGCGCGCAGATTGCGGTAATCGTACGGCAGCCGGAAGAACCGCACCACCGGCTCCGGCAGGCCGGCCTCGAAGAGGAACTCGTCGTACAGGTCGCCGAGGGACGCATCCAGCGCACGTTCCACGTCGCCCGGCGTGCGTGTCGGCTCCAGGTAGCGCCCGAAAGCGGTCTCCGAGAGGACGCGACGCTGCTCGGCGAAGTCGGGGGCGTCGATCAGTCGCTCGAACACCGAGCGCGACAGCAGCCGCGCCTGCAGGACGCGGACGCGTCCCACGGCGAAGCCGTACTTGATGTCGTCGCGTGTCGGCGTGAGCGTGCGCATCCTGTCTACGCCTCCTGCTCGCCGAACAACCCGGCTACCACCACGGGAAGCAACTCGGCATGCCGGTCGGCGATGGTCGCTGCGGCGGACACCTCCACGCGCACGCGGTCGCCCTCGACGTACGCGCCCCGGGGCAGGTCGGCCACCTCGTCGGTGACGATCAGCTCGATGCCTCGCGCCGCGAGCAGCGAGCCGAGCGATGCGAGGCGCTGGCGGTCCGCTGCAGCGACTCTCACGCGTTGACCGGACAGCGCAACGGCCGCGATGCCGTCCGCGATGAAGGCGGCGTACTCGGCATCAGGCAACGCCTCGACACGCTCGCGTACGCCGTCGAGCACCCGGTCTGCAAGATCCTTCTTGGCCCCCAGCAGCGCATCTCGAGCAGCGAGTCGCGCATTCGCGAGGAGCGTGGCGGCCTCGCTCCGGGCATCGATGTCCGCCTTCGTCTTCAGGCGTGCGGCCTCATGCTCGGCAGCGCTCCTCGCCCGCGACTCGACCGCCTCGGCGCGCTCGCGCGCGGCGGCGAGAATCGCGTCGGCCTCGGCCTTCGCGTCATCATCGATACGAGTCAGGATGTCGGCTATCGCCACGTCGCACCAGCCTCACTACACACCGAAGAGCGCCTGCATGGCGGTGAGCATCAGCACGGTCACGATCAGCGAGAGCACCGCATACGTCTCGACGAGCGCCGGGAAGATGAGCGCTTTGCCCGAGTCTTCACTGCGACGTGCGACGATGCCGGCCGCGGCCGCGCCCGTCTTGCCCTGATAGACGGCCGAGATCAGGCAGAGAAACGCCACGGGCATGCAGCCGAGGAACACGCTGAAGCCCTGCGGTCCCGTGAGCTGGCCGCTGCCGTCGAGCAGGTTGAAGAAGATGAGCACCAGCAGCGCGGTGATGAAGCCATAGATGCCCTGCGTGCTCGGCATGGCCGCCAGAGGCAGCAGCTTGCCGAACTTCTCGCCATCCTCGGTCACGATACCCGAGACCATCGACGATGCGATCGTGATACCGATCGCCGATCCGATGCCCCCGAGGATCGCCGCGACGCCGCCGCCGAGCAGCGCCCAGTCGATTCCCGAGAGTCCCCAGAAGAGCTCGTTCACGTTCCCGCTCCTTCCTGCCGCGCCCCGTCGGCATGCAGCACCAGTGTCTTGGTCTTGAAGGCGAACGGATCGTATGCACGACCGCCACCCTCGTAGAACTTGTTGAAGAATTCGACGAACTGCAGGCGTGCGGGGTGTACGAACGCGCTCAGCAGGTTGATCGCTACGTTGAAAACGTGCCCCACCACGAAGACGAGTGCGGCGAGGACGAAGATCACGATACCGCCGATGATGGCGGTGCCGCCCTTCTCGAACATCCCGGCCGCGGCGCTTCCCACCAGTCGCGCAAGCAGGTTGAAGACCATGCCCACGAGCGATCCCGAGAGCGCGAGAGCCGCCAGGCGCGTGTAGCTCAGTATGTCACCGATGAACGACGACAGCCCGTAGACCGCGTACGCACCGCCAAGAATCGCGACCACCACACGCCGGGTGGCCTTTGAGACTATCATGCCCACCACGGTCACGCCGAGAAGCGCCCAGCCGACCGGGGACGACCAGCCGAGGGCGATCCCAAGCAGCCATGCCGCGAACAGCGCGAGCCACGCTGCACCGGTCGCGCGGTCCCACACAGGCACCTCGGCCTTCCGAAGCGCCACATCGATCGCACGGCTCTTCGCTATGAGCGTGATGCTCAGGCCGAGCAGAATGGCGGTCATGCCGAGAGACGGCACGGCCAGCGCGACACCGATCGACGCGAACAGCACGACGGTGGAGGCCTGCTCGAAGACCGCCGCGCCCCAATCGCCCTTGCGGGCCAGGTCCCACGCGGAGATGAGCACGCCGAAGAGCACCTGCACCAGACCGAGACCGGCTGTGAACAGCAGGAACTCGGTCAGCTGGTCCATCGGGTTGATGATCCGGAGGCTCTCGAGCAGCGGCGGCAGCGTCAGGTCCCAGGCGAAGTACGAGCCAAACGCCACGCCCGCGATGATCGCGGCCACGCCGCCGAATATGAACAGGTCCATCAGCTTCTTCACACCCGGGGCGACATCGAGCTTGGTCTTGATCAGCCAGGAGGCCCCGATGAGCATGAATCCGTAGCCGACGTCTCCGATGCAGATACCGAAGAACATGAAGAAGAACGGCGCCAGAAGGGGTGTGGGGTCCACCTCGCCGTACTTCGGGCGGCCGTAGAGGTCGGTGAGCACCTCGAACGGCCGCAGCAGCTTCGGGTTCTCGAGTTCCACGGGCGGGCGGTCGCCAGGACCCGGCTCTTCGTACGTGATGTCGAGCGCCTCGCCGAATGGCTCCAGCGCACGATCCAGATGCTCGCGGCGCTTCGCACTCACCCATCCTCGGATCACGAACGTCCGCTCGGTGGCGCCGAACCGCTCGCGCACCGTAGCCGCGTCCATATCCGCGTCGATGGCAGCGACGATCGCCACGGCGTCGGTGTAGTACTGCTCCGAGAGCGCGGCGCCCCTCTCGTCAAGCCGGACGAGCTCGGCGTCGATGGCCGCGATGCGCTCCAGCGCCACAGCGCGCTCCTCGGCCGGATAGTCGCTGAGACCAGGGAACGTCACGTCTGCGAAGTCAGTCCCGGCAAGTGCTGCGCGCACCTCATCGACCACCGAGCGATGCGCCATCACCACCCAGGCCGCGCGACCGGCGACCGAGGAGAGTTCCTCCACCGAGACGAACGGCGTCACGTCGCGCAGCATCTGCCGGACGCCCGCACCCTGCGCCGAGGGCAGGACGCCGGTGAAGAGCGCCGTATGCTCGGTCCCTTTCCACTGCGCGATCTCGAGACGCAGACTCTCCCACGGGGCAAGATCGTGCGCCAGCGCGACGAGCCGGGCCCGCTCCCGTCCGAGACTGGCCATGCTGTCGGTCACCGTCTCGCACTGGCGGTAGACGTGGAGTAGCGCGGTATCGGCCTCCATCGCCGCGAACTGCTCCTCGGGCAGATGGATCTTCTCGGAGATGAACGACCCGAAGGGCTGCTCGTTGGTGTGGTAGCGGCCGAGGAAGTTGCGGATGAACTCGGCGTCCGCCCGGTACTCTTCGAGCCGCCGGACGTCCCCCTCCACAGGCGTCGAGTATCCGGGGACCATGTCTTCGGGGATGACCTCGATGTCCAGTGCGCCAGCTCGCTGCATCCCCTCGATCAAGTCGTCGAGGACGGACACATGACCGAGAACGGTCACACGGAGCATGCGCGCAACGGCCACGATCAGCCCGCCAGTTCGCGAAGTGCGGCGGCGACCGCCTGATCGATGCGGGCTGACGCCGCCTCTATGAACGCCGCCCGCTCGATGGCCGCCTGCCGTTCGAACGCCGCGCTCTCGTCCCGCGCCCCGTCGATGAGCGCGGCCGCAGCGACACGCGCTTCCTCGCGGGCTTGGTCGAGCGTCGCCTGGCGTATCCGCGATGCCGAAGCCGCCGCCTCACGCTCCAACTCTACGGCGTACTCGCGGGCTACCTCAACGCGGTCGCGCGCGTCCTCTTCGGCGTACAGGATTCGTTCGAGTTTTTCCACAAGCCCCACCTCGGCTTCCGCCATCGCTCATGCCCACTCCGGCACGCGCTGACGGCGCGCAGATTGCTACAGTATAGTACGCCACACGCACGAACGACCCTTTCGCGATCGTTCCGGATGACACGGATGCGTCATATGCCATCGCCGACCACAACAAGGACCGAAGCCGGCCGCAGCGCGCGGCTTGTTCGGCGTCGGCGCCGGATGGTCGTGGCGGGTTCTGTGGTGGCGGTGGCGCTCGTGGCCGCAGGCGCCGCATGGGCGGTGAGCGCGGTCGGACCGCGTGCTGCCGAACCCGTGGTGCCGGACGCTCCGACGGTCGAGTCGACGGCTGCGGTCGAGACCACCTACGCGGCGGTTGCGACGCTCCCGCCCGCACCCTCGGGCCCCGCAACGATCACCGTCGCCGCCGTGGGCGACATGCAGTTCGACCGGCAGGTGGCGAGGCTCATCTCCACCTCCGGCGGCGCTGCGCCCCTGGCCGAGGTGGCCGAGCAGCTGGCTGCCGCTGACATCGCGGTGGGCAACCTCGAGAGCACGCTTTCCGAGCTCGGCGAGCGGCGCACAGACAAGGACTACACCTTCAAGGGCATACCAGCCGGCGTGGAAGGACTCGCGCTCGCAGGCTTCGACTTCGTCTCGCTCGCCAACAACCACGCGCTCGACTGCGGTAATGACGCCCTGCTCGACACCATCGCCCGGCTCGACGCCAACGGGATCGGCCATGCGGGAGCGGGAGCGAACAAGCCCGCGGCGTGGGCGCCGGCGGTGCGCGACATCAACGGCACGACGGTCGCGTACCTCGCGTTCTCGCACATCCTCCCGAGCGGCTTCGTCGCCACCGACACGAGACCCGGCATCGCTCAGGGACGCCTCAAGATGGACGAGGTGGAGGCGGCGATACGCGCCGCCGATGCCGAGTACGACTACGTGCTCGTCTCATTCCACTGGGGCGTCGAGTACACGCCAGACTGCAACGCCGAACAGGTGACAGACGCCCACCGCGCGGTGGACGCCGGCGCGGACATGGTCCTCGCGCACCACCCGCACGTCATCCAGGCGCTGGAATCGTACAACGGCGAGCTCATCGCCTACTCGCTCGGCGACTTCGTCTTCGACCACTACTCGCGCGAGACCGGCGAGGCGTTCGTGCTCAAAGCCGAGCTCGGCCCTAACGGCATCGGCGCGGTGAACATCACGCCGGTCTACCTCGACTCCTTCGGCAGACCCGAGTACGTCTCCGGCAGCGTCGCCGTCACCATCCTCGACCGCCTGAAGGCGATATCCGCCAAGCGCAGCACAACGATTGAGATCAGCGGGGACACTGCGACGGTGATCCGATGAGCCGCCACGCCGCACGGCGGCCCAGCACCCCGGAGTCCGATCCTGCCCGCGCCGGCCTCGGCGCCGGCGTACGCGACACAGGCATGAGCGTGCGACCCCGCCGCTCACTCCGGCGCAAGCGGTCCCCCTATCCGCTGATGACCGTGGTCGTGGCCGCTGTCGGCATCTCGGCGATCGTGTGGACGCTCACCTGGGGCGGTGCCGAGACGGACGCTCCCGCCCCGGAGCCGACGGGCGCCGCCGCGGTCGCCGCGACCACGAAGCCCGTGGAGCCCGAGCGCGACCCCACGCCGCTCATCGCCGAAGAGGGTGGCACCGAGATCCACCTCGCCATCGACCCGAACGAGATGACCGCGGTCGCCTTCCACCAGGCCTCGGGCGACTACGCGCTCCACATGACCTCACTGGTGCCCGATGCCGACATGACGGCCGCCGCGGAGCTCAAGGCCGTCCCACCGATCGCGGAAGGTGCGATCTTCGACGACGGCGTCTGGCGGGGGTGCGTTCTCCGCCTGTGGCGCAGCAACCGCGGCGGACAGCCCGACTCGGCCCTGGACATGGGCGCCGCCCCCGGAACGGCGGTCTGGTCACCCGTGAGCGGCACCGTGATCGAGGTCCGGCCCTACCTGCTCTACGAGAAGTACGAGGACTTCGAAATCCACATCCGGCCCGAGGGCCGCGACGACGTCGACGCCGTGCTCATCCACGTACAGGACGTGAAGATCGAAGCCGGCGACCGGGTGAAGGGCGGCGTCACGCGCATCGGGGCGGTCCGGCAGATGTCCGACAAGATGGACATCCAGCTCGGCGGCTACACCGCAAACGGCGGTGACCACACGCACTTCCAGCTCAACCGGTACCCTGCCGAGGGCGCTCCCGCCGCCGGCGCGGGCGGGTCATAAGTCCGCTACCCGGCTCCCCCGCCGCCCTCACGGCTCACGAAACCTCGGAACCTGCGGTCGAACTCGTAGCGCTCGAGCCGCACCTTCCGGTCGCAGCCGCAGCACCTGAGGCCGATGTCCATCCCGAGCTTCGTGACCTCCCACTCGTTCGTCCCGCACGGATGCGCCTTCTTGAGACGCACCACATCGCCGAGCTTGATGGGCGTGATGGGGACGGCCACGGTACACTTCCTCGGAAGGACGGTTGCGGAAAGCGCATAGAGTATACCGCGTGACCAACGGAGAACCGGGGGACGCCATGAAGACCAGAGCCGTGCTATCCGTGCTCGGTGAGGACCGTGTAGGCATCGTCGCCGCTGTTTCGGCCGCGCTCGCCGAGAGTGGCGTCAACATCGAGGACATCCGGCAGACCATCCTGTCCGGCATCTTCTCGATGACCATGCTCGTCACGGTCGATGAAGACGCCATCCCCTTCGAAACGGTGCAGGCGCGCCTCGCCGGGGTGGCGGAACGCATCGGCATGCAGATCACGCTCCAGCGGGAGGACGTCTTCCGCTTCATGCACCGCGTGTAGCGGAAGGACGCAGCCATGCTGAACATCTCGCCCGAGGAGATCGCCGAGACCCTGCTGATGGTCCACCAACAGCATCTCGACATCCGCACGGTCACGCTCGGCATATCGATCGGGGAGTGCGCGGCCGACTCGGCCGAGGAGATGAGCCGCCGCCTGTACGAACGCGTGACCGCCGCGGCCGAGCGCCTCGTGCCGGTCTGCGAAGCGATCGAGCGCGAGTACGGCATCCCCATCCGCAACAAGCGCATCTCGGTGAGCCCGGTCGCCTCGGTGGCCGGTCGCTGCGCCGGGGAGGACCTCACCCCGGTGGCACTCGCGATGGACCGGGCGGCAGCGACCGTGGGCATCGACTTCATCGGCGGCTACTCGGCGCTCGTCCAGAAGGGCGTGGGCCGCGCCGACGACGCGCTCATCCGCTCGATCCCCGCCGCGCTCGCCGCTACCGAGCGCGTGTGTTCCTCGGTGAACGTCGCTTCCACGCGCGCGGGCATCAACATGGATGCCATCGCGCGCATGGCGCATGCCATCAAGGAGACCGCCGCTCTCACCGCCGAAGCCGACAGCATCGGCTGCGCCAAGCTCGTCGTGTTCGCCAACATGGTGGAGGACAATCCGTTCATGGCCGGCGCGGTGCATGGCGCCGGCGAGGCCGACGTTGTGGTGAACGTGGGTATCTCGGGCCCCGGGGTGGTGCGCGCGGTGGTGGCCGCGCTGCCGGAGACCGCCGACCTCACCGCGGTGGCCGAGGCCATCAAGGCCACCTCCTTCAAAATCACGCGCGCGGGCGAGCTCGTGGCGCGCGAGGCGGCCCGCAGGCTTGGCGTGAGCATGGGCATCGTCGACCTCTCGCTCGCCCCTACCCCCGCCGAGGGTGACAGCGTCGCCGACATCCTGGAAGCGATGGGTGTGGAGCGCTGCGGAGCGCCTGGCACCACCACCGCGCTCGCGCTGCTGAACGACGCCGTGAAGAAGGGCGGCGCCATGGGCACGTCGTCCATCGGCGGCCTCTCGGGCGCATTCATCCCGGTCTCCGAGGACGCGGGCATGGTCCGCGCCGTGGAGTGCGGCGCACTCAATCTCGAGAAGCTCGAGGCGATGACAGCGGTCTGCTCGGTGGGCCTCGACATGATCGCGGTCCCCGGCGACACACCCGCCGAGACGCTTGCGGGCATCATCAGCGACGCCTGCGCTATCGGCGTGATCAACAGCAAGACAACCGCCGCACGGCTCATCCCGGCCGTGGGCAAGAAGGCGGGCGACCACGTGACGTGGGGCGGCCTGCTCGGGGCGGCACCCGTGATGGACGTCTCCGCTTGGAGCAGCGCGAAGCTCATCAACCGGGGCGGCAGGATGCCCGCGCCACTGGGGAGCCTGCGGAACTAGCGGACGACGCCTCGTCGGATTGCAGCAGACTGCAGGATGCACACTCCTTGAGACCAGTAGATCAGGCCGTTCATCGCCGGCTCTTGGCCCTCTCGTCGCTTACTGTGTGCCGTTGGTCACAAAGACGTGGACGTAGGGCACTTAAGCCTGTGAAGGTATGGCGCACGTGCCGATACGTCAAGTGCAGACCAGGAGCCAGAGTGGCGCCCGAAGCACCGGGCATCCGACTCTGAGGCGGTGTGGTGAAAGCTCTATGCGACATGGATGCCCGCGGGCAGGAGCCCAAGGCCGGGGGCAGGCGGAAGCGTCGCCTGCGCCTGTTGAGCACCGTCCTGGTCGCCATGCTGCTCCCGATCGCCCCCACCTCAGCCCTTGTAGAGACCACGATCGCGATCGATGGCGTCTTCGCCGACTGGACACCGGTGTTCGATGATCCGGCGAATTGTCGGTACGACCTCGCCGGCGATTCATCCAACACCGATGCCGACCTCACGCTCGTCGCAGCCACTGGTGATACGGACTACCTCTACACCTACGTGCGACGCGGAACGGCCACCGGTGGCGCTGCACCGAACTACCTGGTCTTCATCGATCTTGACGGTGACGGACGCATGGAAGCGACCGACCGCGTCCTCGAGTACAGCCTCACCGGAAGCAACACGTTCAGTTCGGCAACGCTCTATACATACGTGCCGGCAGACACCACCCTCGGCGACGACATAGACGGGACGGCGCTACGGACCGATATGAAGAAGTACGGGGCCAGCCCGGTGTCACTCCCAGTGAATGGCACGGCCCGGGGTGAGGATGGAGGATCCCAGTTCGAGGGCAGGGTCCTTTGGAACACGCTGGGTGTTCAGCCGAACACGCCGGTCAAGCTCCGCTTCTATGCGTCGCAGGGAAGCGCCGACGACTACGCGGACACCATCCACCTGATCGACCACGATGTCTCCGTCGAGCCCGACCGCACATCTGGCGCTGCTGCGGGCGCCGATGTCGTCTATGAGCACACGGTCCGCAACACCGGGAACGTCACTTCGCGCTACCAGCTCACCGCGACGTCCTCCCGGGGTTGGACGGTCAGCCTCCGCGAAGCCGACGGCACCACACCCATCGAGTACGTCGATCTGGCGCCTGGAGCTTCGGTACTCGTCAAAGCCATACTCTCGATCCCCGTTACCGCAGCAGACGGCACGCGTGACACGCTTTCCGTGACAGCACGCCACGTCGACGCCACGAACGCGATCACAGGCCTGGCTTCCGACGCAACCACCGACATCACAACCGTCGGGCCTCTGCTAGTGGTTCCGGACCAAAGCGGCTCGATCACTTCGGGCGACACGATCGAGTTCGTGAACACCGTGATGAACAACAGCGCCTCACCGTACACGGTCCGGTTGTCTGCCACATCTAAGGCAGGATGGGCCGCGCAGGTGCTCGACGCATCCGGTACAACACCCATCACCGAGATCGCGATCGGACCCGGCGAGTCAGCGGCGGTCGTGGTAAGGATCACAACCCCCACAGGCACCGCGCTCGGCACGGTCGACGTGACCACTGTCGAAGCGACTGTTGCAGGTACTCCGAACATACGCGGGCGGGGCTACGACACCGTCACCATACGTCCCACGCTGACGGTAGCACCAGACAGGAGCTACCCTGCGGGACCCGGAACGTCGGTGCTCTATCGGCACACGATCACGAACAGCAGCGCGGAGACTCGCACCTTCGCGTTGAGCGCGACCTCGAGCATGGGATGGCCGGTGGCGATCCTCGGATCGGATGCCACCACCGCGATCACGAGCGTTGAACTGCCGCGCTATGGAGGCAGCATGGAGGTCGTTCTGCGCGTGACGGTGCCGGCTGGCGCCGCACAGGACTCCATCGATGTCACCACGCTTACGGGCTCGTATGGGCCGGTAAGCGCCACCGCGACCGATAGTACGACTGTTGCGGTGCTCGCCACCTACGGAGTGAGCGGTTTCGGTACGCCACAGGATACGTTCGAGCTCGGCGACGTCGTGTACGCCCGCGGTATGGGGCTACCGGCGAAGGAGGAAGTGAGATTCCAGTGGCTCGATCCCGTCGGCAACCTCATAGCGGAGTCGAACCTCATCAAGGCCGACACGAGCGGCGTGGCCCAGGCGAGCTACACCATCGGTACAGCTGCACCAGTAGGCCAATGGTCAGTGCGGCTTGTGCCGAGTACGGGGACTCCAATCACCGTTCCCTTCTACGTGGGCTACAAGGCGGACATCACGGCCCTTGCGGCCACCGGCGGTGACATGATCTCGACGCCGGTCGCGGTCACTTCCACCCTCCGCAACAGCGGCGGCGCTCCGCTCTCTGACACCCACGTCACCTACCGGATCTGGTGGGACGCGGACAGCAACGGGCTGCTGAGCACCGGGGACTCGTACGTGGCAAGCGACGGCTCCTGGACCGCTGCAGGCACAGGTACCGGCGTCACGAAGGAGACGACCTCGGTTGCGGTCGCCGCCGAAGGGGGCACCTACTCCGACGCGTGGAACATCAGCAACGAGGACTTCCAGGAAAGCGGGATGTACAAGCTCACGGCGGAGTGGAAGTCGTCGGCTGGCGTGCTCATCGACTCGCAGACGACCGAGTTCTTCGCAGTGCCTGGCAGGGCGGGCCTGAGTCTCACGATCAGCAAGACCGAGGTGGACTTCGGCACCGTGGACCCGGGCCAGACCTACACGGACTCCGGCATCGGACTCACCGTCACGTCCGGGACCGGCTACACGCTCAGGACCGAGGTCGCGGGACAAGCCGCCGAGCTCGGACTTGCCACTTCGCTTGCATCCGAGACGACCGGCACCGTCACGAGCGGCGCGACCTACACCGACATGCCGAGCATCACCGTACCCTGGAGCACGGTGCCGGGAACGTATGCGGCCACTATCACCTACACAGTCGTGGCGGACATCTTATGACTGCCTACTTGCATAGACCAACGCGTACCACACGTCCGCCACGGCGTGCGTACGCGTCCGGGAAGGAGGCGCGCTGACAGATACGCGGAGTACTCATCGGCAGAAGCCGACCGTTCATCCCTGCAGATGACCGTACATCACATTGGGGTCATGATGGGGCCGGTCGTGCCGATGTAGTACGGCGGGAGGGCTGAAGCGATCGACAGTATCTCAAGCGTCAACAGATCGCTGGTCATAGCGGAATCGATCCACCAATAGTGATGAAGTGTACCAAGAATCGACAAGGAGGTTTGCAGTGAAGAAGACACTCGTACTAGCGCTCGCAGCCATCATGGTGCTGGGCGTAGCAGGAGCGGCGTTCGCCGCCGACTACCCTGGGACTCTGTCTGGCAGTCAGCTCGTAGCCACAAACAGCGCAGCGCCGGTTCAGGTTACCGCAAAGGTCCCAGCCAAGCTCACGCTCACCCTCGACACGACCCTCGTCGCATTCGGCTCTGTAGATCCGGACGCCACCCCCACGTCGACCGTTGCAGTGACCGTCAAGTCGAACAAGACTTGGACGGGCGCCGTCGATGTTGCTGGCCAGGCAACGGAGATCGGTCTTGCCACTTCGACCGACAATGGCGGCTGGGACGGCATGACCAAGTACGGCGCAGTAGGCAATAATGGCTTCGCCGACGTGTACTCTCTGAATGTGCCTTGGGAAACCGCACCTGGCGACAAGACTGCCACGGTCACCTACACAGTGACGCAGAACTAGGCTCCAGGAGCTATACACAAGAGGGCCCCCGCATATGCGGGGGCCCTCTTCGTTTCGAGATCTGCTTCCGGTCCTAGAGCTCTCTTCACTCCGGATCAGCCTCTTGCTCCGCGCGCGCCATCTGCGTCGCCCGCTCATCACGCCGCCGCCTGCGCTCCTCTGCTTCAAGGTCGCGCTTGCCATGCGGCTTCCGCGTCCGAGGGCCGGAACTCGGCGGCCTCGGATCGTCCGCCGGTGTCGGCTTCCGGCCCCGCATCGCGCGATAGACGAGATACCCCAGCGCGTACACCACGATGAACCCCGTGAGCGCCACGAGCCACAGTGGGATGAGCCACACGGAGCGCGTCTCGACGAGTTCGGACGGGAGCTGCGCGCCATCCTCGAAGTACTGCACGCGCACCTCCACCGTGTGAGGCCCCAGGCCTGACCCCCCGGTCACGAGCGAGCCGGTGAACTCACGGCCCGAGTTCGGGAAGATCGTCGTATCGGTCGCCACCACGGACTGCGCCGCCACCGTCTGGTTGCGAGAGAGCACCGCTGCTGTGACCTCGACGCGCTTGTTGAGGTTGCCCTCGTTTTTGACCACGAACCGGAACGGTACCTCTCGACCGATAACGAAACCCGGCACCTCGAACGGCCGGATCGTCAGCTTCTCCACCACCTGGCCGTTCACGCGCAGAGCCACCCGCGTGCCGAGACGCCCGGACACCTGGGCCCCCGTGCCCTCGATCTCTCCAGCGAACTCGAACATCTCGAAAAAGATCACGACGTTGTGATCGCCCGGCGCGGTCCCGCCCGGCGGTGCGAACTCAAAGGTGATCGGGACCTTCTCGCCCGGCTTCAGCTCGAGGTACGGCGTGTTGCCTACCGACTTGCTGTCCGCCGGCATGTAGATGCGGAACCACGTCGCGGGAGTCGTGAGTGAGGTGAGGTTCTGCCGGTCTGGCGTGGTGAAGGTCTGTTCGCCAGTCTCGCTCACCGTGAGGTCCGAGACGTACACCAGCACCTTGAGCGGCTCGTCGCCATCGTTGGAGACGATGACCTCCCCCTCACCGCTCTGCCCGGACTCTACCGTGAACTCGAAGGTGCCCGACGAGAGTCCGATCGTCTTCTCCGCATGTGCCGCACCCGGCACCGCCGCAATCAGCACGGCGAGCGCGAGGACCGCCGCGACCCGCTTGAGTCGCGCCACTAGATCCCCACCGCCTCGCGGAACGACTTCACCTGTCGCCGCGCCACCGGGATCTGCGTCTCGTCACGATCGGCCACCACGACCATATAGGCGCCGTCCGAGCGCACGATCTCCTTCACCTTGTTCAGATTGATCATGTAGCTGCGGTGCAACCGCCTGAATGCGTCCGTGGAGAGGCGCTCCTCGAGCTCCGAAAGCGTGAGATCCACGAGATACTGGTTCTCGTAGGTGTGCACATACGTCGACTTGTTCTTGGCCGAGACGTACACGACCTCCTCGAGGTCGAGCAGCACGGTGCGACCGCCCTTGCGGACGGCGAGTTTGTGGAACTCCCCTTCGGCGGCCGTGGCAGCCCCGGTGCGCGGGCGTCCTCGCATGAGGCTCTGGATCCGCGCCACCATCTCCATGAGGTTGAACGGCTTGGTCACGTACTGCTGCACGCCCTGCTTGAACGCGAGGATGCGCGCGAGGTCCTGCGTCTTGGCGGTGAGCATGATAACGGGGATGTCAGCGGTCACGGGGTCGTTGCGAATCTCCATGAGCGCCATCCAGCCGTCCACGCGCGGCATCATGATGTCGAGCAGCACGACGTCGGCGGGGCTGACGTGTAGCGCCTCGAGCGCTTCCGCGCCATCAGAGGCCGTGTTCACGCGCATGCCCTCGGCCTCGAGCCCCATGCGGATCATGTCGACGATCGACTCGTCGTCGTCAACGACAAGCACCCTGATCGGATCGGACACGGCGGCCTCCGAACCCCTCGAGCGCGGCATGCGCCGTTCGTCAGGTCATCTGCCGAACGGTAGCACCATATGTCGAGATTGTAGCGCAGTTACCGCTCGTCGGGCTATTCGGCGCACCGAGAGCTACCCGGCGGTGCTCGAAAGCCATTCGTCGATGGACCGAGCGGCGCGCTTGCCGGCGCCCATCGCAAGGATGACGGTGGCCGAACCGGTCACGATGTCGCCACCCGCGAAGACGCCGGACTTGGAGGTCGTGCCGCTCCCGTCCACGACGATGTAGCCGCGCTTGGACACCTCGAGATCCGGCGTGGTCTGCGTGAGGAGCGGGTTCGCGCGCGTCCCGATGGCCATGATCACGGTGTCGCAGTCGATCACGAACTCCGAGTCCATCACGCACACCGGCGCCCGCCGACCACTCGCGTCCGGCTCGCCGAGCTCCATCCGTGTGGCGGTCATGCCGGTGACCCAGCCGTCGTGTCCCAGGATCTCCATGGGCGAGCAGAGCATGTTGAACTGGACGCCCTCCTCGCGCGCATGGTGCACCTCCTCCTTGCGCGCCGGCATCTCGTCCGCGGTGCGGCGATACACCAGGAAGACCTCGTCGGCGCCGAGGCGCTTGGCGGTGCGTGCCGAGTCCATGGCCACGTTGCCGCCGCCCACCACGGCCACCTTACGGCCGCGTATGATGGGCGTGTCGGCCTTCGGGAAGTCGTAGGCGCACATGAGGTTCACGCGCGTGAGGAACTCGTTGGCGGAGTAGACGCCGTTGAGGTTCTCGCCCGGGATGTTCATGAACATAGGGAGCCCCGCGCCGTTGCCCACAAAGACCGCGTCATAGCCCTCGGCGGTGAGCAGTTCGTCGAGCGTGTAGGTGGCGCCGACCACTATGTCGCAGCGGATCTCCACGCCCATCTCCTCGAGCAGCCCCACCTCGGCCTGCACGATGTGCTTGGGCAGGCGGAACTCGGGGATGCCGTAGGTGAGCACGCCACCGGTGGCGTGGAGCGACTCGAAGACGGTGACCGCGTGGCCGAAGCGCCGAAGTTCGCCCGCGCACGCAAGCCCGGCCGGGCCGGAACCCACGACCGCCACTCGCTTGCCCGTGTCCGCGCCCGCTTCCGGAACGCAGCGGTGCTCCAGCTCGCAGGTCAGGTCGAAGTCGCCGAGCCAGCGCTCGAGGCGGCCGATGGCCACCGACTCGCCCTTCTTGCCGAGTACACAGCGGCTCTCGCACTGCTCCTCCTGCGGGCACACACGTCCGCATACGGCCGGAAGCGCGTTGCGCTCCTTGAGCACGCTCACCGCACCGGAGTAGTCGCCGTCGATCATGCGGCCGATGAACGACTTGATGTCGATGTTCACCGGGCAGCCCTCGATGCACGTCGGGATCTTGCACTGCAGGCAGCGCTCGGCCTCGGCACGCGCCATCTCCTCGGTGTAGCCGAGCGTGACTTCATCGAAGTCGCGAGCGCGCTCGGTGGCGTCGCGCTCGGGCATGGGCGTACGCGGTGCGCGCGAGGGGCGGCGGCGCTCGGGAGTCTCCTCTACTGGTGGCATGAGCACTCCCTCGAGTAGTCGGCGTCGGCCTCACGCTCCAGGTCGTTGTAGACCCGCTGGCGGCTCATCAGTTCCTCAAAGTCCACCGCGTGGCCATCGAAGTCGGGGCCGTCTACACAGCCGAACTTCGTTTGCCCGCCCACGGTGCAGCGGCAGGCGCCGCACATCCCGGTGCCGTCCACCATGATCGGGTTGAGTGAGACGACCGTGGGCACGCCGTACTCGCGCGTGGTGGCGGCGCAGAACTTCATCATGATCACGGGGCCGATCGCCATCGCGTGATCGATCGCGTGCGCCTCGCAGAGTTCCTTGAGCGGCGCGGTCACGAGGTCCTTGCGCCCCGCCGAACCGTCGTCGGTCATGATGATGAGCTCCTTCAAGGGCAAGGCGCGGAACTCATCCTCGAGTATCACCAGGTCGGCGTTCCGTGCGCCGACGATCACAGTGACCTCGGCGCCGGCGTCGCACATCGCGCGCGCCGCGGGATACGCCACCGCGGCACCCACGCCACCGCCCACCACGACCGCGCGACCCATCCCCTCGACATGTGTGGGTACGCCGAGCGGTCCCACCACGTCGGCGAGCGAGTCTCCCATACACAGATGCGAGAGCTGGTGGGTGGTCTTCCCCACCCGCATGAAGATGAAGCGGATCCAGCCTTCTTCGGCGGACCAGTCGGAGAACGTGAGCGGGATGCGCTCGCCGCCCTCGGCGACGCGGAGCATCAGGAACTGCCCTGCTTTCGCCTTGGCCGCGATCGCCGGCGCATGCACGCCCATCTCGAAGACGGCGTCGGAGAGCTGACGGGTGTGCACGATCGGGAACATCGGGCCTCCGGGTTGCTACACTGGCGTGGCCGGACACGTGCCGACAAGTATACCCGCCACCGAAGGGCAGGCAATGCGGCCCGCACGCACCCTGATAGCGCTCGTTGCAGCCGTCTGCGCGCTCGCCGCGATCGCTGGCTGTACCGCAGGCGACGAGCCGGTGGTGGAGAGCCGGGAGGCACTCGGCACGGTGGTAAGCATCACCGCGTACGGGTCCGACGAGCAGGCCGTGCGCGGCGCGATCGACGACGCGTTCACCGTCATGGCCGAGGTGGAGGCCGAACTCGACGCACACGATGAGAGCTCGGCGATCGCGGCGTTCAACGCCGACCCCTATGAAGAGCAGGCCCTGCCCGCCGGTGCCACGGAGATCCTCGATGCGATCGAGCGCCTCGGCGTTGACGATGCGTTCTCCCCGCGCCTGCTTGCCGTTGTCCGTCTCTACCGCTTCGAGGACGGCGGCACGGTCCCCGCGGGGGATGACCTCGAGCTCGCATCGTGGGCGGCGAGCGAGTTCCTGAGGCTCGAGGGAGACCGCGCGGCGTTCGTCCACGTCGAGTCGGACGATGCGCGCCTCGAGCCTGGCGGAGAACTCGCCCCCGGGCTCGACCTGGGAGGCGCGGCCAAGGGCCTCGCGATGGACCGCGCGCGGGAGTCCCTGCGTGCGAGCGGCGCGGTGACCGCCGCGCTCATCAGCTCGGGCAGCAGCACCGTGACCCTCGGCACCAAGCCCGACGGAAGCGTGTGGCGCATCGGCATCGAGGACCCGCGTGACCCCGAGGAGATCGTTGCGACCTTCGCGTTCACGGCTGATGGCGCGCTCTCCACCTCGGGCGACTACCAGCGCTACTTCGAGGCCGAGGGCAGGCGCTACCACCACCTGCTGGATCCGGTGACCGGGCTGCCGGCGGCGGGGATGCGCTCACTCACCGTAGCGGGCTCGAGCCTCTCGGGCCTGGACTCCGACATCCTGTCCACGGCCCTGTTCGTGCGCGGCGGCGACGAGGCGGAATCCTACGCTGCCGACAAGGGGATCGCGCTTTACGCTGTGGACACCGAGGGGCGGACACTCGTGGTGCCCGCCCCAGAAGACTCAGGTCTCACCGTGGCCGAGAAGGCCACGCCGGAGCCTTAGATGTAGTTCTTGATGAAGTTGTATACCAGCGGCATCTCGTAGTCCTGCCCCTGGAAAGCCTTGATGGCTCCGATGATCGCGAACACTGCGACCGCGATCCAGGCGACCAGCCAGATGATCTGCCCTACGAGCGGTATCACGTTCAGGATGCTCGCAACGATCATCACCACGTAGAGCGCAAGCGCCTGAAGCGCATGGAGCCGTACGAACTTCTCGTTCTTATACGGCTCTATCAAGATAGCGATCAACGCGACGATGCCAGTCAGGTAACCGATGCCTGCGAGTATCTTCCCGGTGTCGCTCGGCCCGTCCCCGCCTGTAGGTGGTGCGACGGGCGGTG
Organism: Coriobacteriia bacterium; assembly: GCA_049658145.1. Lineage (GTDB taxonomy): Bacteria > Actinomycetota > Coriobacteriia > Anaerosomatales > Anaerosomataceae > UBA6100. The sequence continues at coordinate 39,643 of JBASOJ010000100.1, forward strand.
GTGCGACGGGTGTGGGAGGCGTGCCCTGGAAATCATCACTCATGCGTAACCCCTCCTCGTTGATCTGCGCGCCCGACGCTGACGCCAGGCCTCGTTTGCACTATACCCCTCTACGCTGGTAGAATCGCGCCTGGAGCGCCTTCCGGCGGGAGCAATTTCCTGCAGACTAAACCGCCCGGAGGATACACACCATGCATCGTAGCCGCGCTATCAGAGCAATCCTCTCGCTCGCCCTCATCTTCACCTTCCTCGCCGTGCCGCTCGCGAACGGCGCAACCGAGGCTGAACTGCGCGCGCATGAGAACGCGGCGCGCGATGCACGGAAGGCCGCGGAAGCGGCACAGAGCGAGGCGGACCGTCTCGCAGCCGAGGCAGCGCAGCTCGATGCCACGATCGCCGCGATCCAGATCGACATCGATGCCCTCGTCGACGATGTCGCCGCCGCCGTGGAACGCACCACCCGCCTACAGGCCGAGGTCGACGCCCTCAAGGCCCAGGTCGATGCGAAGCAGGCGCAGATCGAAGCCACCCAGGCGGAGTACGAGCGCCAGCAGGAACTCCTCGCCGATCGGGTGCAGACCACCTACAAGAACTCGGACTTCATCTACTTCGAGCTACTGCTCGAGGCGAAGAACATCGAGGATCTCATCACGCGGACCACGATGGTCCAGCGCGTCATCCAGTCGAACTCGAACCTCGCGGAAACGCTCAAGGACACCCGCATCTCCATCGAGAAGAGCAAGGCCGAGATCGAGCGCGACATGCTCGCGGTCGATGCGAAGCGGGTCGAGGCCGAGGCCGTTCAGAACCAGCTTCTCGCACTTCGCGCTCAGCACCAGTCCAAGCTCAACGCTCAGAAGGCGGCGCAAGACGAGAAGGAGGGCCTCGTCGCCGAGAATGAGGCCAACGCCGCACGGTTGCGCGCACAGGCCGAGGCTGAGGATGCCGAGTCAGCGAAGATCGCCCGCGAGCTCTACGGCAGCGGCTCGGGCTACTTCTCCGGCGTCATGGCGTTTCCCGTGCCCGGCTTCGAGCAAACGCCCACGGGCGGATCCGCCTTCGGCTACCGCATCCATCCGATCCTCGGCTACAACAAGCTGCACACCGGCATCGACATTGGTGGACGAGCCGTCGGGAAGAACATCAACGGCGCGGCCATCATGGCCTCCGCCGACGGCAAGGTCATCTACGCCGGCTACCGAGGCGGCTACGGCAACTGCGTGATCATCGACCACGGCAACGGTGTGGCCACGCTCTACGCGCACATGCAGACGGGCAGCATCGCTGTGAGCGTCGGTCAGAACGTGGATCGGCGGCAGTCGATCGGCAAGGTCGGCAGCACGGGTCTCTCGACCGGCCCTCACCTGCATTTTGAAGTCCGGATCAACGGCAATCCCGTCGATCCGATGACCTACCTGAAGTAGCTCCCACGGCGTGGTTCACGACCTCGCGCAGCGCCACTATCCCGCGTTGTACTCCTGCATGGCGGAGTCCAGGCCGCGCTCGAGCACGTGCAACACCGCTTGAGCGGCGTGCGGGACCATGTCCGAAAGCTTCTCGGCAACCGGCTTGCTCATCGGCTGTAGCACGTAGTCGGCGGGATCCTGGCGTCCGGGCGGTCGGCCGATCCCCAGGCGTACGCGGGGGAAGTCGCCCGTGCCGAGTGACTCGGCGAGCGACCGCAGGCCGTTGTGCCCCCCGTGGCCGCCACCGCGCTTGACGCGCACGGTCTCCTCGGGCAGGTCGAGGTCGTCATGGACGATGATGATGTCGGACGGCGCGGCGTCGTATGCCGTCGCCAGCTTGGCGATCGCCTTGCCCGACAGGTTCATGTAGGTCTGGGGCTTCACGAGCACGAGGTCGTCATCACCGAAACGGACGAGGCCGACCTTCGCGCCGGCCTCGTCCTTCCAGTAACTCACGCGCAGGTTCTCGGCGAGCAGATCCACCACCATGAACCCCGCGTTGTGTCGCGTGTTCTCGTACTCCGGGCCGGGATTGCCGAGCCCAACCACGATACGTGCCATCGAGTGCTGACTACTCCTCGGACTCTTCGGTCTCTTTGCCCACCTCGGGCACTTCGGTGATCTCGCTAACCTCTTCCACAACCTCTTCCTCGACCGCCGGCGGCATGCACGACGCGATGACCGTCTCGGGCTCATCGAGCAACGTGACGCCCGCGGGCGCCACCAGGTCAGCTACGGTGAAGGAGTCCCCGATGTTGAGTGCCGACACGTCCACCTCGACGTGCTCGGGCAGGTCCTTCGGACGCGCCTCGATCTTCAGCTCGCGGAGCGAGTGCATGATCACGCCACCTGCGCGCTCGCCTTCGGCACTGCCGACGAAGTCGATGGCAACCGTGGTCTGCAGCGTGTGGCCCATGTCGACGGCCCAGAAGTCGATGTGCTGTATGGCGCCCTTGATCTCCTCGTGGCGCACTTCCTTGATGATCACATCGCGCGCCTTGCCCTGGCCCTCGATACTCAAGTCGACAAGCGTCGAGCCGACGCTCGCCTCGTGCAGCAGGTGCTCGAATTCGCGGCGATCGACCGACAGCGACTGCGTCTCGATCTTCGGCCCGTAGACCACTGCGGGGATGAGCCCTTCGGGGGCCAGCTTGTGGCTGGACTTGCCGGTGACCTCACGGACTTTGGCGTTCAGCTTGACGACGTGCGTCATGTGGTACTCCCTCCTTGGTTGCCGACGGCGTGATCACGCCGCGCGGGCGCTCTGTTCTAGAGCTGGAAATCCGGGTCGAACAACTCGGAGACCGAGTCATCGTTGTACACGTTCTGGATGGCGCGCGCGAACAGCGGCGCGACCGACAATACGCGGATCTTGCCGTGCAGCTGATCATCGGGGATCGGAAGCGTGTTGGTGATCACGACCTCCTCGATGGGCGCGACCTCGATGCGCTCGAAGGCCGGCGGCGAGAACAGGCCGTGGGTCGCTGTCACCCAGACCTTCGCGGCACCCTTGTGGATGAGCGCCTTCGCGCCCTCGGCCACCGAACCGGCCGTGTCGATCATGTCGTCGGCGATGATGCAGTTCTTTCCCTCCACGTCACCGATCGTGTGCGTGATCTCCGCCACGTTGTGCTCCGGCCGCCCTTTGTGCAGGATGGCGAGTCCTGCACCGAGCATGTCGGCCATCTTCTTGGCGGCCTTCACGCGGCCGACATCCGGCGAGACGACAACGAGATCGTCGAGGTTCAGCCCCTCGAAGTAGTCGGCGAGGATCGGCAGCGCCGTGAGGTGGTTCACCGGCTGGTTGAAGAAGCCCTGGATCTGACCTTGGTGCAGGTCCATCGCGATCACGCGCTCGGCCCCCGCGACCGTGAGCAGGTCCGCGACGAGCTTCGCCGTGATGGGCTCGCGTGCTGCCGACTTCTTATCCTGGCGCGCATAGGCGTAGTGCGGGACGACCGCGGTGATGCACCGGGCGCTGGCGCGCTTGGCCGCATCGATCATGATCAGCAGCTCCATAAGCGCGGCGTTCACCGGCTGGCACATCGACTGCACCAGGAAGATATCCGCACCGCGCACGCTCTCCAGGTAGCGGACGTAGATCTCGCCGTTGGCGAACTCGGAGATCTTGATATTCCCCAGTTCGACGCCAAGGTGCCGGGCGACGTCCTCCGACAGCTCGTGGTTGTGCGTGCCGGAGAAGACCATCATGCGCTTGCCTGGTGCGGAGATCATTGCGCTGTCGCTCCCTCAGCCGTCGTGATGCGTGACGTGGCCCATGTGCTCGCGTGCATCGTCGCCCCTACAGGGTACCGTACCCGCCGCCCTGTGGGGCGTCGCTGCCAGTATCGGTATCCGAACGGATGTGCGCGTACGGCCCGACAGTCGCTCCATCCGCGAGCACGCCGCCCTCGATGATCGACGAGTCCACGATGCATCGCCTGCCCAGGGTGGCGTCGGTGATGCGCGCGCCGGGACCCAGAAGGCAGTCGTCGCCTACCGTTGTCGAGCCCATCAGTGCGGTCATCGGCTCGATCACGACGTCCCGGCCGAGGCGAACGTCCGGTCCGACCCACACGAGCTCCGGCGCGGTCATAGTGACCCCGGCGAGCATGTGTCGCTCGTTGATGCGCCGCTGCAGGACCCGCGCCGCCTCGGCGAGCTGTACGCGCGAGTTGATACCGAGGGTCTCCGTCGCATCGGCCGCCTCAAGGGCACCCACCGTCAGCCCCTCGCCACGCAGGACGCCGATCATGTCGGTGAGGTAGTACTCGCCCTGCGCGTTGGCGTTCTCGAGCTTCCGAAGATGTCCGAAGAGCGCGTGGGAATCGAAGCAGTACGTGCTCGTGTTGATCTCGGTGATCCGCCGCTGTTCGGGCTTGAGGTCGCGGTCCTCGACGATCGCCGTGATGCCGCCGATGCCAGCGCGGACGATGCGGCCGTATCCGGTGGGATCGGCCAGTCTCGTCGTCAGCACCACGGCCGCGGCGCCCTCGCGCTCCCGCTCGGCGATCAGTGCGGCGAGCGTCTCCGGCGTGAACAGCGGGCAGTCACCGGCGATGACCAGGAGCGAACCGTCATGGCCCCTGAGCAGTGGCTCCGCGCACAGCACCGCGTGCCCCGTGCCGTGCTGTTCCTCCTGCCTCACGAACTCGACACCGCTATCCGCCAGCAGCGCCTCGACCGTGTGCGCGCCGTGGCCGGTCACCACCACCACGCGCTCGACCCCTGCTGCGCGGGTGGCGCGAACGACGTGAGTCACCATGGGCAAGCCCAGGATGCGATGCGCGACCTTCGGCAGCGCGGACTTCATGCGGGTGCCCTCGCCGGCTGCGAGGATGAGGGCGGTCGTACCCATCGGAATCCCTTCGTCTCATCCGACGCGGTTCCGTCTGATTGCGGTGGCTGGGGCGGTAGGATTCGAACCTACGGATGGCGGATCCAAAGTCCGCTGCCTTACCGCTTGGCTACGCCCCAACGCCCCGTGAGAAACGGCAGGCGAACGCCGCTTCACGAGCGCAGGGAGTATACCACAGGGACCAGGATGCTCCGCGCGCTACGCGGGCAACTCCGCGGCGGCGGTCTCGAACGCCGCGATCCCGCCTTCGGCCTCGAACTCCGCGAGGACCGCGTCCTGGATGTGCTGTCGCGCGTCCGAGTTGATCGGATGACAGATGTCGCGGAACTCGCCACTGGGTAGCTTGCGGGACGGCATCGCGACGAACAGACCCTTGTCGCCGTTGACCACGCGCAAATCATGCACGACGAAGACATCGTCGATGACGATGCTCGCGATCGCGCAGACCTTGTTCATCGCCACCGGGCGGAGTGTGACTTTCGTGATATCCATGTTCGGCCCCCATGTCGTGCACTGCCCCTTGGGGATGTACTTCGACATGGTCACGTGCTTCCCTGCACGCCGAACGGCCTCAGAACGGCTCGCTCTCGCACCCCGCCGGATGTGTTCGCGTGGCGACCGACCAGTACTCCATATCGCGCGCACGCGCCGCACACGCCTCTGCCGCCTGATCGTCCTCACAGATGCCGAAGACGGCTGAGCCGCTGCCGGCCATGGTCGCTCCCATCACGCCCGGTGCCGAGCGGACGAACTCGAGCGCCCCGGCGATCGCGGGCACGAGGCCCACCGAGGACGCGGTCATCGCGTTATGGAGTCGCCCGGCCACCTCGTGCACGTCCCCGGCATCGAGCGCACGCACGAGGTCCTTGACGCCCGGGGATGTGACGTGGCCGAGCCGGTCGAACGCCTCGTAGGCGAGCGCGGTGGGCACCGCTTCGGATGGCTTGATCACAACGATGGGCGCCTCGAGCGAGCGTACGCGCCGGGTGAGCACATCTCCTCTGTCCCCGAACACGGCAGCGCCGCCCTCGAGGAAGAACGGCACGTCCGCACCGAGGGAGCGAGCGACCACACTCAGCCGGACATCGGCGCGGTCGATGCCCCAGTATTGGGCAAGCCCCACGATGACAGCCGCGGCATCGGCGCTCGCCCCCCCGAGTCCCGCCCCCGACGGGATGTGCTTCTCCACCGAGACAGCCAGGTCGAGGGACTGATCGAACCGGTCGGCCATAGCGTGCGCCGCGCGCCACGCGAGATTCTCTGCGGCAGGAAGTCCGAGGTCCGGTTCGCACAGAAACGACGGGCCGCCCGTCGAGATCTCGATCTCGTCGTGCAGGGTCAGGGCTTGAAGGATCGTCTCGACGGGGTGGTAGCCATCAGGCCCGGCGACGCCCACTGCCAGGTGGAGATTGACCTTCGCCGGAGCGAGGATACGGAGTCTCATGGGAGCAGCGCTCCCGGAAACGCGACGCGCGGGGCAGAGATGCCCCGCGCACGTTGTTGCATATGAAGTGCGACGTCTCGGATTAGTTGAGCCACGGGAAGATGCACTCGCCCGTTTCGCAGTGGGTCAACTCGACCGTTCCTGTGAGGATATCGACATAGCTGTACGAGACCCGGGCGGTGCGCCCGCGCTTCTCGTCGATCTTGAGGACGAAGAGACTCGGGTGCGTCTGCTCGAGCACGCCCTCCCTCTCGAGAACCTTGGAACGGCCCATGTTCGCCTTGAGCTTCATGCGAGAGCCCATCATGGACTCGAGGTCTGAACGTATACGTCCAACTACCTGAACCTGGTTCATGGTATCCATGCATCAACCTCCTCGAAGGTCGTTAGTATACAGAACTACCAGGGGAAACGCAATCTCAGTGACCGCGCTCCCGGAGGATGCCGCCGAGCCGTATATACTCCTCGACACTGACATTCTCGGCGCGCACGGACCCGTCGATACCCGCCTGCTCGAGCAGCGCCGACGCCTCGGCGGGGCTGATTCCCAGGCCAGCACCCAGCGAGTTGCGCAGCGTCTTGCGCCTCTGTGTGAACGCCGCGTCGGCCGCCCGGGCGGCGGCGGCAAGGGATTCCGGCTCGAGACCGCGACCGGCGCGATCGAGACGGATCACCGCCGAGTCGACACGGGGCGGCGGCAGGAAGCACGACCTCGGCACCGCGAACCGCGCACCCGGCGTCGCGTGCAGTCCGAGCTTCACCGTGTAGGCACCGTACGCCTTCGTCCCCGGCGCGGCGCTCATCCTGTCGGCTACCTCGGACTGCACCATCACCACTGCTCGCGTGAGCGACGGGACCTCCTGGAAGAAGCGGAGCACGACCGTTGCCGCCACCGCATACGGCAGGTTCGCGACGAGCGCGACCGGCGGTCCTGCCGGCGTCATCAGCCGCTCGACCTCCACGGTGACGGCATCGGCGTGCACCACCGTGAGCACACCGGTCGGGCGCGACAGCTCCTCGAGGACGGGCAGCAACCGCGTATCATACTCGACCGCCACCACCGGTGAGGACATGCCGAGCAGCGCGTCGGTGAGTGTCCCGATGCCGGGTCCGACCTCGAGCACCGGTTCACCCGGCGCCAGACCGGCAAGATCCACGATGCGCCGGACGACGTTGTCGTCGATAAGGAAGTGCTGTCCGAGTGACTTGCGTGTGTACAGTCCGTGGCGCTTGAGTACGCTGATGGTGGCCGAGGGACTGGCCAGACTCGAGTGAGGCACCGCGGGCCTCGAGACTACTCGACGATGGTGATCGTGACGGTGCGACGACCCCAGTTGCGCGACGCGATCGTGGACGGAGCCTCGCCGCCGGTCCAGTAGCAGACATCGATGCGATTGCCCTTGATGGCACCACCGGTGTCGGCCGCTATCCCGTAGCCGTATCCGGGCACGTAGAGCGTGGTGCCGAGCGGGATGACCGATGGGTCGACCGCGATGATGCCCCAACCCTCGGGCACACCGTAGCGCGCAAGACGGCGCTCGATGACGCCGATACCACCGCAGCCGGGATCCCACGGGGTGTAGGCCGTGGCGACCACCGCGAGCTGGGTGCCCGCCGAGGGCGGCGCGGCCGAAGCGTTCGCGCCCGGCCTGAGATACGCACTGCCGCCGAATCGGCTCACCGGCGCACGCGTGCCGACCTTCACGATGCGGTCGACCGGCGCAACGACGACCTCCTGGGCTTTGACGGTACGAGTGGTCTCGGCGTCGCCCACCATCAGGACCTCGTAGATGCTCACACCAGCCCCGGGCGCGCCCTCTTGCGCCACGCGCTTCTTGCCCTCCAGAAGCGTCGGGTCCTGCTCCTCGATCGTCGCGAAGGGAATCTCTCCAGCCTCGCGCACGATGCGCACGAAGACATCCGTGGCCGTGATGGTCATGTCTTCGGAGAGCTCCGCCTCGACCGGCGGCGTTACGTGGACGCCCCCGGAGGGGTCGATGCCGGCGGCGACGAGTGCGTCGGCCACCGTCGAACCGATGACGTTGACCTCGATAGGCGCTCCGTTGCAGTCGATCCTGACCGGGACCGCCTGGCGTACGACGATCTCGGTGCCGTCGCTCACGAGAGACTCCGGCAACGGGCTCACGACGTCGCCTTCGCCAAGCTCGATATCGATCTCATCGAGCACCTGCGAGACGGTCTCGGCCTCGGTCGTATGGTAGGCAGTCCTGCCGTCGACAACGACGGTGACGCCCTTCCTGGCCCATAAGAGCCCCGATGCGGTGAGTGAGACTGCGACGACTGCGACGACGATTGCGGCGATGTGTGGGGTCTTCAGAAGGCGGGCCGGCTGAACCAGCTTGCGCATATCAGCCTTTCGACTGGTTACAGTTCGATGTCAGAGTGCGACCCCCGAAGTGTAGCCCATCGCACCGGACCCGGCCACGGAGCGCCGCTCGAAACCGACGAACGGCAGCATTCAGACGATGGGCCCAGGAGCTGACCGCCGACGAGCGGCGCTAGCGCTCCCGAACGCGCCGGAATGCCTCGTCGGCCACAGTAGCGCCCAGAGCGTGCGCCCGCTCGAGAACCTCGGGATGCGTCTCGAGATCCGCAGGGCGATCGACGTCGGGAGTCGCCAGAACGTCGAGAACGTCGATGTCGAGGACAGCGAGGACGCTGCGCACCGTGGCCTCAGCATGCTCGAAGCCGTACGGATCGCCCCCACCGCGTGCAATCAAGATGGCACCTGGCCGACGGGCCGGTCTCGGCCGCTTGAGGACGTGCGTGCGAGCCCAGTACGGCTGCATCCGATCGAGGAGCGACTTGAGTACGCCCGGCACCCCCGCGAAGTAGACCGGGGTCGCGACGATGATCGCGTCGGCCGCGTCGATCGCCGCATAGAGCGCCGGTCCCCCATCATGCTGGATGCACTCGCCATTGAGCGAGCACGCATTGCAGCCGAGGCAATGACGGATCCCCGCGTCGGCGGCCACCAGTGTGCGGACCTCGGCGCCCGCCTCGCGCGCGCCGGAGAGCGCCGCCTCGAGGAGCCGGTCGCTGTTGCCGAACCGGCGCGGACTGCCGGCGATGCCGAGGATGATGGGGATGCGGCTCACCGTGCGTGCTCCCGCGCGAAGAGGGCGCGCGCGTTGGCGAGGGCAGCGGCGGCCACGTCGACAGGTTCGATGCCCTTGGCGGCGGCGACGGCGGCGGCGTTCAGCACCGCGAAGGCGGGCTCGTTGCGCCGGCCGCGATAGGGCTCGGGGGCGAGGAACGGGCAGTCGGTCTCCACGAGCAGCCGGTCGAGCGGCACGAGGCGAGCGGCCTCGCGCAGGGCCTCGGCCTTCTTGAAGGTCACCGGCCCGGCGAAGGAGATGTGGCAGCCGAGTTCCAGGAAACGCTCCGCAAGGTCCGGTCCCTCGGTGAAACAGTGAATGATGCAGCCGGCCTCGGGTGCGCCGACCTCCCGCAGGAGATCGATGCCCTCTTCGTGCGCCTCGCGCAGGTGGATCTCCACCGGCAGCCCCACCTCGTGCGCGAGCTGGAGGTGACGCCGGAACCACGCGCGCTGATCGTCCCGCGGCGAGTGGTCGTAGTGGAAGTCGAGGCCGAGTTCGCCGACGCCACCCACGCGCGGATCACCCGCCAGCTCACGCAGGCGCGCCAGCATCGCCTCGTCGCCCTCCTTGGCGTTGTGCGGATGCCAACCGACGATCAGCCGCACCTCGGGAGGCATCAGGCCGAAGGGCTCCAACAACGCCGCGGCCTCCACAAGCCAGCCGTCCAGCCCGCCGAGGGTGGTCTCGGGATCCTCGCTCAGATCGACCACCGTGGCCACAAGCTCGATGCCCGCCCGCGCGGCGCGTGCGAGCGCCAAGGCAGGACGCTCGAGCATGTCGAGATGTGCGTGCGCGTCCGCACTCGGAGCGCCGAGATCGGGCAGCGTCGGCAGCGATTCAACCACGGCCGTCCTCCCTTCAGGAGTGCGGGTGTGCCTACTCCTCGTCGTAGATGCGCGGGAAGAGCGCCTCGCCCTTGGTGACCGGCGAACCCTCGGCCAGCCCGCCCCACTCGGCGGCGGCAAGAATGTCGGTGACTGCCGTGATGTCACCAAGCCCGAGCCGGCGCCAGACCTCGGCAGAGGTGTTCGGCATCACCGGCGCGGTGAAGAGCGCCGCGATGCGCACGGCCTCGAGCGCGTTGTAGAGCACGGCGGCGAGTCGCGCGGTGTCGCCCTCCTTGGCGAGCGTCCATGGCGCGCTGTTCTCGATGTATCGGTTCGCGAACTTGATGAGCTCCCACGCGCTCTCGAGCCCCGCCGAGTAGTCGAGGCGCCGCATGTGGTCCTCGTACGTCTCGGGCAGCGAACCGGCGATCGCGCGCATGGTCTCGTCTTCGGCGGTCTCATCCGCGATGTCGGGCGCGGCTGGCGCGAGACCGTCGAAGTACTTCTCGGTCATGTTGAAGAGCCGCGAGCACAGGTTGCCCCAGTCGTTCGCCAGATCCCCGTTGTAGCGCTGGACCATGCCCTCCATCGAGATCGAGCCGTCGTGGCCGAAGGCGACGTCGCGCAGGAAGTAGTAACGGTACGCGTCCACGCCGAAACGCTCCACGAGACTCGCCGGCGTCTGCGCGTTGCCCTTGGACTTGCTCATCTTCTCGCCCTTGGTGAGCAGGAAGCCGTGTGCGAACACCTGCTTCGGCGGCTCGATACCGGCGGCCATGAGCATCGCCGGCCAGATCACGCAGTGGAAGCGGATGATGTCCTTGCCCACGAAGTGGTAGTCGGCCGGCCAGTAGCGCGCGAACCGCTCCTGCTCGGTCGGGTCGTCGCTGCCGTAGCCGAGCGCGGTGATGTAGTTGAGGAGCGCGTCGATCCACACGTACGTGACGTGACCTTCGGCAAACGGGAGCGGCACACCCCACGTGAAGTTGGTGCGCGAGATCGAGAGGTCCTTGAGGCCGCCGGTGACGAACGAGACGACCTCGTTGCGGCGCGTGTCGGGCTGCACGAACTCCGGGTTGGCAGCGTAGAACTCAAGCAGCCTCTCGCCGAACTCGGAGAGCTTGAAGAACCAGTTGTCCTCGCGGATGTGCTGCACCTCGCGCCCGCACTGCGGACACTTGCCGTCCTCGAGCTGGTCCTCGGTCCAGAACGTCTCGTCCGGCACGCAGTACCAGCCCTCGTAGTGCCCCTGGTAGAGCCAGCCCTCGTCGTGGAGCTTCGTCCAGAAGGCAGCCACGCCGCGCTTGTGGCGCTCCTCGGTGGTGCGGATGAAGTCGTCGTTGGAGATGCCGAGCATCTTCCACGCGTCGGTGAACGTGGGTGCGATCGAATCCACCCACGCCTGCGGGCTCATGCCGTGCTCCTCGGCGGCCTGTGCAATCTTCTGCCCGTGCTCATCGAGACCGGTGAGGAAGCGCACATCGTGGCCGGTCATGCGGCGGTACCGCGCGATCGCGTCTGCCGCGATGGTCGTGTACGCCGTGCCGAGGTGCGGTTCAGCATTCACGTAGTAGATGGGAGTTGTGACATAGAACGGTGTTCGGCCCACCGGCTGTTACCTCTTCTTCAAGATGGGTATTTATGGAAGCAGAGAAGGGTTCTCTGGTGACTTTTCATGATACCGCACCCTGAGCGGTGCGCCTCAGGCCTAAGGAGTTGGTCCCATGAACGACACCGGCATCGTCCGACGCGTGGACGACCTCGGCCGCATCGTCATCCCGATGGAGCTCCGCCGCACGCTCGGGATCCATGTGAAGGACCCGATCTCGATCTCGGTGGACGGCGAGCGGATCATCCTTGAGAAGTTCCGCGAATCGTGCGTGCTCTGCGGGAGCGAACAGGATGTTCGCGCGGTCAAGGACCGACCCGTGTGTGCAGCGTGCATCGCGGAGATCAAGAAGAAGTGAAGCGCTACTTGCCAAGCGACACCCGGTAGACCTCGTTCCGCGGCAGCCCCAGATCGGCGGCAACCTGCCGGACCGCGTCCTTGCGCGACACGCCGTCGCCCGTGAGGACATCCAGACGCTCCCGGACCGCGCCCTCATCGAGCGTGAGTTGCTGCTGCTCGACGGGCGGCCCCACAAGCAGCACGACCTCGCCCTTCAGCTCGCGCTCGGCGAACCGCTGCGCCAGCTCGCCCACCTCGGCCCGCGCGACCTCCTCGTGCAGTTTCGTGAGCTCGCGGGCAAGCGCGGCCTGCCGGCCGGGATACGCCTCGGCGAGTGATGCGAGCGTAGCGGCCGTACGGCCGGGTGACTCGTAGAAGATCAGCGTGGCGTCGAGGGTCGCAAGCACTTCGAGCGCACGGGACCGCTCCCCCGCCTTCCGGGGCAGGAATCCGCCGAAGTAGAAGGCGTCGGTAGTCAGACCGCTGGCGACGAGCGCCGTGAGGATAGCCGAGGGGCCGGGCAACACGTCCACACGAACACCCGCGTCGAGGCATGCGTCCACCAGGTGCTCACCCGGATCGGAGACACCGGGAGTCCCTGCGTCCGAGACCAGCGCGATCCGTTCACCCCGCTCGATCCGCTCCACGAGCTCCGGCGTCCGGGCAAGCCGGTTGTGCTCGTGATACGGCTCGAGCGGGGTGTGGATGTCGTAGCGTGACAGCAGCTTGCGCGTGACACGCGTGTCCTCGGCCTGGATGATGTCAGCGGTCCTGAGGGCGTCCAACACCCGCAGCGTCACGTCGCCCAGGTTCCCGATAGGCGTGGCGCAGACGAGCAGGACGCCGACGGGATCAGACATCTGCAGGCGGCACCTCGTCGGGAGGGATGGTGAAGCCCGCGTCCGCCGTCGGCGGCTCGGGAGCCTCCACCACCGGCGGCGCCGGCACGTCGACTAGCGGAGCCCCCGGCGCGACCCTGTACGTATCGGGAGGGGCATACGCGGGCGCCGGCTTGGCGGACGGCTCCCTGCCGGTCATCTGGCGGAAGAAGATCGTCCACGCGCTCGACATGAACGTCCCGTAGATGGCGTTGGGCACGAGCGCGACGAGCGCCATCAGCACGAACATCGCACCGGCCATGACGAACTTCTCGGCGAACGCGAACGCGATCGCCGGCACCATGAACGGCAGCGTGAAGAGCAGCATGATCATGCCGATCGCGAAGCCCGGGAGGAGCATCACGAGGAACATCACGAAGGCACCGCGCTTGGCCCACAGGTCGTCCCAACCGCGCTTGATGGCCTGGCCGAAGGTGACATCGTCAAGCACGCCGTAGCGCAGCGCGAGTTGGTAGACGATGCCGATGATGAGGCTGATCGCGATGATGAGCACGACGAAGATCGGCAAGACGAGACACATGCCACCGGCCAGCGCGGCGCCGATGGCAGCCTCGTCGCCCGTCGCGGCACCGCCGCCGATCATCGCAACGAGTACGAGCGACATCACCACGGCGACCACGGCCACCGGGATACCGAGCACAAAGCCGATCATGAACGTTCGGCCCCAGCGCGCGAAGCCGACACCCCAGGACGCCTTGAGTGACGGCGTACGGCCTTCGGCGGCTTCGTTCGCACCATGCACCAGGCCGCCCTGCGCAGCGATCGAGAGGATCCACCACACGACGCCGATGACCACCAGCAGGCCGACGGCGACCGCGATGAGCGCAACGTTCTCGGTGGCCCAGCGAGTGAGCTGGTCCACCGATGGGGAGGAGCCAGCGCCGGTGTTGCCCGAGTAGTTGCTGCTTCCCCCGATCGAACTGCCCCCGCTGCCCGCGCCGGCGAACAGGCCGAGCACCCAGAGCATCTTGTACTTCCAGGTGACGTTCCACGCCTTCTTGAGGATGCCGAAGTAGTCCACTCGATGGCTCCTGTCCGCGGTGACGGCTCGAGACCGTCTAGTCCACTGTGACCAGTTCGTAGGTCCTTGTACCCAAACCCATCTCCTCGGCATAGGCTATCGCGTGCGTGCCGTCCACGCCCGTGATCGCCGAGAACTTGTCGCTCCCGGCCCCCATGCCCTCTCCGCGCGAGCCTGCAAGCCCGGGTGCGGCGTTGATCATATCGTAGGCGGCCTGCTCGATCGCCACGATGTCTGTCGAGGCGAGCACGCCCAGGTCCGGCACGATCGGTGCGTCCGAGAAGCTCCAGCAGTCGCAGTCGGGTGAGACGGCCGTGACGAACGAAAGATACACGACCTTGCCCTCCTTGCCTGCGAGTGCACCCGCCACATGCTCGACGATCTTCTCCTGCAGCCCGGTGGCGTCGGTCTTCCACTGCGTCGCGATCGCACCGTACGGACACGCCGCCACGCACTCGCCGCAGCCGTAGCAGACGGCGTAGTCGACCTCGGCAACCCGATCAGGGCCGATGGTGATGGCGTTGACCGGGCACCACTTCACGCAGCGCCCACACGCCGTGCAGGTCTCGGCCGTGACCTCAGGCCTGAAATCGGCGTGCATGCGCTGCTTGGCCGAGCGGCACCCGAGCCCCATGCCCACGTTCTTGAGAGCTCCGCCGAAGCCGGTGGCCTCATGCCCCTTCACGTGTGTCACGACCACCATCGCGTCAGCATGGACCGCCGCCGCGCCGATGCGCACGCTCTCGAAGTGTCGTCCGCGAACCGGCACATCCACCGCCTCGCGCCCGTCGAGCCCGTCGGCGATGACGAGCGGCGCCTCCACGGTGGCGAACGAGAAGCCATTGTGTATCGCGCACGTCAGATGGTCCACAGCGTTCGCCCGCTGGCCGCTGTAGAGCGTGTTGGCGTCGGTCAGGAACGGTCTGCCGTTCGCTGCGCGGATGCGCTTCACGATCTCGCGGATGTAGATGGGGTGCACGAAGCCGGTGTTGCCCTGCTCGCCGAAGTGCATCTTCACAGCCACGAGGTCGTTCTCGGCGATGGCCCCGGCAAGTCCTGCCCGACCGAGCAGGCTTCCCGCGCGCGTGACCATGCTGCGCTTCATCTGCGAGCGCATGGGTGCGAAGTAGACGGTCGCGCTCATCGGTGCAGCCCCTCTCGTGAGTCATGTTCATCGAACGCGAGTGCAGCGGCCCCGAGCACGCCGGCATCGTTGCCGAGCTCGGCCTGCACCATACGCACGTCCCGACGGCCCGCAAGCGCCTTCGCACCGATGACTTCGGCGGCGCGCTCCACGAGAAAGCCGCACGACTCGCCGATCCCGCCGCCCACGACGATGAGTTTCGGGTTCAACAGGTTCACGATGCCGACGAGGGCTTCACCCAGCACCTCACCGGCGTCAAGCAGGATCCCCCGCGCGATCTCATCCCCCTTGAGGGCGGCATTGATCACGCTTTCGGCGCTCACTGCCGCGGCGTCCCCGCCGGCCTCGGCCCGGATCGCGTTCGCTTTGTACTCCTCGGCGGCGGCCCGTCCGCGCACGGCGATGGCAGGCCTGCCGAGGAAGGACTCGATGTGACCGTTGCCGCCGCACGGGCACGGCGGACCGTCAAGTTGCACGACCATGTGGCCGATCTCGCCGCCAAGGCCACGGGAGCCGCGATACGGCTCACCGTCGAGAAACAGCGCACCGCCCACGCCAGTGCCGAGTGTGATCATCACGAAATCCCGAACGCCCTTGGCCGCGCCGAACCGGCTCTCGCCGATGCCGGCGCAGTTGCCGTCGTTGTCGATGGTGACCGAGTGCTTCACGCGCGACATGATGAGCGAGCGCATGTCCACGCCCGCGAGCGGCAGGTTGGTGCAGAACTCCACCGTCTGCTTGAGGAAGTCGATCTGTGCGGGGAGACCGACGCCGATGCCGGCGATCTCCCCGGGATGCACGGTGACCGCCACCTCTTCGATGAGATCGATGATCGTATCCACCACGGCGAAGGGTCCGGCGTCGGCGGGCGTCAGCGCACGGACCTCTTTGATCATGCGCCCCTTGCGCTCCACCAGGCCCGCGGCGATCCGCGTGCCCCCGACGTCGACACCGATGGCATATGACGTCCGCATCAAGACCTCCCGACCGTGAGCAGGACACACACGCCCCTGATGATAGCAGGCGGCGTCGGCCCGCCTCTCAGTACTCCCAGATGACACCCTTGCTCTTGATCAGCCCGAGATCCCGCATGGATTCGAACATGCGCACCTCGGTCACACCGAAGAGGCCAGCAAGGTAGCGGTAGTCGTTGAACCACTTCTGCGCCTGGTCCCGAACCATGAACGCGGGGGTTTCGAGTTCGGCAGCTATGAAGTCGGCCCCCAGGTGCGGACCGGCGTCCCGAGGATACCCGGCACCCGGCATGGCCATCACGATAAGGATGTGCCCGAGCAGGTGCGCGACGCCGACGCGCCGGATCGCCTGTGGACGCGCTGCATTGACGAGGATCATCGGCAACCCGTCCTCGTAGATGAGGGCAGCCGTGAACCACAGGGGCAGGTCGAACGCGACGATCGGCACGCCCAGATGGGCAGCGACCGCCTCGATCTCCACAGGCGGCTCGAGGAAACCCACAGCGCGCAGCTCGTCCTCCACCAGCCGTCTGTACTCTTGCTCGCCCTGGAGTGTCACAAGACCCTTCTGGTTGCGTCGGAAGCGGTTAGGATATAGGTACGCATGAAGTATCGGTCGTTTCGGCTCCAATGTGCACCTGCGTCACAAATCCGACACTGCCGATATACCCGTTAGTGCCGACGGGCGAGAGGAGTCGTGGTGAATCGCGCGCGCGGTGGCGTCACCGCGATTGCCGAGGACCTGCTCAGGCTGCTGTCCGCAGCCATCAGTGCCGTACGCCTCTATCCCGCAGCCAGTCCGCTGCGCGTTCAGGCGATCACGCGGTTCACCACCGAGGCCGGACGGGCGAGTGCCAGCAACGGCCCGGTACAGTTCAAGGTCGACCGTGGTCGCTTCATCCTCGGTGAGACCGCCATCGGAGAGAACCTGCCGCAAGTCGCCGCGCTCGCGGAGACCCTTCACGCGCTGCAGGTCGGCCAGTTGATCATCGCGCCGGGGATCACGCAGTCCGAGGTGGCGAGCTTCCTCGACGTGATCGGCGGCGACGCCCATGCCGTGCGCGCCGGAGGAGGCGTTCGCTCAGCGTTGCTGGCGGCAGGCGTCGCCAACATCGCGGTCGTCGAAGTCACACTCCGCGCGTCATCTGAGGAGGGGCTCCTCGGGCTGGACCTCACGACCGCACCGCTCGAAGACATCGCGCGCGAGCTGTCCGGCGCGGTCGAGCAGTGGGCCGACCCCGCCACCGGCGATCAGGACCTCATCGGAGAAGCGGTCGGACGGCTCGAGCCTGCGGCGCGCGATCTTGCGATGCGCCGGTGCGCCGAAGCGCTCATGCTGCTCGACGAGAAGACGCGCCTCAGGATGCTCTCCTCGGCGATGCCGGCCGATGAGGGTAAGCCGCAGATGGACGGCATGCTCGAGGTGGTCGCTCACATGCCGCCAGCGGCGCTCGCACGGCTGCTTCGTCTGACTGCCGAAAGCCAGGGTGCCGAGAACGACTCCCTGCTTGGCGCGATCGAATTCCCGCCCGAACTCGCGGCGGAGCTCGCGCGCCTGCTGCGCCCGTCGCCCCAGACCGAAGCCGAGCGAGGCGTCCCGCCCGAGGCGGACGTCTCCGGCATCGTGCACGAGATCGAGACGGCCGACGAGCAGGACATCGAACACATCAGCACGCTGGTGCACGCAACGACGGCGTACTCCGCCGCTGCCCGCGGACTGTCGACCACGCTCCAGATGGCACACGATCGACCGAGCGAGGACAGCGTGAAGGCCGTCACCGAGGCCATCAAGCCGGCAGCGAACCTCGGCGCTCTCGAGGAGCTGGCGAGCGCCGCCGCCCTGATTCGCACGCTGGGTGAGAACCCCGCGCTCTCGGCAGCCGTTCAAAGCGCCCACGCCGCGCTCGTCGAGCCGGCGCTGCTGGAGTCGTGCGCGCACAGGCTGGCGACCGACCCGGCGAACACCGCGGCGCGCACCCTGCTCCGGGAGGCCGGACCTGCGGGTGCCGAGGCGCTCGTGACGGTGTACCTCAGTGCGAGTGAGCTGCAGCGGGCAAACCTGTTGCCCTCGGCGGCGGAGATGCCAGAGAGTATCGCCCCCGCGGCCGGCCGCGTGCTGCGCGCGGGAGATGCCCGGTCGGCCTCGGCGGTGCTGCGACTGCTCGGGTCGATGGGGTCGAGGCGGCTTGCGCCCACCATCGCGGCGGGCCTCGAGCACCTGGACGGCCGCGTGCGCGAATCCGCTGTCATCGCACTCGCCGACAGCCCGAGCAGCGAGAGCACGCAGCTGCTGATGAAGGCACTCGCGCACTGGGATCCCGGGACGCGGCGTGTCGCCGCACGTGAGATCGGCCGAACGGGAAACACGGAGGCGCTTCCTGCCCTGATGAGGATCATGGCCGAAGTGAGCCTTTTCGAGAGGAACTACGAGCTCAAGAAAGAAGTACTTAAGAGCCTGGAGTCTCTACATTCGCCCCAGGCCGTGCCCGTATTGCGCCGACTCGCCCATCGAGGGTTCATCATCGGTAAGAAGAACAGGGAGCTGCGCTACCTCGCGCAGCGGGTACTCGAATCGCTGGAGTGACGAGAAGACATGACCGAAGGGGGATTCGGAGTGACCGACAACACGGAGCGCCTCGAGACAGCGGAGGAGATCGCAACGCTCGCCGCACCTGCGGCACGGGCCCCCTTTGCCACCGCCAAGCGCCTCGATGCCGCGCGCAGCGTCGCCCGCGCACTGGCCGTGGCGCTGAACAACGCCGCGCTGTATCCGGCAAGCCATCCACTGGTGGTGCAGTCGATGCAGGAGTTCGCGGACGCCGTATCCGCCATCATGGACCTCGGATTCGAAGAGGTCACCGTGAACGTCTACAAGGCGACCCTCTTCATCGAGAACCAGGTCCTCCCCGAGGAGAGCGTCACGTACCGCAAGCTGATCGAAGACCTGCTGGCGCGCGGGGTCTCGGCGATCACGCTGTCGTTCGGCTTCACGCCCGTCGATGCGTCGGCGATCGCCGCGATGGTCAACGCCACCGAGATCACCACGATCGATCAGGCCCGAACGTTCCTCGAGAGCCTTGGCGCATCGAACGTCACCGTTGCCGAGACCACTGATCTCGACGACCCGGTACGCGAGGCCGAGGAGCGGGCGAACAAGGCCGCCGGCAAGGAGACCTACGACCGTGGCGTGACCCTCATGCGCGACGTCGAGACCCAGGCCAAGCTCGGCAAGGTGTTCGAGATCGAACCGCTGCAGCACATGGTCAGCGCCTTGCTCGACACGCTGTTCAAGGATCCTGCGGCCATCCTCGGCCTCACCGCCATCAAGGGACATGACGACTACACGCTCAACCACTCGCTCAACGTGTGCATCATCTCGATCTCACTCGGCGCGTCGCTCGGTCTGGACGGTGAGTCGCTCAAGTCACTCGGCCTGTCGGCGCTGCTCTACGACCTCGGCAAGGTCCGCATCCCGGAGGACATCCTCAACAAGGAGGGCCCGCTGACGGCCGATGAGTGGCAGATCGTGAAGAGCCACACGACCGAAGGCGCCGACCTGCTCAAGCGCATCCAGCTCGTCGACCAGATGCCGATGGTGGTGGCATACGAGCACCACCAGCGTCACGACCTGCAGGGCTATCCCGCACCGAGCGCACCGCAGGAGCAGCACCTGTTCTCCAAGGTGGTCGCGCTGTGCGATGCGTACGACGCGATGACCACGCGTCGTCCGTTCCGGCGCGAGATCCGCCCGGACAAGGCGCTCGCCGTGCTGATGCAGGGCCGGGCCAAGGCGTACGACCCGAGCGTCACCAAGGCGCTCGTGGCGATGCTGGGCATCTACCCGATGGGCGCCGTCGTCACGCTAGACGACAAGTCGACCGCGGTGGTGTTCCGCGTGAACAAGGATGACCTCCTGCGCCCCCGCGTGAAGCGCGTGATCGATGCCGAAGGCCGGTGGCTCGTGGACCCCGAGACGGTGGACCTGCGCCTCATCAACCCGGAGACGGGCACGTACGACCGCACGATCACCGAATGCATCCCCGCGAGCGACGCGGGGATCGACGACGTCTGGCAGTACCTGTAGAGTCCGCGACTACCGAACACAAAGAGCGCGTCCCCGACGGGACGCGCTCTTTGTGTCTGCCGGACCGCTCCGACCACGCCCTACTGCAGGGCCCCCTCGATCTCGCTGAAGTCGGTGTCATCCGGAAGCGCCATCGCGTCGAGCTCACGCTCGATCGCGGCGAGCTCGGCCGCTAGTTCGTCTTGCTCGGAGGGCGAGATGCTCGTTCCCGAGCCGGTGGAGGCGCCGCTGCCATCAGCTGTCGCATCGTCGCCCGTTGCGGCTGGCACATCGGAAGTCGCGGTGTCCTCGACGGCAGCCGATGACGAGGCGGCCTCGCGAGAGGTCGCCTCGTCAGCCGCATCAGGGCTGCTGCATCCGGTCACAGCCACCATCACAAGCGACAGCGCAACGACCGCAGCGAACATCCGCGCCATTAGACGTCCGTCCCCTCGTCCAGGTCCTCGGCGATGCCACGCAGCAATCTCGCGGCCTCACTGAGCTGGATCCGTGCCTGGTTCATCGTAGCGACGGCGGTTCGGGCCTGAACACGAGCCTGTACGAACGCGCCGCGCGGGTAGGCGGCGTCGGGCACTCCGCGGAACATCTCTGCTGCGGTCTGCTCCTGCTCGCGCGCCTGCGTCATGAGCTGCTCGCACTCCTGGAGCATCTCACGCACCCGGGCCACGTCGCCACCCGCCTGCTCGACCACACCGGCGAGTTCCATGATCCGCTCGCGGCGCCGCTCCATCGTCTGAAGCGCCTGGTCGAACCGCTGTGCCCTGCGCTGCAGCGCAGTCTCGACGCGTGTCCGAAGCGCGTCGCCGGCGGTTCCTGCGGCGGCCACGGGACCGAAGCTGCCACCGCCGCCGGAAACCTCTCCATCACCGTACGCGCCCGTGGAACCCTGCCATCCGAATGCGGCGGCAGGCAGTATCAGCGCTATCACCAGCAACACGGTGATGCCGGCTGACATGGTCTTCATCGATCTGCTCATCTGCACTCACCCCATCGATACCAGCGCCTTACGCGCCCGGCCATCTCATCTAACACGTTCACTATCGACCCCACGGGTTGACGCTGCGTGGAGCGCACGTTGAGATACGGTTAAGCTCCCTCCGCCTGGGTCTCGGCTTCGAGCGTCACGCAGAAGCTGGCTCCGCCGAGCGCCGAGTCGCCGACACGCATCGTGCCACCCATCGCCTCGACCAACCTCCGGCAGATGGGCAGCCCGAGTCCGAATCCGCCGGTGGATGACGTTCTGCTCCTGTCGAGCCGCGCGAAGCGCTCGAAGACGCGGTCCCGATCCGCCACCGGCACACCCGGTCCGGAGTCCTCGACGCACAGCTCCCAAGTGGCGCCAGTGACATGCGAGCTGACGCGCACAACTCCACCTCGTGGTGTGTATGCAAGCGCGTTGCCAACAAGTGCGGAGGCGACCTGCAGCACCCGCCACTCATCGGCCCGCGGCTCGCCGTCGCTGCCGAGGTCGGCGATCTCAAGTGCCGTTCGCGCCTCGAACGCAGGCCCGTCGTAGCGCGCGTGGAGTGCCTCGGCGAGCGCTGCCGTGTCCACCCGCTCCTTCGCCACCACCACCCGCCCCGAGTCGAGGTCGGCCAGCTCCAGCATCGTCCCGGTCAGCTCCATGAGCCGTACCGACTCCTGCTTGATGATGTGCAGGTAGCGCTCGCGCTGTTCGTCGGACGGCGCCATGCCGTCGAGCAATGCCCCGGCGAACCCCTGGATAGACGTGATCGGCGTCCGGAGTTCATGCGACACATCGCCCACGAAGTCCCGCTGTGCGTTGTAGGCGGCCTCGACTCGCGAGGACATCGTGTTGAACGACCGGGCGAGGGCCGCGATCTCCTCGTCGCCCTCGACTGTCACCTGATGGCCCCAGGACCCTGCTGTGATCGCCTCGGCGCCCTCTCTGAGGCGAAGGAGCGGCGCCGTCACCCGGCGAGCGACGACAGTACCGATCAGCCAGGCGCCGGCCAATGCCACGACCGCGACCGCCACGACGACGATGCTCCCCGTTCGTTGCAGCGCCGCGAGCTCGCCGAGCGGCTGGATGGCGATGAGATTACCGTCAGCTGGCACACCATCGACGGATGCGGCGACCACGATCACCCGCCCGGCGTTCGGGAGCGGCCTCACCCCCGTTCGCAAGCCGCGATCGTCCGCCTCCCCCGTGAGCGCCTCGAGGTCGTAACGTTCGATGCCGTCGTCGGAGTCGGAAGAGACAAGCACGCGACCATCGGCGTCCGCGAGCACCAGGCGTGTCCCGATCAGGTCCGCTTCCACCTCGAAGAGCTGTGCGCGCAGGCTGCTCAGCGGGACGTCGGCCGTGAAGTCGATCTCGCCTCCCGCGGGCATCCCCGCGGCGATGGCGTACACCTGTCGTGACAGCTCCTCCGTGCGCATGGCCACCGTCTGCTGCAGCCAGGCGACGTAGAGCAGGCCGACGGCGATGGTGATCGACGCTGCTGCCACACCGACCAGCGCCAGCCGGGTCCGGCGCGTGACCGTCCAGCTCGTGTGCCGCGCGACTGCCATCACGCGTCCTTGATCGCCCGGTAGCCGACCCCGCGAAGCGTCTCGATGAACCTCGGCACGCTGGCGTCGTCACCGAGCTTCTCACGGATGTGGCGGATGTGCACGTCGACTCCCCGCTCGTCCACGTATTCAGCGAAGCCCCACGCGGCCTCCAGCAACTGCTGGCGGGTCATCACGACTCCAGGTTCCCGCATGAGCACATGCAGCAGATCGAACTCCTTGGCGGTGAGATGCACCTGCGTCCCGTCGACGGTGACCTCGCGCGTGGCCGGATCCAACGACAAACCGCCGAGCGTGATCGAGCCCTGCGGGTGTCCCTCAGTGGTGCGCCGCAGTACCGCCCGCACGCGCGCTACCAGCTCGGGGGGGCTGAAGGGTTTGGTGACGTAGTCGTCCGCACCGGACTCGAGCGCACTCACGATCTCAACGTCGCTGTCGCGCGCGGTGAGCATGATGATGGGGATGTCGGAGCGCTCGCGGATCTGCCGGCAGGCCTCGGTCCCGCTGAGCGACGGCAACATCACATCGAGGACCACCAGGTCGTAGTCGCCGCTCGTCGCCAGGGCGACCGCCTCTTCGCCGTCGGCGCTGTGCCCGACCGCATACCCCGCACCCTCGAGGTACAAGCCCACGAGCTCGCGGATGTTGGCCTCGTCGTCGACGATCAACACGCTCGGCATGGCGCCTCCGGTTCGCACATCCAGTGTACTCACTGACAACAACGGGTGGATAGGCCCATGCGATACGCGGGAACCGCTCAGGACGCCTCGCGCCGCATACGCGCCACCTGCCGTCCGAGGCCGACGCCGAGACGATAGGCGATCTCCGGCACGAACGACCTGCGGACTGCCACCCCTTCCGGCCGCAGCGCTGCATCGTAGGTGCGGCGCGAACCTGGGTCGGAAAGCGTGGCGTAGGCCGCGTTAAGGCGCTTCGCGCGCTCGGCATCACCGCCGATATCCGGGTGAGCGTCCTTCATCAGACGGCGGTACGCCGCTGCGATCACCTCGGGCGATGCGTCACGGCGAACCTGCAGCGTGCGGTAGTGGTCCATCATCCGTAAGATCGTCCTTCGCTCGAGTGAATGCCGTCAGCTCATCCGCGCGCGCTCGTATCCCTGGAGGATCATGCGCACCGTGCGCGCATACGTCTCGTCGCGCCACTCGTTCATGCGATCGCGCAACTCGTCCGGCAGGTCGAACGTGTCGCTCGGCACATTGGGCGAACTCAGCATCGAGTACCCGATGGTGAAGGCTATCACGGACTGCCACAGTTCCACAGCGTCGTTGTCGCTGAAGCCCTGCTGTACGAGGAAGAGCAACCCGCTGTCGGGGTCGCCCTCGACCCTGCGCCCCGCCAGCGACATCAGGTTCGGATGTGCGGCGAGCACGCGCCGATACTCGGCGAAGATCGCCTCCATGAGCTCCATCCACTCCGCCGGGATGGGATCCGGGATGCGCATCTCTGAGCGCATGCGGATGAGAACGCCGGTGAGCAGGGCATCCTTGTTCGGGACGTGATGGTAAAGCGACGCCGCTTCGACCCCGACCTCCTCGGCGAGGCGACGCATCGTAAGCGCCTCGAGCCCGTGAGCGTCGACGATCGCGAGCGCGCGCTCGAAGAGCTCGTCTTTGGTGAGCGGGGTGCTCCTGTGCTTTGGCGAGACCATCCAGAACACTCCTCCAAAGAAGACTTGACCCTAACAGCGTTAGGTGGAATACTGACTGCGAACCTAACGCTGTTAGATTAGCACGCGTTCGGTGATCGAGGAAGCGGGGAGATAGTGGAGGCGGAGGAACGATGGAGAAACGAGTGCTCGTCGGCTACGCGACACGGACCGGCAGCACCACCGGGGTGGCCGAGGTGATCGCCGAGGAGATCGGCGTGCGCGGCTACACGGTGGACCTCAGACCACTCAAGGAGAAGCCCCTCGTCGCGGGTTACGACGCGGTGGTTCTCGGCAGCGCGGTGAACGGCGCTGCGTGGCTGCCCGAGGCCGTTCAGTTCGCGAAGTCGAATGCGGCCGCGCTCACGGCGGTTCCGACGACGCTGTTCAGCGTCCACATCATGAACCTCGGTGATGACGAGAAGGCGGACCGTAAACGTCGCGCGTACACGGACACCGTGCGCGAGTCCGTCTCCCCCATCGCCGAAGCGTTCTTTGCGGGCAAGGGCCCCGACAAGGCCGAGACGTCACTTATCGCACGCTGGGCCTTCAAGGCCTTCGGCGGTGGTGGCGAAGGTGACTGCCGCGACTGGGATGCTATTCGAGGCTGGGCGCGGAAGGTCGACATCGAATCCATCCGCTAGAACCGAGTTCGTGTTCACCAGCAATAGGAACATACTGGTGGGTGTACTCCCAATGCGTCGGAAGCGATGGAGCAGATATGAACGTGATCGAGACCTCGAAGCTGACCAAGTACTACGGCAAGTCACGGGGCATCGTCGACCTCGACATGACCGTCCAGGAGGGCGAGATCTACGGCTTCATCGGCCCGAACGGCGCCGGCAAGTCCACCACCATCCGGACGCTCCTCGGCCTCATCCATCCCACGAGCGGCTCGGCGACGGTGTTCGGGAAGGACATCCTCACCTCCGGCCCGGAGATCCGCCAGGAAGTGGGCTATCTCCCCTCCGAGGTCTTCTACTACGACGACATGCGGGCGATCGACCTGCTGCGCTACTCGGCGAGCTTCTACAACAAGGATGTAAAGGCCACCGAGAAGCGCGCGAAGGAGCTTGCCGAGCGCTTCGATCTGGACCTCAAGAAGAAGATCGACGACCTCTCCTACGGCAACAAGAAGAAGGTCGGAATCATCCAGGGCCTCGCTCACAGGCCGAAGCTCATCATTCTCGACGAGCCCACCGGCGGCCTCGACCCGCTCATCCAGCAGGAGTTCTTCCACCTGCTCAGGGAGGAGAACGCCGAGGGTGCGACGGTGCTGTTCAGCTCGCACATCCTCTCCGAGGTTCAGAAGCTCTGCGACCGCGTGGCGATCATCAAAGAGGGTTCGATCATCCGGGTCGACCAGATCAAGACGCTCCTCGAGAACGCAACCAAGCGCCTCACGCTCGAGCTGGCGGCGCAGGTCGATGAGTCGGTCTTCGCGCTCGAAGGTGTCAGCGACCTCATGTTCACCAACCACACGGCCAGTCTCCTCTTCCGCGGCCGCGTGAACGAGCTTACCGGGCTGCTCGCGAAGCTCGACCTGCTGGACCTGCAGGTCGAGGAGCCCGACCTCGAGGAGATCTTCTTGCACTACTACCAGAAGGAGGAGTAGACGCATGAACGTCTTCCTCCGGGAGTTCAGGGCCTACCGAAAGTCGATGATCACCTGGATGATCTCGCTTAGCGGGATCGTGGGCCTGTTCATGGCCCTCTACCCTGCGTTCGCGCATGACGTCGAGGGTCTGAACGAGGTACTCGCCAACTTCCCTGAGGCCATCACGGCGCTCGTGAACATCACGCCCGAAACGTTCATGTCGGTGCTCGGCTTCTACGGCTACCTGCTGAGTTTCGCGTGGCTGGCCGCGTCGATCCAGGCGATGAACCTCGGCGTTGGGATCATCTCGAAGGAGACCTCCGGCAAGACCGCGGACTTCCTGATGACCAAGCCCGTGCGCCGGGCCGAGATCGTCACGGGGAAGCTGGCTGCTGCGCTGGCGGTGATCCTCATCATGAACGTGGTCTTCGTCGCGGTCTCGTACCTAGCCGTTGTGGCGACCGGCGCCTCGTTCGACGGTGCGATTCTCCTGCTGATGGCCTCAACGCTCCTGCTACTCCAGCTCGTCTTCCTGGCACTGGGCGCGCTCTTCTCGGTCACCATCCCCAAGATCAAGTCGGTGGTGGCGGTTTCGCTGCCCACGGTGTTCGCCTTCTACATCATCGGGGCGATCGGCGACGTGCTCGAGAACGTGGAGCTACGTTGGATTTCGCCCTTCAGGTACTTCGATCCGGTGTACATGATCGCCGAGCGTGGTCTTGAGCCCGAGTATCTGCTCGTCGTGGCTGCCTTCGTGGTGCTCGCGACTGCAGCGACCTACGTGATCTTCGCCAAGAGAGACATCCACACGGCCGTATAGGTGGCGATATGAACGTCTTCCTGCGTGAGATGAAAGCACACCGGTGGGGCCTCGTCTTCTGGAGCCTCGGCATGGTGATGATGATCTACTCCGGCATGGCGAAGTACGGCGCCTATGAGTCGGCCGGCCAATCGGTCGCGGTGATACTCGATCAGATTCCCGGAACGGTACAGGCTGTCTTCGGCATGACCGGATTCGACCTCACCACCGCGGCGGGATTCTACGGGATGCTGTTCCTCTACCTTGCCGTGATGGGCGCCGTGCACGCCTCGCTGCTGGGGGCGCACCTGATCGCCAAGGAGGAGCGGGACCACACCTCCGAGTTCCTCTACGCCAAGCCCGCCTCGCGGAGCGCCGTGCTGACCGGCAAGCTGCTCGCGGGGCTTGCGAATCTCATCATCTTCAACCTGGTGACCACGGCATCCTCGTTCTACTTCGTCGACTACTTCAACAAAGACGCGCCGTTCGGCAGCGACATCGTGCTGATGATGATCGGCCTGTTCTTCTTGCAGGTGATCTTCTTCGCGATCGGCGCGGCCGTGGCCGGAACCAGCCACAAGCCGAAATCGGCCGCCTCGCGGGCGACGTCCATCATGTTCGGGACCTTCCTGCTCTTCTACGTGGTCAACCTGAACGAGGACCTGGAGTTCTTGAAGTACTTCACACCCTTCAAGTACTTCGAGGCCGGCGCGCTCATGACTGACGGGGCGCTTGACCCGGTCTTCGTGGGGCTGTCGGTCGCGATCGTCGCGGCCGCCATCGTCGGGGCGTATCGCTTCTACTCGGCGAGGGACCTGAGCATCTAGCGACTCACCTACCTCGATTGGCACGAGGGCACCCACATGCGGGTGCCCTCGTGCGCGCGCGCCGCGTGGCCCACATCGGATTGTGCAAGGTCCACGTCCGTTGTGCGTCTTAACCGTAACGACCCACGAAAGGAGCACGACATGCGGCACGGCATCACAGGAATGGCACTCGGACTGGTTGTCGGCATCGTGATCGCGAGCGGCGCGGCGTTTGCGCTCGGCGCGGACGCTCCCGGCGGCAGCGGCGTGGTCGCGGCGTCGGGCGCTGTAACGCCTGCATCATTCGCTTCGGTGAACACGACAGGCTCGGTCAACACGACCCGCTCGGTGGAGACCACTCGACCGGTGGACGCGCCTGCAATGGAGCCAAGGACGCCGCCCACGCGTCCCGGCGAATGCGCTCCCGCCGCCACTGCGGCACCGTGCGCGGACCTGGCACCGGTTCCCGATGCGGCACCGTGCGCGGACGCAGTGCAGTGCCCGAACGACCCCGCAGCCGGCCAGGTCCGCTCGCCGGAAGGAGCGCCGTCACCCGGCACCCCGACCACATCCGGTGCATGCGGTATGGAAACTGCTTCAGTGGCGTACACGGGCCACTACACCGGTGGCCATACAGGCGGATCGACTCACAGGTAGGGACCCGCACGATGATCAGCGGCACTTCCCCTGCATCAAGCGTGGGCATGCTCGGTCGGTTGAGACGCTCGTCGACCTCTGACGAACTGCTCTTCCGCCGGGCACGCCTCGGCGATGACAACGCCTTCGAGGAGTTGTACCGGCGCCATCATCCCTCGGTCTTCGGGTACTGTCTCGGTCGGCTCGCCAATCGGCACGCCGCGGAAGATGCCGCGCAAGAGGTCTTCGCACGAGCGGCTGCCTCCGACGCGGAGGTCGGCAACGTCAGGTCGTGGATATTCACCATCGCGCACAACGTCGTCGTCGACGCCGTGCGCCGGCGTGTACCCGACTCGGCACTCCTCGACCTCGAGACCGTCGTCGACTCGCTGGACTTCTCCGCCGAGCAGTCGGCTTTCGCGGCCCTCGACACGGTCACGAACGTGTTCATCGCGCTCCGCAGACTGCCTGGCAGAGAACGCAAGGCGCTCATACTCCGCGAATTCCAGGACCGGACATCAGCCGAGATCGCGGCAGATCTCGGCACGCGTCCGGCCAACGTCGATGTGATCATCTCGCGTGCCCGCGCGGCATTCGGGCGCGCGTATGCCGAGATCGTCGAGCTGCCGCCCGTATGCAGGCAGGCTACGGAGACGATCTACCGTGAGCTTGGATCGGGCGCGTCCGAACGGCGACTGGCCTCCATGAAGACGCATCTCGCGACATGCCCTCGGTGTCGTGCCGAGCACCGGAGGGCCCACACCCCGCGCTACCTCGGTATGCTCGCACCGTTGTTGCAGCTGGATGCGTATCCGCGACTTGCAGCGATGCTCGAGGGACTGTGGCCGCATGCTGCTTCCGCTGGAGGCCTACTCGAGCGCATCAGCCCGGCGGGCTGGCCGGCGCCAGTGAAGGCAGTGCTCGCGGTGGCCGTGGTGGGCGCGACCCTCGCCCCGGGCGCGGTGGACCGCGGTGCGGAGACACCTTCACCGGCTGAGACTCCGCGCGTCACGCTCGCATCGCTTCCCGAGGTCCGGCCGGACGCTCCGTCCACGAAGGTCGAGACCGGCATGGGGGCAGCTACTGCTGCGGTGCTGGGTGCGCCCGCGGACATGCCAGGCTCGGACTGGACCGTACGCGTTGCCGCACGCCCGATGGAGATCACTGACCCGTTATGGCACGACACGCTTTCGGCAGCCGGGTGTGTGGTCACGGACACAACGCAGCCCATGACCGGCACGACGTACCCCATGACGATCTATCGTCCCGCAGCGGTCACCACGATGAGTGACCCCGGGATGGTGGAACCGGCGGACGACTCCTGCACGGTGGAGCCGCACGTCCGGTAGCCGCTGCCGACTACGCCTGGTCGTTCAGGTCCTCGTGGTACTTGAACGAGACCTTCATCTTCACGCGGTACTCGACGATGCTGTCCCCGTCGAGCCGAACATCCATGGTCACTACCTCGGCTATGCGAAGGTCCTGCACGGTCTTGGCGGCCGTCTCGATCGCCCTGCGGGCGGCGTCCTCCCACGACTCGCTGCTCGTGCCGACCAGTTCGATTACCTTGTACACGCTGCCTGACATGTGCGACTCCCCTCCTGGTGTAGTGTTTGCTCTCTGAGAAGGTTCTACCCGAGCGCCCCCGGTCCAACCCCGCGCGAACGAGGAGCAGTACCCACGTATGAGCACACCACAAACGGTCTCCTGGATCTCACCACCGGCGGGAGAGCGCGCGCAACTCGTGTCGGCGGCCGCCATGTGGATGATCGGTGCCTCGATCCTGTTGGTACGCGGCGCTGGCTACCTCCAGGGCAGGTACTGGCATGCGTGGGTGCTTGCGATCGGCCTCGCGCTCGGCGTCCTGAAAGCCCGTCTGCTGCTGGACAGCGTCGCCACCAAGGCGGTGGCACGCATCAAGGATCGCGGTCGAGCCCATTTCTTCGGCTTCTTCTCGGCGCGCTCGTGGCTGCTCGTTGCCGTGATGATGGGCGGCGGCATGCTCCTGCGCCGACTCGTGGTGCACCCTGACGTGATCGGCGCGGGGGTCATGGGCGCTATCTACATCGGCGTGGGAACCGCGCTCCTGCTTGCCGACCGGGTGTTCTGGCATGCCGCGCTGCGGCCAGCGGTCGCCGAGAGAGCGTAGCGAACGACGGTGCCCGGGGACGGACGACGACCGGCCCATGAGGACCGGTCGTCGTGAAGTGCTGCGGAGGCGAGCGGACCGGCTACTCGCGAAGGTCCCACACGTTCTCGCCGCGAATCGCCACGTCGGCGCCACCGTCCACGTAGACGGTCTGTCCGGTGACGTGCGTGTTCGCCGGGGTCGCGAGCCAAATCATGAGCTCCGCTACAACCTCCGGCTCCGCAAAGCCGTTGAGCGGCATCGGACCCACGCTCATGAGGTACTGCTGACCCTGCTCGGACTCCAGCCACGGTGCAGTCGCCGGAGTCCTGATGACACCGGGACCGACGGCATTCAGCGGGATCCCCGCACCCGCCCACTGGGGCTTGATCGACTCTCGTCGCACCCAGCGGCTTACCGCCCGCTTGCTCGACGCGTAGATGAGTCCCTGCGCCGCTTCCGGCCCGGCCGTGTCCACAATCGCCTGCGCGAGATCGCACGCCTTGGCCTCATCGTCGTCGATACACATGGCCTCGACGAGCGCCGGATCGTTCTCCTGTAACGAGGAGAAGGAGCTGATGAGCACCGCGCGCGGCGCCTCGGCCTTGGCGAGCACCGGCGCAAGCGCATTCAGAAACTCGGTCATACCGAAGTAGTTGACTGACACCGTGAGCGGGCTCGGAAGCGTGACGCCCGCGCAAGCGATGGCGGCGTCGACCGAGCCACCGGCGGCCGCGATTGCAGCGCTCGCGGCATCCGCGCGCCCTTGCGCGGTACTGAGGTCCGCAATGATCTCGGCATCCTTCAGATCGACCCCGATGACCGGTGTCCCTGGGCCTCGAGCAGCTCCTTCGTGACCTTGCCGATGCCGGATCCGGTCCCAGTGATGACATACGTGCGTGCCATAGCCTTACCCCTTCACCGTTGTCTTCTTGTTCGGTGTGTCTCGTGAGGCGCACGGAGGGCCGGACCCGTACGGCCCTGACCCTTCCGGAGTGCCTATGGTGGCCGAAGCCGACTCGAATCGCCGAGACGGGATCTTCCGGCTACGGAGCAACCACGTCCGCGCTGATGATGTAGCGGTCGGGGGCGCTCCCCACGTAATTGAACGGGTAACAGGTGCTCAGCGTCAGCACCGCATGGTCCGTGGGCACGATCACCGTTCGATCATCCTTGTCGACGATTCGAATGTTGCTGATCTCGTACGTGAACGTGCCGGCTGATGTCTGGACGATGAGCCGATCGCCGATCTTCAGCGCCTCCAGGCCCGAGAAGTGCGTGTCGCGATGCGCCGAGAGAACGCAGTTGTCCACCTCCCCGGGAAGCACGCTCTGCGCGTAGTGCCCCACACCCTGCTTGAGCTCGTCGTTGCCGGTGCCCTCGATAATCGGCAACGTCTGGTCGAGTGCCGGGATCACAAGCGTCCCAATGGGGTCACCCTCGGCGGGGCGTACGGGATAGAGGAGCTGCGGTGGGCGCGGGTCGGAGGGCGCGATCACCTCAGCGTACCAGTCGGGTGACCACACCGTCGCTACCGCAGGGGCTACAAGGCCGGAATCCAGGCCGGTCGCGGAAACATCGGGGCGCATCGTGTGCGCCCCGATGTTCAGCCCTGCCCAGACCAGACCTGCAGCTCCAAGAACCATGCACCCCAGGGACAGGATGACGCCAAGGGACAGCCTGACTTGTTTGCGGTCAGTCTCAGTCATTGATCTTTCTGGTGGCTCTCGACAGACCCACCGCTCCGAGCAGCATCACGGCGATGCTCCCAACCAGCAGGTTGTACCAGGGGGTAGCGGTCCTCGGGAGTTGTCCGCCTGTAACAGTCGTCGGAGGCACCGTCGTGACGGGCGTGCCTACGGACACGGTGTAGGAGGCCGTGTCTGTGACTGCCTCGACTGTGGCCCCGGTGGTGCTGCCCGTGGCGGTGGCGGTGTTCGTGGTGGTCGTGGTGAGGTTCGTCGTCGCCCTGTAGGTCCATGTCTCACCCGGCTGGAGCAGAGCGTCCGCGTTCGTGTCGCCCGAGACGTAGCTCACGGGACTCACCTTGTCGTCCGTGACGACGATGTTGCCCAGCACGACTGTGCCGGGGTTGGTCACGAGGTATGTGTACGTCACGGGGCCTGGCGCGGGCAGAGCGCTGAGACTCGCGCTCTTAGTGATGCTGATCGCCTGCGAACTCGCGCACCAATCGTTCGAGACGACGTTGTTGATCAGTGTGACCTGACCGCCATGCGCCAGCAGCTGCCCTTCCACGGACGCGCTGTCCTGGAGCGTGATGTCGGTGACCGCGAGGATGTGCCCCACGAAGGTCGCACCTGCTCCAATGGTTGCGGAGCTTGCAACCGGCCAGAAGACCCGGCAGAACCGGGCGCCGTTGATAAGCTGAACGACGCTGCCCGGTCCGATGGTCAGGCCGGAGTCGCTCTTGAGTATGAAGACGGCCTCGGGGTCGCCCTGGGCATCGAGCGTCAGGGTGCCCGTCAGCGCGAGCGCGCCGCCGGAGCTGTAGACGCCGGGGGTCAGCGTAAGACCGCTCAGTTCGGGGCTCGCCAGAGTCGTCGTGACCGGTCGCGCAACAGCGTTGTTGTAGGCGGTGGTCCAGTCGGTCTGGGCCTGGATCGCGAGGGCGTCATTCGAGTGCGTTGTCCCGGACACTGTGCCCGGCGGGAACCCCGTGATCGCAGAACCCGGTGAGACACCGATGTCTCCCGTGATCACGCTGTTTCCGGTGTTGGTGATGGTCTGACCAGCCAGGATGGCGAAGTCCTGGGTCGCTCCGAGCGGCACCGTCGGCTCGGCCGCCATGCCCGCCGAAGGCACTGCCAGCATGGCCACGAGCGATAGTGTCAGTAGTAACGAGATCCTGCGCATTCTGCTCAGCGTGTTCATGATCCTGCCCTGCCCATCAATACGTCGACTGATTGACGAACGTCTCCGAACGCGCGGAGACGCCCCACCTGCTAGCGCGCGGCCGTAGAATCATCTTCCTGCACGACCCGCTCTACCGTCTGCGCCTGCTCGCGCGGGCTTACGGCCCGGATCAGCGCGACCAGGCCCCACGCCACCAGGGCGTAGACGGCGATGGCAACGAGCGCGCTCCATTCGAAGACGGCTCCGCCGGCCTCCTGCGTGTTGAAGAGCGCGGAGAACGGAGCCATGAAGACACCGGACACTCCGTAGATCAGCTTCGCGAACCCCGCCTCGGCGTTGGCACCCAGCACCATGAGAACGAAGCGGATCGCAATGAACACCTCTATAACACCGAAGACGAACATGATGACTCGCGATACGACCGTCTCTAACGGTGCACGGACTTCGGTGTGGACCTGACTATGGCGGTCTGTCGAGACTGCATTTGCATTAACCATGGCGCTTCACTTCCCTTTGTAGGTGGCGGGTAGCCTGGTGTCCGGGCGACCCGCCTGTCTTGCTCTCGGTCCCGGCACTCAGGTCCCCGCTCCTCGTGCGAGCTACGACCGACGGCCGGTGATTAGGTTGTATACGAGCACGATGAGCGCGATGACCAGCAGTATGTGGATGAGGCCGCCGCCGATCTCGAAGCTGAAGCCCAGCAGCCAAAGGACTACCAGGATGACAAAGATGGTCCACAGCATTTCTCTCTCCTCCTTGAAGCAGAGCGTGATGGGTCGAAACCCATCACCTCGGGTCTACCCACATCTGATCACTTTCTGTCGTCGCCTCCTTCTTGCTGTCGAACGTCCGCTGCCAGCGTGATGATGCGATCCGCCGTCTCGGGCGACATGGAGTATTTGAAGATGCCTGCGTCGACGAAGTGCCGTGCCTCGAACGGCCAGCTGCTCATGCTGTAGCGACCGCGAACGCGCTTCTCGAACGGGCCGAGCGAGGCGGCAACCTGGCGCGCCGACAGGCCGGAGGTGAGGGAGATGTCCTTGATGGTGACCCATCCGGGCGACCCCTCGGCTATGGCAAGCAGGATCTGCCTCATCGCAGACGATGACTCGATGAACATCCGATCGATCATCGATGAGGTCCAGACTTCCGAGTGACCGTCTCCGGCGACATGATGCTCGGCCGATGGCCTGAACGGCTCTCGTGAGAGCAGTTCGTAGACTTCCTGAACGCGATCCACCGGGACCGGGACGCTCACGAACTCGGGCACCTTCGTCTCCTTTTCTCGGGTTACTCTCCTGTCCTTACCCACAGTTACCTTAGGCTAACCGCGGTTGCACCATAGAACCCGTGGGGGGGGGCGGGAGCGCACGCGCAGAAGAGCCGCCCCCCCAGGGGGCCGGCTCTTCGTTCATCGCTACGGTGGCCGGAGGATCTCAGCCCCCGCGCCTCGGGGCCATACGGCATCCCGCCGTCGGCCGTCACTACTCCTTGAATCGTCCCAGGCCCCGGCGCGGCCAGCGCCACCCCGGAACGCAAAGAGCCGTCGCAATGACGGCTCCCAGAAGGCATGACAGCAGAATCCTCGAGTGGATGCGACTCATCGCTCCGCCCTCCCTAGTCCCTCCAAGCGCGCCGCGCGCCCCATGGCAGCAAGTCTATGGAATAGGAAGCTAGACCCGCAGTCGGGCGTCCCCAAGCCCAACAAGAGCGTGGTGCTCTCGGACGCCATGACAAATCCCCAGCTCAGACACACAGAGGTGCCGCCCCATGGGGACGGCTCCTCGATCATCGCTATGGTGGCCGGAGACGGACTTGAACCGCCGACACGAGGGGGGGTTCGAGTCCACGCTGCACTATGGACTCGTCTCCATACCCAAATAGCTGCTTGACTATAACAAGCACGCACTACAAACTCCATATTGTAGTCAAGGCAGTCCGCCAGGAGGAACGATGGCTTCATCAGACCGAGCGGGTCGATATGTGCAGCAGATCCAGGGCTACAGCGCGTTCATACCGGCCGACCTTCCGCCGTCCCCTCCACTGCGCCTTGACGACCAAGCACACCACCTGCTTTCTGAGGCCGACCTGGCTCTTGGTCGCTTGGACGGGGCAGTCCGAACGCTGCCGGACGCGGACCAGTTCACATTGATGTACGTCCGCAAGGAGGCGGTGCTCTCCAGCCGGATCGAAGGCACCAGGAGCAGTCTGGATGATGTCCTCCGCGAAGAGGCGGGGGTTCCCGGCAAGCGTCCTGCCGACATCGGTGAGGTGCGTAACTACATCGCGGCGCTGAATCATGGGCTCGCACTCCTACCGGATCTGCCCGTATCGGTTCGCTTGATCCGCGAGGTGCATCGCGTTCTTCTCTCGGACGTTCGCGGTTCAGAGCGGCAGCCTGGTGAGATTCGGACGAGTCAGAATTGGATCGGTTTTGCTGGCGCGACGCTTGCCCAAGCCAGCTTCGTCCCTCCACCGCCTGATGAGGTCGGGCCGGCCTTGTCGCGACTCGAACGGTTCATTCATGACGAAGAGCCTATGCCCTTCCTCGTGAAGACCGCGCTGATACACGCGCAGTTTGAGACGATCCATCCATTCCTTGATGGAAACGGCCGAGTGGGCCGTCTGCTGCTGACTCTGCTGCTCTGCAGTCAGGGGCTGCTGTCGAGGCCCGTACTGTACCTCTCCGAGTACTTCGCCATGAACCAACTCCGGTACTATGACCTGCTGCAGGGGGTCCATGACCGTGGAGAGTGGGAGGAATGGGTGAGATTCTATCTGCGCGGCGTAAGTGACGTAGCGAAGCGCTCAGCCGGTGCCGCCTATTCCATCCTCGAACTGCGCGAAGCACACCGCAGTCTCGTTGCAGCCGAACTGGGGCGGGGCACAGCAAGCGGACTAGCGCTGCTGGAGCGCCTGTACTCCGAGCCCATACTCAACGTGAACCGTGCTCGCGAGGCGACGGCGTTGACCTATCGCGCCGCCGCCGACCTCGTCGACCACTTCGTCCAGCTCGGCCTCCTCGAGGAAATCACCGGCCATGCCCGCAACCGGCAGTTCCGCTACACGCCCTACGTAGACATCTTCGAGAAGCAGTAGTCCGTTCCCAGTATCGGCGTCTCTGTCAGGCATCGGCCGCAAGAAAGGCCGGCCCCAGCGGGACCGGCCCTTGTTCTTCATGGTGGCCAGAGACGGACTTGAACCGCCGACACGGGGATTTTCAGTCCCCTGCTCTACCAACTGAGCTACCTGGCCGGGTGGTGCTGCAAGAGAGTACCCAACGCCCGGTTCGAACGCAAGCGGCGCAGGCGCCGCGTGCTACTCCCCAAGCAGGCGGCTCACGAGCGCCAGCAGCCCATCGGCGTCCACCGGCTTGGTGACGAACTCATCGCAGCCGGCATCGATGGCGCGCTGCTCGTCTCGCCGCATGGAGTGGGCTGTGAGAGCGACGAGCGGAATGTCCCTGAGGCGCTCATCAGCCTTGATCCGACGCGTGGCCTCGTAGCCGTCGACCTTCGGCAGTTGCATATCCATGAGGATGAGGTCGGGGGCGTCGCCCTCGAGCATCTCGAGCGCCTGCGCGCCGTCCTCGGCGATGCTGAGCTCGTACCCCTGCTGCTCGAGTAGGAACGACACGAGATACCGGTTCTGCGGATTGTCCTCGACGATGAGGATGCGCTTGCTCATGACGTTCCTCTCTTGTGCTGCCCTGTCATGATTGTACCTTGCCCGCGGCGATGCACGGCCGCCGGCAGACTAGATACCCAGAAGGCGCTCCGCGTTCCCGCCGAGGACCCCTGCGAGTTCTGCGGGGGTGAGCCCCAGCTGTGAGATGTGCGCGATCTCGGCGCTCACGTCGGTCCACGGCCCGTCCGAGCCGAAGAGGACCTTCCCGGCGCCGTGGTCCCTGATGAGTGAGAGCAGATCGGCATCGGGCAGATGGCGCGGGACGTACGCGGTGTCCAGATAGACGTCGCGGCCACACAGGTGCTCGCGCACCTCGGGCCAGAACTGGTAGCCGCCCATGTGCGCGAGTACGCAGGTGAGGTCCGGATACTCGTCGAGCATGTGCGCGAAGTGCGCCGGCCGCGCCTCGAACCCCGACTCGGCCATGTCGCTCCCCGCGTGGAACAGCACGATGAGGCCAGCGTCGACGATCGCCCGGTAGATGGGCGCCATCCGGGGCTCGTCTGGAAGGAAGTCCTGATTGCGGGAGTGCATCTTGATACCGCGGATCCCGTGGCTGGCGAGGCGTGCTACCTCGGCCCCCGGATCCGGGAAGTCGGGGTGCATCGCGCCGAACGGGATGATCCGCTCGCTGTCGAGCGAGATGATCCAGTCGTTGATGGTGGTCACCTGGGTGGGCTTGGTCGCCACAGGCGCGATCACCGAGCGGTCGACACCAGCGCGGTCCATCGCCTCGATCAATCCGGAGATCGTTCCGTCGTAATGCGCGGTTACGCCGCCGCCGGTGGTGGCGACCGCGACGATCGAGGGGATCGCCTTCGGCGCGAGCGCATCGGTGAATGCGTGCGTATGGACGTCGATGATGCTCACGTACCGGCTCCTGTCATGCTCGGCGGCACTGTGCACTCTATCCTACGCGTCCACGGCCCGCTTGCGGCTACCTCGCAATGCCTGGTACTGTCTATTGCATAGTATCGCCGCGAGACAGGACACCCGTGCCGAAGCGGACACAGCCCGACGCCGCCGATGACTTCGCCTCCTGGTCGACCCAGCTGCGAAAGGGCATCGTCGAGCTGATGATCCTGAGCCTCGTGGACGGCGAGCCGCTCTACGGCTACGCGATCGTCCGCGAGCTCAAGGAGCGTGGCGGCCTGGCCGCCGGTGAGGGCACCGTCTACCCGGTCCTGCGGCGTCTGGAGGCCGACGGGCTCGTCTCGGCCGCGTGGTCCGACGAAGGACCCGCTGGTCCGCGCAAGTACTACCGCATCACCGATGACGGCCGCGCCTTCCTGGTGCGCGCCTGGGCGGAGTGGGACACCGTATCGTCGGCCATGGGGGACCTGAGGGGCGAGCAGCGATGACCGAAGCAGAGCACAGCGAGGTCCTGCGGTACCTCCGGAGCGTGCGCAGCGGCCTGCGCGGCCTGCCGAAGGTCGATATCGAGGACACCGTCGAAGAGATACGCACGCACTTGTTCGAGGAGATCGGCGAGCGCGGCGATGCGGCCGCGGTCCTCGCCGACTTCGGCGATGCGGCCGAAGTGGCCTCCGGGATCGTCGAGCGTCGCCTCCGGCCGGAGGAGGGGCGGCCCGTGCCGCCGGCCTCGCTCGGTCGTCGCTACAGCGCCTGGGCGACCGATGTGGTGGTGGGGTTCGGCCCGATACTCCTGGTGCCGATGGCGTTCACATTCCTCGGCCTTGCGCTTCTCGGCTTCGGCGACTCGATACTCGCACCGGTGTGGATCCAGCTCGCCGAGCACATGGCGTACTGGTGGCTCACGGCGCTCGGCTACACCGGCCTGATCGTCCCGCAAACGATCCCGGCGTGGCAGCTCGTCCTGGGCGTCATTCTCCTGATCTGGGCGGCGTTCTACTGGCTCGTCCTGCGCCGGAGCCTCTCAAAGAGCCTCGGCATGTGGATGACCGGCCTGCGCGGGATCCACGTGAACGACGAGCGCATCGTGGTGCGCGAACGCGACATCGCGCAGGACCCGGCGCCGCTCGGCACGGGCCGGAATCGCTGGTGGGCCCTGGTGGTGGCTATCCCCATCGGTTGCCTGTGCATCGTGCTGCTGCTCTACTATCTGTGGATGTGCATAGGACCGTTCCTGCCGCCGCGGATCCTCGGCTGACCGACCGAAAGGAAGCTCTCATGAGTGACGGCACGTCTCGCTTCTGCGGCGCCTGTGGAGCGTCCGCGACGCCCGTGGACACGTTCTGTACGAGGTGCGGCACACCGCTGGCTGCACCCGCAGTGGCGCCGCCTCCCGCGCAGGCCCCCGCGCCGTCCGGCGAGCGTACGCTCGCGATCGTCGGCAACGTCACGCAGATGGCGGGCTTCATGGGGATGAAACAGAAGACCTACAGCATCGTGATCACCGACCGGCGCCTCATCTTCGCCGAGCTCACGAAGGAGCGGATCACGGCTCTCGTCGATGGGGCCCGCGAATCGGCCAAGGCGCAGGGCAAGGGCTTCTTCGGCCAGTGGGGCGCGCAGCTCGGCACGTCGTTCAACTACCAGGAGGCGTATCGCGACATGGCGCCCGAGGCCATCCTCGCCGAGACACCCGGCAACTTCGCGATCGAGCGGCCGGCGTTCAAGGGCGCGAAGTTCAAGACCGGCACCGTCTACGATGACGGCCGCAACAGCCCGGACGAGCTGGTCATCAAGCACGACGGCGGCAAGATGACCTTCCGCGTGGATGGCAACCTGGGCGCCGTCAAGGACCGCTTCCGCGAAGCGGGTCTCGTCTAGCGTGCCCGGCGCCCCGCTGATCGAGCTGCGCGATGCCGAGGTCGTTCGCGACGGGCGGACGATCCTGCACGTCGAGCAGCTTGCCTTCCACGAAGGCGAGCACGTGGCCGTGCTCGGCCCCAACGGAGCCGGGAAGTCCACACTCATCGGGCTCGTGACCCGCGAGGTACGGCCGCTCGCGCGAGACGACGCGCCCGTGCTGCTGCGCGGATGCGCCCGCTGGGACCTCTTCGAAGCGCGACGCGTCTTCGGCGTGGTGAGCGACACGCTCCAGAACGACCACCGCAGGGCGGTGACGGTGCGCGACGTGGTGCTCTCGGGCTACTTCGGCTCGGTGGGGCTGTACCGGCGGGACGAGGTCACGCCCGAGATGAAGGCCCGCGCCGAGGAACTCATCTCCTACCTCGAGATCGAGGCGCTCGCCGAGCGCACGATGGACACGCTCTCCACGGGCGAGGCGAGGCGCGCGCTGATCGGGCGCGCGCTCGTGCACGACCCGGCGCTGCTTGTGCTCGACGAACCCACGCACGGCCTGGACCCGGCGGGCACGTACCACTTCCTAGGGCTGATCCGCCGCCTTGCCGAACGCTCCGCGCTCGTGATCGTCACGCATCACGTGAGCGACGTCGTGCCCGAGGTGGACCGCGTGGTGATGCTGAAGGGCGGCGGTGTCTTCCGCGACGGACCGAAGCGCGAGCTGCTCACGGGCGAGTCGCTCTCGGCGCTCTACGGCGTGCCCGCGACGGTGGATGAGCGCGACGGCTGGTACCGGCTGTGGTGAGCGGCTGAAGCCCGCCCCGCGCGGTGGAGGGCAGGCTCACGTACGAGTAGCTACCGCCTGATGAGCTTGCCGAGCAGCGGCGTCTTCACCTCGATGGCGCGCTCGGGGCACATCTCCTGGCAGCAGTAGCAGCGGATGCACCGCCCGTAGTCGTGCACGGGCGGGCGCGACTTGTCGCCTTCGGCCCAGTTCACCGCCTTCGGATCCACGGGGCACACCTGCACGCACGTGCCGCACTTCGTGCAGCGCTCGTGCAGGACGTAGGGTCGCGGCGCGAGGATCCGCTTGCCAAGCGACGAGCCGAGCCCACGCGTGGTGGACGCGAGCGCGCGGTTCACGCGGTAGTCCGGCAGCACCGGCAGCTCGTCGCCCACGATCTCGATGTCGTGCGCCGAGCCGAGGCCCCACGTATCGCCCCACACGCACGTGCCCACCAGCGCGGGGTCGAGCGCCATGATGCGGCAGCCGAGCGTGTCGATCGCCACCGGGTCGGTGGAGAACAGCAGCACGCCCACCTGCCGGGGGTCACCGTTGCGCGGGCCGTTGCCCTCCATCCCCACCACCGCGTCCATCACGAACAGCCGGGGCGCGATGAGACGGTTCAGGTCGACGAGCATCTGGGTGAAGCGCGTCTCGTCGGGCATCTTGGTGTGGAACTCGCTCTTAAGCATGCCCGGGATGCAGCCGAACTGGTTCTTCACCGCGCCGGTCATGCGCGTGAGCGCGTGCGTCTTGAGCTTCGGCAGCGAGACGAGCCCGTCGGCTGCGGCCACGCCCTCGGCGATCGTGAACTGCTTGATGAGCCGTCCATCCGGGAACGACACCACCCGCCCGTGCTCGAAGTCGGCCGCCGGGATGCCGAGCTCGTCGGCAGCCTGCACTATGCCGGCCTTGCGGCCCGCGCCGAGCGTGCTGCCGAAGCCGGGTGAGTCGCCCCAGGAGAGCTGAGCGCCTGCCGCCGCGAGCGCGCGCGCCACGGCGGTGAAAACCGTGGGATGCGTGGTGACCGCCTTGTCGGATGCGCTCGCCACCAGCAGGTTGGGCTTGAGCACGAGCCGCTCACCCGGGCGCACGAAAGCACCCGCGCCGCCCAGCAGTTCGAGCCCGCGAGCCACAGCGGTCTCGACGACTGCGGTATCGTAGGAATCACACGCGATGGCGGCGACTCGTGCGGCAGACACATCGGTCCTTTCGTGCGGGTAAGCGTAGTGTGACACGAGCGGACGCACGCGCCCACAAGGTGGCGCTGGAACGGAAGGAGCACATCATGGGCGATCAGGACGGCGAGCGCTACGACGTGGTGGTGATCGGCGCCGGGCCGGCGGGGCTCACCGCGGGGATGTACACCTCGCGCCAGGGCCTCAAGACCGCGATCGTCGGCGGCGAGGTCGGCGGGCAGGCGCTGTGGGCCGGCGAGGTGGAGAACTACCCCGGCTGGCGTCTCGTGACCGGCAAGGAGCTCGTGCAGAACTTCCGCGACCACGTCTCGCAGTTCGGCGTGGAGTGCTTCGAGGGGCAGCTCGTGAACGCGATCGTTCCCGCCGACGACGGCTACGAGGTGTACACGCGCGAGGGCTCCGTGCTCGCCGCGCGCGCGATCATCATCGCCACCGGCAAGGCGCCCAACCGTCTCGCAGTGCCGGGCGAGGCCGAGTTCGTGGGCCGCGGTGTGTCGTACTGCGCCACCTGCGACGCCGCGTTCTTCAAAGACGCCGACGTGGCCGTGGTTGGCCCGGGCGAGTCGGCCGCCGACGCGGCGCTCGAACTCGCCATCCTCGGCGCACGCGTCACGCTCATCACCCTGCAGGCACTCAAGGTGCCCGAGTCGATGATGGAGCACATCACGAGCAGCCCGAGCATCACGCTCAAGACGGGCTGGAAGGTGACCGAGATCGTGGGCGACGAGCGCGTGACCGGCCTGCGGCTGAAGAACCCCAAGGAGGGCACCGAGGAGACGATCTCCGTCTCGGGCGTGTTCATCGAGAGCGGGTCGATCGCGGT
Organism: Coriobacteriia bacterium; assembly: GCA_049658145.1. Classification (GTDB taxonomy): domain Bacteria; phylum Actinomycetota; class Coriobacteriia; order Anaerosomatales; family Anaerosomataceae; genus UBA6100. The sequence continues at coordinate 82,194 of JBASOJ010000100.1, forward strand.
CTCGGACTACACCGCCGGCATGGTGCAGATGAACGACAAGGGCGAGATCGTCATCGACAACCGCGGAGCCACGAGCGCGCCGGGCATCTACGCGGCGGGTGACGTGACCGACACGCCGGGGAAGCAGATCATCATCGCCGCGGGCGAGGGCGCCCGGGCGGCCATGGCGCTCTCGCGCGACCTCAAGCGCCGTTAGGCCGCGCGTACGGGCTGCTCAGGATCTGGACCATCGCCTCGTCGATCGAGTCGGTGATCCGGATGAGGTCGATGTCTGCGGGCGTGATCGTACCTTCGGCCACCATCCGGCTCTGGAAGAAGTCGATCATCGGTGCCCAGAAGTCGGCGCCCAGCGCCACCACGGGGAAGTTGTCGATCTTGTCGGTCTGCATCAGCACGAGCGTCTCGAAGATCTCGTCGAGCGTGCCGAAGCCGCCGGGGCAGGCCACGAACGCCGACGAGTACTTGACCATGATCACCTTGCGCACGAAGAAGTGCTCGAACTCCATGAAGCGGTCGATGTAGGAGTTCGGACGCTGCTCGTTAGGGAGGTGGATGTTCGCTCCGATCGAGAGGCCGCCGGCCTCCTTGCAGCCGCGGTTGGCGGCCTCCATGATCCCCGGCCCGCCGCCCGTCATGACGCAGAACCCGGCCTCACCGAGCGCGCGACCCATCTCGCGCGCCTGCTCGTAGTACTGGTGGCCTTCGCGGAAACGCGCCGAGCCGAAGATGGTGACGCACGGGCGGTCGACCTGCATGAACTCGAACCCGCGAAGGATCTCGAGGAAGATGCGCACCGCGCCCTCGACGTTGCCATACTTGCCGTGCTTCCCCGCGAGGAACTCGGCCTCGGTGCCGCGGACCATCTCCAGCAGCGACTCGTCGAAAGCGCGGTGTCCGTTGGGTTCGTCCATCACGAATGCCTCCCGGCCATGTGGGTCGTACGCGCGCGCAACGCGAGCGCCGTGGCTATCTTCGAGGCGACGCGGACGTTCGACCACACGAGCGCCTTGTTCGCCAACTCGCTCTCACCACCCGTGAGATCGTGGATCCGAGCGAGCAGGAAGGGCGTGACGGCCTTGCCGCGCACGCCGCCCTCGCGCGCTTCGGCGAGCGCCGCCTCGATGATGTCGTCGATCATCGCTTTGTCCAGCGCGTGCTCCTCGGGGATGGGATTGGACACCAGCACGCCGCCGTGGAGGCCCGTCTCCCACTTGGCCTGGAGCACGGAGGCCACCTCATCGGGTGTGTCGAAGCGAGCGTCGACCCCGAATCCGGAGTCGCGCGTGTAGAACGCCGGGAACGCGTCTGTCCGGTAGCCGAGAACCGGGACGCCGCGCGTCTCGAGATACTCGAGCGTGAGACCGATGTCGAGCACCGACTTGGCGCCGGCACACACCACGGCAAGGCTCGTGCGCGCGAGTTCCTCCAGGTCCGCCGAGATGTCCATCGAGCGTTCGGCGCCACGGTGCACGCCGCCGATGCCGCCGGTCGCGAAGACGCTGATACCGGCCATAGCTGCCACCGCCATCGTGCCCGCCACGGTCGTCGCGCCATCGGAGCCGGTAGCGAGCAGCATCGGCAGGTCCCGCCGGCTCGCCTTCGGCGTGTCGCGGTTCGTGCCGAGCCGCTCGATCTCGGCATCGGACAGACCAACGGCCAGCTGCCCACCGATGATGCCGATCGTGGCGGGAACGACGCCTTCCTCGCGTGCGATGCTCTCGCACTCGCGCGCCGACTCGACGTTGGCCGGATACGGGAATCCGTGCGAGATGATGGTCGACTCGAGCGCCACGACCGGACGCCCGGCATCGAGCGCCTCCTTCACCTCATCAGTGATCCTCAAGTGCGGTCTCATCGAGACGCCTCCATTCGTGCGCGCACCGCGTCAGCGGTGATGGTCTCACAAACAGTCCGCTCACATTCGAGCGTGATGGCCGAGAGCGCACTCGCCCACTCGGCGATCTGCCTGAATGGCATGCCCAGAGCGAGGCCCCACGCAGCGCCGGCGGTGAACGCGTCGCCGGCACCGGTGACGTTCACGACGTCCGCGCGCGGCGCCGGCAGCCGGAACGTCTCCTCCCGGGATGCGCACAGCACGCCCGCGGGTCCCATCGTGATGACCACATACCGTATGCCGGCCTCGAGCAGCCGGGACGCCGCGCCATCCGGGCCCGCAGCCCCGGAGAGCTCCTCGGCTTCACGCAGATTCGCCTTGAGCACGGAGAGTCTGCCGAGGATCGGCTGCGCCGCCATGGCCTTGGCCGTCGAGACCGGATCGAGCAGCAGCGGAGCGCGGCCCGCCAGCTCCGCCACGTGCGCGACCGTGGAGCCGTGCATGTTCGTGTCGACCACGACCGCATCGGCGCCGGCGAACGCCGCCGGGTCGAGCGAATCGGGCGTGAGCGCGTCGAGCGCGCGCATGTCGTTCACGGCTGCGGCCAGGTCACCGGAGCCGTCGAGCACGGCGAGATACCGCGAGCCGGGCACACCGTGCGCGCGGACGCTGAACGACGTGTCGATGCCGGCCGCCACACACTCGGCCATCAGCCACTCGGTCACGTCGTCCTCGCCGAACGCGGTGACGAGCCGCACCTCGGCGCCGAGACGCGCCAGGTTCTCGGCGATGTTGCGGGCCACGCCTCCCGGACTGCTGCGCACGTGACCGGGATTCGAGTCGCGCCGGGCGAAGCGCCCTGTTGGGATCCCGACGATGTCGAGGTTCGCGCCGCCGACGACCGTGATCCTGGGTCTCATGATGCTCCCGTCAGGTTCGGAGCGTCGCCATGAGGCGGCGCGGGTCGGCGAGCAGCTGCAGTGCGACCTCGATCGACGGCACCACCACGTCAGCCGCCTCGAGCGCGGCACGCGAAGCGCCTTCAGGCCCGATCACGCAGATGCCCACCGCGCACGCCTTGAGGACGAGCGCGTCGTTCGCGCCGTTACCTATGGCCACCACCGCGTCGGCGCCGAGGTCCTGGACGACCGCGAGCTTGTCGCCCGCCTCCCACCCCGACGCGATCACGTGCACCTCGATGCCGAGACGTTCGCCGAGCGAGGCGGCCGTGCCATGGGTGTCGGCGGTTATCGCGATGGGCGTGAGCACGCCGGCGAGCGCGGCCAGTCCTTCGGCGACACCGGGCAGAAGCTCGCCGCCGCCCGCGATGGTGCCATTCACGTCGAGCACGAGGTGCTCGAGTGCGAGCGCGCCGTACCCTGGGATATCGAGTTTCAGCATTCGGCGCTCCTCCACGACGAGCCTCGCACGCTTGGTCATAACAGTACCCGAACTGCGGTCACGGAAGCGCGGAGAGCAGCACCGCGATGACGGCTGTCACCACGCCTACCTTCTGCCACACGTGCAGGCGCTCGCCGAGGAAGACCCGGGCAAGCGTGACCACGACCACCGGAAAGAGCGAACCGAGCACGGATGCGATCGCGAGCGGGCCGAGCCGTATCGCCGTGAGCATGGTGATGTTGGCGAGTGCATCGGTGAGACCGGCACCGAGCGTCGGGGCGAGCGCGGTGCGGCCGACCGGGAAACCGCGTCCCAGACGGTACGCGAGCGTCACCGCCACGAGGATCGAGACTGCACGAGCCGAGAGCACCGGGGTGAGGCCGCTTTCCGCAGCCGTGAAGGACAGGGCGATGAACGCGCACGAGAAGCCGACGCCCGAGAGCATCGCGAGCGCGAGCGCGCGGCGCGGCTGATACGCGTGCACGGGCTCGTGGAGTTGCTCGTCCGGCGCGATGCTCACGATCACGATCGCCACGAGGGCAAGCACCATGCCCGCGATGGTGAGCGGCGCGAGCGTCGTGCCGGTCGCCAGGTCGTAGATGGCCGGCAGCGAGGCGGAGAGCGCTGCTGAGACTGGCGCGACGATGCCCATGCGCCCCACCGCAAGCGCACCGAAGAGCGAGATCACACCCGCCACGCCCGCGAGGCCGGAAACGGCGCCCCAGAGCAGGTCGGCGCTCGTGGGATGCGCGGCGGGGAGCAGTAGCACCGCCACGGCCATGAGTACGATCGAGAGCAGGTGTGACGTGCCGGTGACCGCATAAGCCGAGTCACGGCGCGTAGCGACGCCGCCGAGGAAGTCGCCCACGCCGAACAGAAGCGAGGTCGAGAGCGCGAGAATGATAGTCGTGGTCATGCCGCCCAGGATACCGCACCCCATCGGGCCGAACGCGAGCAGCCAGGCGCGGACGGCCTCACCGGTGCCGAGAGACCATCGTCCTGCCGAGTCCCGCCATCACCCCTGCGCCGTGATGATGCCGTGGTCCTGCAGCAGCAGCCCCGCTATCGATGCGACGAGATTCTCCGCACTCAGCTTCTTGGCCACGCGCGGCTCGTAGAGCTCGACACACATCCAATGCGTGCGCGGATCGGCAGGTACCGGAGATGGCGGCGCATCGCATCGCGCACCGGCGTCGCCATCCGGAACCAGTGCACCGGGAGCCCGATGCCGACGATATCGCACTCTGTGGCATCGGGCGGCCGACCCTCCCGCAGGTCGTGCTCGGCCACGTCAACACCCGAGGCCCGCAGCCCCTCGCCGATACTCCCGGCGACTCACCGGGTCGCGCCCGTGACAGAGTAGAAGACGACCAGCGCTCGCATGGCCGTGCCCCCCAGCGACAGCACGGATGCGCGGCCGCTGTAGCAGGGGCTAGACCCACTTCGGCGCAGGACGCTTGACCCTCACGTAGCGTGAGGGTCTATCCTCCGCTTCGGAGGTGAACGCCGATGACTGGAAGCGATCGACGCAGAGAGCCGCTCACGGTGAGCGAGGTCTCCCGTCTGGCGGGTGTGAGCGTGCGAGCGCTCCACCACTACGATGAGATCGGACTGCTCGTGCCCTCGGGCCGCACCGACGCGGGCTACCGGCTCTACAGCCGCGACGACCTCGATCGCCTGCAGGAGATCCTGCTCTTCCGGGAGCTCGAGATCTCGCTTGAAGACATCGCGGTGCTCCTCGCGGGAGGCGCGTTCGACCGGCGCGCGGCGCTCGAACTGCAGCGCGAGATGCTGATGCAGAAGGCGGTCCGTATCGAGGCGCTCATCACCTCGGTGGAGCGGGCCATCAATGCCGAAAGGACAGGTGGACGCATGACGAAGGAAGAGACGTTCGAGGTCTTCGGCGACTTCGACCCCACCGAGTACGAGGACGAGGTGAAAGAGCGCTGGGGTGAGACCGACGCCTACAGGGAGTCGGCGCGACGCACCGCGCGCTACACCAAGACCCACTGGGAGCGCTTCAAGGCCGAAAGCCGGCAGATCGGCACGGACACGGCGCGGCTGATGGACGAGCGCGTGCCGGCCGACGACCCGCGCGCGATGGACCTCGCCGAGCAGGCACGGCTGCAGATCGACACGTGGTTCTACCCGTGCTCGCGCGAGATGCACGTGAACCTCGCCGAGATGTACATCGCCGACCCGCGCTTCACAGCGACGTACGAGAAGATCCGCCAAGGGATGGCTCGGTACTGGCACGACGCGATCCTGGCGAACGCCGCGCCGGAGCGGTAGAGCACGGGCGACCTTCGGGCGCGCGCTTCAGACGAGTGCGCGCCCGATCGTGTACCCGGCGCCGGCACCGATGAGCGCGGCGCTCACGCTGGCGAGCACGTACCCCGCCGCAGTGAGCCCGTCACCCTGCTGAGCGAGCGACAGGGTCTCCTGCGAGAAGGTCGAGAAGGTGGTGAACCCACCCAGCACGCCGACCCCTATGAAGAGTCGCCACTGCTCGGCGGTCTCCCCCTCGGGAAGCACCGCCATCAGCAAGCCGAGCGCGAAGGCGCCGGCGACGTTCACTCCGAAGGTGTGCCAGGGGAAGGCGGTCGACACCGCTGCGCTTCGCCGCACAAAGAAGAGCGGCCCCTATCGGGGCCGCTCCCTGTGGTGTCATGTTGAGCCGAAGGCTAGAGCTTGCGAACGTTGCTCGCCTGCATCTTGCCGTTCTGGCCGGCGGTGACGTCGAACTCGACAGCCGCGCCTTCGTCGAGGGTCTTGAAGCCCTCGCCCTGGATCTCGGAGAAGTGGACGAACAGATCGTCGCCATCCTCACGCGAGATGAAGCCGTAGCCCTTGTCCGGATTGAACCACTTGACGGTACCCTGTGCCATGAAACCCATCCTCTCGCCCCGTGGGGCAAAACAATTGCGACGCGACTCGTCCCCCGCGAGCCCGCGGGTGTCACGCCGCAGATCCAAAGGACCTCCTCTGGTCCCGCGAAAAGTGTACGCGACGATTCGGCAACGCGCTAGTCTTCCCGCCTCACACAAGATGAGACAGCCTCTGCTAGAATCCGTGCTCGTGTGTCACCGTCCGGCAGCGGCGACCGTCATCGCACCGAACAACACCGATGAAAGGTCCCGCCGAATGTCCGATCTCTCCCGCCGCGCGCTCGATGCGGCTCGGTCCCGCTGGTTCGTGAAGGGCGCCTTCTTCGTCCTGTTCGTGTGGCTCGCCTCGCGCCTGCTGGCGTTCGCGGCATGGGCCCGGGGCGAGGGACCGTACGTGCCGAGGCCGGAGGCCGTGGCGGGCATCCTGCCCGTCGGCCACTTCACGAGCTTCTTCGCCTGGGTGAAGGGCGGCGGCTGGGACACGCTGCTCCCGGCGGGCCTCGTCATCATCCTCGCCGCGCTCGCCACCTCGCTGCTCTTCAAGCGCGGCTTCTGCGGCTGGATCTGCCCCGTCGGCACCGTGTGGGAAGCCGCCGCCGCCATCGGCAGGAAGCTCCTCGGCGGCAGGAACCTCCGCCTGCCGAAGTGGCTCGACATCGCGGGCCGCGCGCTGCGCTATGCGGTGGGCGCGATGTTCTTCCTGTTCGTGGGGATGGTCTCGATCCCCGAGGCGCTCGGCTTCCGCGAGCTGCCGTACATGTGGGTCGCCGATATCAAGATCATCGAGGGCTTCGGGAACCCGCTGTTCCTGATCGTGGCGGCACTAGCATTCATGATCTCGATGCTGCTCGGCCCGGTGTGGTGCCGGTACGTCTGTCCGCTCGGCGCGCTCTACTCGGTCGTGGGGATGGCGTCGCCGTGTGCGGTCACGCGCGATGCCGAGACCTGCATCGACTGCTCGCGCTGCACGAAGTCGTGCCATGCGCTCGTCGACGTGCAGCACGCGAGCACCGTGCGCACACCCGAATGCGACGGCTGCATGGACTGCGTGGAGGTCTGCCCGGTGGACGGCTGCCTCGAGGCGAAGGTGGCCGGGCGCCTGCGCATCGCACCGTGGGTGTGGCCGCTGCTCGTGGTGGTACTGTGGTTCGGGATCATCGGGGCGGCAAAGCTCACCGGCGACTGGGACACGACGATCCCCGACGAGACGTTCCGGCAGGTCATCGGCTCGGGCCTGCTCGAGCAGGAGACACCGATGTTCCGGGAGGCACCATGACGGTTCGGGCGCACGTGGTCGTGGGCGGACGGGTGCAGCGCGTCTACTTCCGCCAGAGTACCGCCCACGAGGCCCGGGCACTCGGCCTCGCGGGATGGGTGCGCAACGCAGGTGACGACGTGGAGGCGGTCTTCGAGGGACCACGGCCCTCGGTGGAGCGCATCGTCGGCTGGTGCCACACCGGTCCGGCGCATGCGCGCGTCGAGCACGTCGAGGTCGAGTGGGGCGAGCCCGAGGGGCTCACCGGGTTCGGCATCCGGTACTAAGGCCGACCGGCCCTAGCCTCTCCGCACCACGAAGCACTGGTGGATGCGCGGCGTGCGGGCGAAGTCCGGCGGGATCGTCGACGGCGTGATGTCCTCCACCGATAGGTGCGCGAGCGCTTCGGCATCGAGCCTGAAGGTGCGCAGGTTCGTCGAGAAGACGAGTACACCCTCGGCGCCGAGCAACGCCGCCGCGTCGTCGATCAGTCCCACGTGATCGCGCTGTACGTCGAAGGTGTTCGCGGTCATCTTCTTGCTCGACGAGTAGGTGGGCGGATCGCAGAAGACGAGCCCGTACGGGTCGGCGAGACCACCCTCCACGCGCCGGCGTTCCTCGGCGAGCCAGCGCAGCGCGTCGGTGGCGAAGTAGCGCGCGTCCTTCATCTCGTCGAACCCGTTGAGCGCCATGGTGCGCTTCGCCCACTCGATGTACGTCTCCGAGAGATCGACGGTGTATACCGCCGTGGCTCCGCCGGCCGCTGCGTACACGCTCGCAGCGCCGGTGTACGCGAAGAGGTTGCAGAAGCGAGCCCCCTCGGCCATCTCCCGCACCATCGCACGCGCGGGCCGGTGATCGAGGAAGAGCCCCGTGTCGAGGTAGTCGCGCAGATTCACCTGGAAGCGCAGTCCGCCTTCGGCGACCTCGATGAACTCGCCGCGCGACTCCAGCTTCTCGTACTGAGAGCTGCCGCGCTGGCGACGGCGCACCTTCACCGCCACATCGGCGGGCGCCACCTCGAGGACATCGGTGACCACTTCGATCGCCTCGGCGAGCCGGGCCTCGGCCACCGCTGCGTCGATCTCCGCTGGCGGCGCGTACTCGGCCAGATGCGCCAAACGCCGACCCGCGTCGGGTCCCGCGCCCTCGTACAGGTCGACAGCCACCGCGTATTCGGGCAGGTCGGCGTCGTAGACGCGGTAGCAGGTGACGCGCTCGCGCCTGGCCCACTTGCCGAAGTGGCGCACGTTCTTGCGCAGCCGGTTGGCGAACATCTCCGCCCCCGCCGAGCGTGCCTCGGGTGCACGGCGCACCTCGGCTCGCGCCTGCCCGCGCGAAATCTCGAAGCGGTAGAGCCGCGTCTCGATCGCGCCGTTATAGAGGGTGTGCGCCGCCGAGCTCCGCAGGCCGGTTGCGCGCGCGAGCGCATCATCGCTCGTGAGGATCGCGGCCTGCCACCCATCGAACTCCGCCAGCAGCCGCTCGCCGAGCGTGGCGTAGAGAGGCGCCAGCGCCTCGCTCTCGCCGAGGCGGACGCCGTACGGCGGGTTGGTCACCACGAGTCCGGGCAGCGCGCCTGGTGGCGCTGTGAGCGCGGTGAGTTCACGCTGCTGGAAGGTGATCGCACCCCCGAACCCGGCGCGCTTCGCGCAGGCACGCGCGAGCTCGATCGCGCGCGCATCAGCGTCGTAGCCGGCAATGAGCCCGAGCCGGTCGCGACCCGCCTCGGCACGATCGTCGGCCTCGTCGAGGAGCGCGTGCCACACCTCGGCATCGTGGCCGAGCCAACCCGTGAATCCCCAGTGTTCGCGCAGCAGCCCGGGCGCAGAGTCGGCAGCCATGAGCGCTCCCTCCACCAGAAGCGTGCCCGAGCCACACATCGGATCGACGAGCGTGCCGCCCCCGGCGGCGATCTCGGGCCAGCCGGCGCGCACGAGCACCGCCGCGGCGAGGTTCTCCTTGAGCGGCGCTTCGGCCTGCTCGCCGGGCGTCCGGTAGCCGCGCTCGTGGAGCGGCGCACCCGAGAGGTCGATCGAGAGGATCGCGCGATCGCGAGCGAGGCGCAGGTTCACCCGCACGTCCGGCCGCTCGAAGTCCACGGAAGGCCGCTCCCCGCTCAGCTCGCGCAGCCGATCGACGATGGCGTCTTTGGCCTTCTGCGCCGCGAAGCGTGTGTGCGTGAGCCCGGACGTGGTGCCGACAACGTCGACCGCGAGCGTACCGTCCGCCGCGATGTGCTCCTCCCACGCGACGGCTGCGACACCCGCGTAGAGCTCCTCGGCAGTGGCGGCAGGGAACTCGGCGAGATTGATAAGCACGCGACTCGCGAGTCGCGACCACAGGCATGCGCGATAACCGGCCTCGAGCGGACCTGCGAAGGTCACCGCCGCACGGGTCTCGCGCACCTCGCCCGCGCCGAGCGCGCGCAGCTCGGCCGCGAGCAGAGGTTCGACGCTCTTCGGGGCTGTGGCGGCATATCGGAAGATGGTGGTCATGCGGGCACCGTAGCACGAGCGCCCTCGCGAACACAGATGCGTGCCGCCGACGACGCCGAATGCGAATAGCTTCGATACATCCCGTACTCATGTGCGGCGCACAACATGCCGAACATGAGAGTACTAGGGCAAGGGGGTGTAAGCAGCGTGGGCATTCTGTACGACCATGCACAGAGGATCGAGCAACACATACAGAGCAACAATCTCGATGTCTTCAAGACCCGGGGCGCGATCGCTATGAGGTCGGGATTCATCATCTCTCTCATCACACCGAACGACCCCGACGACCCCGAGAAGATCGAGTTGCTGCGCAAGGCCGCCGAGCAGGTCCTCGGCCTCAAGCTGTAGGGGACGGCCAGGGACCAGGGTGAGCAGGGGGCGCTCCGCGCAAACGCGCTGACAGTGCACTACGTATCCGAACGACCAGCAAGGGGGCAGCACCGCATGAAGAACCTCTCAATCCGCACCCGCATTCTTGCGAGCGTGGTCGTCGTCAACCTGCTCGGCGCTGTGGTGCTGATGATCTTCCTTCACCAGTCCTACGCCGACAGTCTCACGGAGTCCGCCGCCGGGACCGCCGCCCAGGGACTCGCCGCCTGGGAGCAGTTCTCACCACCGGACGGTTTCCACCCCGTCGCCGAGCCCGCGCGCGCGCAACAGGTGCTCGGGGAGATGAAGTCGGTCACGGGCGCGGAGTACGCGCTGTTCGTGTACGAGGACGCCGTTGATGAAAGCGCGTACGTCCACGCGCGGGAGTCGATCGACCAGCCTTCGTTGTGGGACGACGACAGTGCTTATGCCCTACTGGCGAACACCGACTCCGCGGTGACCGCCGGCATGCAGTACGACGCCGCCCCGTCCGATCTGACCGACGAAGGCGCGCTCATCGGCATGACGAACGGTGCGTGCCTGAAGGTGTGTCACAACGGCACACCGGACGACAGCACCTACTGGGGGATCCGCTCGGGCGACGACAAGATGAGTTCCGCACACGCGGCGTTCCCGGTCTATGCGGGCGGCTCCGAGCCGATCGGCATCGTCTACGCGATCGAGGACCTCTCTGTTCAGGCCGATCAGTCCGCGACCGCGCTCACGCGGACTCTGCTGGCCGTCGCCCTGACGCTGATCGCCGCCGCACTCACCATCGGCGGACTCATCGACACCCTCGTGCTGAAGCGCCTGGCCCGCATGACCGAGCACATGCAGGAGATCTCGATGCGCTTGGCCGGCGGCGACTTCGAGGCCGCTTTCAAGCCAGATGGGACGACCGACGAGATCGGGTCGTTCGAGACATTCTTCGCGGACTTCATCGCGCTCGTATCGGTGACGCTCAAGCAGCTCGCCAATAGGGACTGAGGAACAAGGGCCGCGGCGACGATCTCGCCGCAGACTGCACGAACAGGAGGATCTGAACATGAGTTACAAGCGCTGGATGACCGCCCTTCTGGCCACGGTCCTCGTGCTCGGCCTGGTGGCCGTGCCGGGGTGCGCGACGGAAGACACTGCACCTGCCGAGGTTCCGGCTGCCGAGGAGACCACAGCGAGCGAGCCGTCCGCCGACATCAGAACCGCCATGATCGAGGCGGCGAACGAGTACTTCAAGAGCGAGCCGACGCCCACGATCGCAGGTGCTGACCTGCTGAAAGTCGTGAACGACAAGGACCCAGCCTACCAGATCGTCGACATCCGTTCGGCGGAGCACTACGCGCTCGGCCACATCGACGGCGCGATCAACATCCCCTTCGAGACGACCGCAGATGACGAGAGCCTCGCCAAGCTCGACGACACCAAGAGGATCGTCGTCGTGTGCTACACCGGTCACACCGCCTCGATGGTGAACATGGTCTGGAACATGCTCGGCTACGACGCCGTCACGCTGAAGTTCGGCATGAGCGGCTGGGTGGCCGACAAAGCCATCGTGGGCGTGGACATCCCCGGTAAGGCCGGTGCGGGCTATCCCACCGTCAGCACGCCCACCGAGGCTGCCGGCCCGTTCGAGGCGCCCGAGCTCGAGGGTGAGTACGCCGACGTGGCCGAGGCCATCAAGGGGCAGGCCAGGGCGTACTTCGCCAGGGACGCTGCCCCCACGATCGCTCCCGAGGACGTGTACGCCATCGTGCAGGCCAAGGACCCCGCCTACCAGATCATCTCGGTGCGTAAGCCCGAGGACTACGCCAAGGGCCATATCGATGGGGCGATCAACATCCTGTGGACCGACATCGCCGATAACCTCGACAAGGTCGATCCCAGCAAGAAGATCATCATCTACTGCTACACCGGCCACACCGGCGGCGAAGCCACCATGTTCCTGAACCTCATGGGCTACGACGCCCACAACATGAAGTTCGGCATGAGCGGCTGGACGAACGACACCGGCATGGGAGGTCTCACCGGCTTCGATCCGGCTACCGTCCCCGGATATCCGACCGTCAAGTAGCGCGGCGACGATTGCCGGACGCACAGCAAGGGTCCCGCGCGGTGCGGGGCCCCTGCTCGTGTTCCTGCCATTCCCCAGACCCGGATCGCAACCCGCGCCCCGGCTCCAACGACGCCCGGCAGCCCCTACGGCTCGCGTTCGCCGAGGAGCAGTCTGATCGCCATGTGCGCCTGGGCGGCAGCCGCCACCATCACCCGCGACGCGTACAGCGGCAGGCCGTCGCTCACGCTGCTCGTCAGGTCACCCACCAGGTACAGCCGTTCGGCTAGCCGCTCCGTGACGATGGCGTTGGCCGAGCCGAGACCGGCGAGACCCGAGGCGGTCACAAGCGACATCTCCGACAGTTGGCCCATGACCGCTGCGATGATCATCGCCTTGGTGTCCGCCCCGTCCACCGCCTCCACGGCGACATCCGATCCGCTGATCGTGGCCATGAGCGTGGAGGTCGTCAGACGCTCCGGCACGAGCGTGAGGTCCACGGCGGGGCGGATCCTGCGCAGGTTCGCCGCCAGCGCTTCGGTCTTGAGCATGCCGACCTGGTCGGCGAAGAACGCTTGCCGGTTGAGGTTCGACTCGCACACCGTATCGAAGTCGATGAGTACGAGGTGGCCGACGCCCGCGCGCACGAGCATCTCGGCGACGTTACTGCCGAGCCCCCCGCAGCCGAGAATCGCCACACGCTTGTCCGCAAGACGCGGGTCGGTGTCCCACTCGGGCATCGCGCTAGCCTCCGGCTACAGGGGGAAAGATCGCGAGCCGGTCGCCCTCGTGCAGCACAGCGTCTTCCGGTGCGTGTCTGCTGTTCACGAAGATCACGCGCGGCTCGTCAGGCAAGCCTATCATCTCGACGACATCGGCGATGCGAGTACCCCCCGGCAGGTCGAAGGCGCGCGAGTGCCGACCTCCTCTGCCGTCAGGCTGGAACGTGGACAGATGCGCGAAGAGCACCACGTCGACTCTCACCACAGCCTCCTGACGACGCGATCACGTCCCGTGGCACCGGAAGCCTCACGATGCCACAGGACGTGATCCACGCGCTACCTATTTGATGCCGAGCTGAGCCGCAACCTCCGGCACGAACGCGAAGACGCCGTCGAGATCCTCATCAGTGACGGTGAAGACCACGTCGTGCGGCGCGAGCTTCTCCTCGAGGAAGAACTTCGGCAGACGGTCATCGGCCGAAGTGAAGCCCGCGTGCTCGTTGAAGAGCCGCTCGTAGGTGAGCGTCTCTTTGCCGAGCTGCATCAGTGCGTCGACGTCCCAGGCATCACCGGTGTGCGCGGCTGCCATCTCGTAGATGGCATCAAACGCCTCGGGGATGTCCAGCACCGCGAACGCGACGAAGATGCACAAACCCATCGCGTCGAGCATGCCCGTCGCGATCTGCAGGCCCTGTGACAGCGCTGCCTGGCCCTCCGGCTTCAGCGGATCGACCGTACCACCGACTGCGAGCACGTTGGACGTGATCGAGTAGCCTGCAGTGTGGTCGGCGCCCTGCGTGGAAGTCGCATACGTGACGCCGATGCCCATGATCGAGCGCGGATCGTACGCGGGCAGACCCTGATGCTTGACGACCGGGATGTTCTTCACGCCAAACGCGTGGCCCGTGGCTTCCGCACCATCGCCGAGGGTCTTGCCGAGCTCGCTACCCTTGGCCACCTCTTCGAGTGCCGCCAGCGCGGCCTTGCCGTCGCCGAATGCGATCTTGCCGGACGCCATGTAGACACCGAGCGTCACGCCGGCCTCGATGGTGTCGATGCCGATGTCGGCGCACTTGCGATCGAGCGCCGCAACCGTGTCCATGTCACTGATACCGCAGTCCGCGCCGAGCGACCATGCGCTCTCGTACTCGGGGCCCTTGGTCCAGTAGCTGCCGTCTTCATGCACGTAGTAACGCGAGCACTGGATGACGCAGCCGGTATGGCAGCCATGCTTCACGTTGCCGCCACGCTCGAGCGTGATCTCGCGCATCGTCTCGCCGGAGATCCCCTCGACGCCCTCGAACTGGCCGCTCGAGAAGTTGCGCGTGGGATATCCGCCAGCCTCGTTGATGATGTTGGCGAGCACGTTCGTTCCATACGTGGGCAGTGCTGTGCCGGTCACCGCATGTGTGTTGAGCGCGTTCGCGAACTTCTTGACCGCCGCCTGGAACGCTTCCTTGTCGACGGACGTGAGGTTGGTGAGTCCCTTGTCCGAGACTACGATCGCCTTGAGTCCCTTGCTGCCCATCACGGCGCCAAGACCGCCACGACCCGCGAAGCGGTTCGGGTAGCCCTTCATGTCGCTGATGGCGATGCCTGCCGACTTCATCAGCATCTCACCCGCAGGGCCGTTGGTGAGCGTCGCATACCGGTCGCCCTCGGGCCGCGTCTCTTTGATCGCGTCCGAGAGCGGGTAGTTCTCCATGCCTGCCCAGCCGTCGACCCGCTCGAGCTTCAGCGATCCGTCTGCCTCGATCACAAGCATGTATCTCGCGGCCGGATCTGACGGCTTGCCCTCGATGATCAGCGCGGCGATACCGAGCCGCGCGAGAGAGTGGGCCGCCTGACCGCCGGAGTTGGACTCCTTCAGACCGCCGGTGAGCGGGCTCTTCGCCCCCACGGACAGACGCCCTCCATTGGGCGCCGACGTCCCCCCTAGCAGTCCTGGCGCGATGACGAGCCTGTTGTCCGGTCCGAGCGGATCCGCATCGGCCGGAACCTCCTTGAACACGAGCGCTGAGGTCAGCGCCCGGCCACCGTACCGAGACCAGGCAGCAGGAAGTGGTTCCTTGCTGATGGCTCCGGTGGTCATGTTGACACGCACGATCTCACGCATATGCCGCTCCCTTCGAATTGTCACGACGCCGCTCACTGGCCGGAGAGCGGTACGTCGTGTTGTCCACCATGCAGTTCTTCCCCCGATTCCATGCAGCAGCGACACCGTGCAGGGAGACCGCCCCGCAGACGGAGCCTACTCGGCAGCGTCCTCCTTTCCTGCCGCGTACAGGCCGAGGAAGAAGCGATGTGGTCCGGGCGTTCCTTTGGGCACGAACGCAACGCGGTCGCCCGGCATGATCTCGTGCCCCATGGGGTAGACCGTCCGGTTGCAGAAGACGCCCTCGATCTGCTCGAGCGGCAGATCGAGCGACTCGGCGAGCGCGGCTGCGGTGAGACCCCCAGTGGGGATCGGGACCTCGGCTATCGTTGACAGACCACGCTCCTTGCGGAGCGTGTGCAGGCAGCCGAACATACGGACGGTCACGGTGGGATCGGGCACGGCGGTCCTCCTCGCGTCATGCTTCTCATACCCGTTGCAGGGCCTCTCGTGCATGATTCTCCTGGCAGAGCGCATAGACAATGGGCGCCGCCGACAGCAGGCGCATTCGCGTTCTGCGCGGTGAGCAGCTATAATCGGCTCCTGTAACGCGCTCGCCTATGATGTGGGCGCTCAATCTAAGACTCGGTCGTCCTTCGCTTTCCTCGTGAACTGTCAGGACAACTGCGTCTGCCCGCAGTGCGACCTGATATGGCGCACGAGGAAGGAGATCTACTTGAGTTTCGACAACCTGGGTCTTTCGCCACGCCTTCTTGAGGCCGTGGCGGCGATGGGCTACACCAGCCCGACCCCCATCCAGCGCGACGCCATCCCGATGGTGCTCGAAGGCCGTGACGTTGTGGGCTGTGCCCAGACGGGCACCGGCAAGACCGCGGCGTTTGTCCTGCCGCTCTTGCAGCGTATCGAGAGCAAGCCCGGCGGACCCCGCGCGCTCGTGGTCACCCCCACGCGCGAACTCGCGCAGCAGATCGAAGATGTCGCCGAACAGGTGACCAAGTTCACCAAGCATCGTGTCGCGGTCGTGTACGGCGGTGTCGGCTACGAGCCGCAGACCAAGGCGCTCAAGCGCGGCGTGGACCTGCTTGTGGCCACCC
This sequence comes from Coriobacteriia bacterium, assembly GCA_049658145.1. Classification (GTDB taxonomy): domain Bacteria; phylum Actinomycetota; class Coriobacteriia; order Anaerosomatales; family Anaerosomataceae; genus UBA6100. The sequence goes on from JBASOJ010000100.1 coordinate 98,418, forward strand.
CTGGCCGCCTGCTCGACCTCATGGAGCGCAGGATCGCGAACCTCTCCAACGTGGAGATCCTCGTCCTCGACGAGGCCGACCGGATGCTCGACATGGGCTTCTGGCCGCAGGTCCGCAAGATCATCGCCACCATCCCGCCGGAGCGCCAGAACCTGCTCTTCTCGGCCACGATGTCGTCCGATGTCATGCGCATCGTAAGCTCCACCCTGCATGACCCGATCCGCGTGGAGGTGGCCCCTTCCGCGACGCCGATCGAGCTCATCGACCAGCGCGTGTACCCGGTCGGCGGTCAGCAGAAGGGTCAACTCCTCGTGCACCTCATCAACGAGCAGAACCTCGACCGCGTGATCGTCTTCACCCGCACCAAGCACCGCGCGGACCGCGTGGCCAAGGTGCTGCACCAGGCCGGCATCAAGAGCGCCGCCATCCACGGCGACCGCTCACAGAGCCAGCGCCAGAGCGCGCTCGAGAACCTCAAGAGCGGCCGCTGCCGCGTGCTCGTGGCCACCGACGTGGTGGCCCGCGGCATCGACATCGACGACGTGAGTCATGTGGTGAACTACGACCTGCCCAACTCCCCGGACGACTACGTCCATCGCATCGGCAGGACCGCGCGCGCCGGTAAGAGCGGCACGGCCGTCTCGCTTCTCGCCCCCGAGGAGCATGAGGCGCTGCGCGACATCGAGATCAAGATCGGCACCGTGCTCGAAAGCCACGACGCCGAGGGCTTCGACTACTCTCAACAGCGGTTGGTCCCCAACCCCGAGCGAACCGCCACGCGCGCAGTACGCACGGTGTATAGCTCAAACCGCAGCAGAGGTCGCCGGCGCCGGTAAGGGTCGACACATCCTGAGAGCTGTCGAGGGCGCCGCGGATGCGGCGCCCTCGTTTCGTCCCGGTGATGCGGAACTCCTGTTGCTGTGTGTCAGGCCAGGCAGGAGCGGAGCGCCGAGGCGAGAGCCTCCGGGCCGGCGCCCTTGCGCACGACCTTCGTGCCGTGCGGGACATCGACCGCATCGAGGCGACCGGTGAGCACCACGATCGGTGCGTTCGTGTGACGGCGCACGTCATGCACAGTGCGATCGCCGCCGAGACCGAAACCGCACACCACGGCGGAGAACATGCCCTCGTCAAGCTCAGGAGCGGCGTCCTCGTAGGTCGTGGCGCGCACCACCTGCGCGCCATTGAACGTCGAGGTGATGGTGCTGGCCGTGAGCGCTGCGAAAACGGGTGAGTCCTCGATGACGAGGAAGCGGTGGACCACGGAGCGGTCCTCGGTGAGGTAGTCGCCCATTGTGCCGTCGGGCAGCATACCCGGAGTCACCGCGAGACCGCCCTCGAGGCGAGTATGGATCACGCACGCTTCGTGCTGGCCCCCCTTGCAGAACCCGTACGAACTCGCGTAGCTCACGCGTTTGACGATGCTTGGCTCGATCGTTCGGTAGAAGACACACTCGGTGCTTCTGGGACAGTCCGCCATGTCGCGCCTCCTGTGCCGGAAGGGTACGTGCGGCACATAGAGTAGAGCCGCGTCTCATGAAATACCGTGCCGGGTATCACAGAAGCCATGATTCTCCCCGACAAGCGGAATGGTCTCGCTGCGGGAGCCCGAACGCGGATCAGCGGCCCGGCATAAGCTGCCACGTGCTCACGCTCACCGAGAGCGTGACCGCGATCGGCTCGGGCAGAGATGCCACCCGGGATTCGACATCATCGGCCTGCAGATGATGCGCACTGGGGCCCATCAACGCCGCCGCGAGGACGTCTTCCCGGGAGAGCCGCATCTCGCGCTCCACAGCCCGCGTGGCAGCGCGCTCGAAGTGTCCGCCGAGGGCGGTCTCGAGCCGCTCTTCCTTACGCGGGTCGACACTCACCAGGCCGAGCGGGCCGGCGATCTCCTGCAGGTGCCGTGAGGTGGGCGTCACCACCACGAGCACGCCCGAAGCTGCGAGGATGCGGGCGAACTCAGGTGCGTTGCGCGGCGCGAACACGCACATCACTGCCGCCGCCACACCATCGCGGACCGGCAACGTGCCCCAGGCGTCGCACACCGCCGCTCCGACGCGCGGATGTGCGCGGGCGGCCCGGCGCGCCGCATGTTTGGAGATGTCGAGCGCGAGACCCGTGCGACCCGGCAGCCGCTCGAGGACGGCGGCCAGGTGCTCGCCCGTGCCTGCGCCGACATCGATCACGCAGCCTTCGGCGGCACCCACGGCCGAGACGACCGCGTCGGCCAGAGCTGCGTCGAGCGGACGGAAGTGACCGCGCGCGAGAAACGCCGAGCGCGCCCCGACCATCTCCCGCGTGTCTGCCGTGCCGGCAGTCGCGTCACCAGGAAGCAGGTTCACGTAGCCCTGTCGCGCGATGTCGAAAGAGTGGCCCGATGCGCATGCGAGCGCACCGCCCGCCTCGGCCAGCTCCGCACCACAGTGCGGGCATGCCAGCAGCGCATGCCACCCGGCCATCAGTACGGCACCCGGTCGGGATCCGAGGCCCACTCGCGGAAGACCTCGATGGCCTCCTCCGGGAGCATGCGAACCATCGGCAGCGTTCGCTCGCCGTGCGGCAGCGCCAACTCCCGGTACAGCCGTGCGTCATCGAAGCCGATGGCCGCGGCGTCGCCTGCGGTGTTAGCGAAGTAGACGAGATCGATGTGCGCCCAGTGGATCGCGGCGAGGCACATCGGGCAGGGCTCGCAGCTGGTGTAGATGACGCATCCCTCGAGAGAGAACGTGTCAAGCACCTGACAGGCCTCACGGATCGCCACGATCTCCGCGTGGGCGGTGGGATCGTTGTGGCCGGTCACCTGGTTCCAGCCCTCGGCCACCACCTCGCGGTCATGCACGATCACGGCCGCGAAGGGTCCGCCCTCCTCGGCGCGCATCTTCTCGCGGCTGAGCGTGATCGCGCGACGCATGAACTCCTCGTGCATGCCGTCCTCCTGCCGCCGTCGACCCGAGGAGAATGTTCCCCCGGTGCCGCATCCTGTCGGCCCGGCGCCGAACCTCGGACTACAATGAAGCATCCCGCTCGAGAGGAACCATGATGACCCACACCGTGCTCGCCGCACAGAACATCAGCCGAATGTGCATCGTCTGCGGCACTGAGAACGCCGCCGGCCTGCACGCGCGCTTCTTCGAGATCGAGGGCGGCGAGCTCGCCTGTGTCTTCACGCCACGCGAGGAGCACCAGGGCTACCCGGGGCGGCTGCACGGCGGCATCGCCTCGACGGTACTCGATGAGACCATCGGCAGGGCCATCAACCTCACCGACCCCGATGCCTGGGGCGTGACCGTCGAGCTCAACGTGCGCTACCGGCAGCCGGTGCCGCTCGGCGGCGATATCGTCGTGCGGGGCCGCATCACCGAAGACTCCAGACGGCTTTTCGAGGGCGCGGCAGAGATCCTCCTCGACGACGGGACGGTCGCTGTGGAGGCCACCGGGAAGTACCTGCGCCTGCCTATCGACAGGATCGCCGAGGGCGACTTCACCTCGGAATGGTTCGCCGACGAGAGGCCACTACCCGAGACCATCGGGTAGCGAGCTCGCATCCCTGTCGCAAGAAGGGCCGCACGTCCGGGGCGGCCCTTCTTGATGAGCCCACGTGCCGCGGTAGTCTGACAGCTTGAACTTGCCGAACCTACGCTGATGAAAGCCGGTGGCCTCGAAGTCCGAGACCTCCTTCCCAACGAGGATACTCATGCGGTTCATCTCCTCCATGTAGGAGGGAGTGAACTTGCGGCGGTACACGACCTGCGGATAGCTGGAGACGCCGGGAGGGAGCCCGTGGGGTGCGTGAAGGCGCTCCAGGTCCTCGGCCGTCTCGGCGAGCTCTGATGCCTCCAGGCGCTGATAACGGTCCCGGTGCACGAGATGCCCTCCGAAGTGCTCGATCGGCTGCTGCTTCGTGAGCGGCCGGCCGAAACACACCATCGCGATCGGCAGCGTGCACGCAGGCAGCCCCAGCAGCTCCGCGTGGATCTCGCCGTTCTCCAGGACGTCGCCGATGTAGCACGAGCCGATACCGAGTGACTCGGCGGCGATCACGGCCGTCTGCGCAGCGATGAGCGCATCGGAACACGCAAGAAGCAGCTCACCGAGCCCCGGCGACGAACGGTTGATCATCGCAGGTGACCGCCAAACGGTCCTTCAGTGCCTGGTCCTCCACTTCGATGATGGTGTAGAGCACCATGCCTCCGGCCGTGGGTGCCCGGAGTGCGGCATGCAGGATCGCCTCGCGCTCCTCGGTGGTCAGCGGCGTGGAGTCGTAGACGCGCGTGGAGCGTCGCCGCTCGATCAGTTCGAGCGTGGGGTTCAGCATGATTCCTCCGATCGGCTGGAGCGCTACCGCTTCTCGGGCATGGCCGCCAGCACCTGCAACGAGTCGAGCGCGGTAAACCCGGCGGCCTCGTCGCCTTCGGCCACGCTGAAGAGCGCCACGAACCCGACCTCGGGCGAGAGGAGGTAGTAGAACGTGCCTTCCAGCGCGCCTTCGGCGAGTGGTATGTAGTCGAAGCGCACGAGGTAGGTCTCGTCGATCGGCCCCGCCGGAACGGTCGCCGAGTTCTTGGCCAGAACGGTCGCGTCGATGCCGAAGCTGCCGGTGTCCGAGACCACGAAGGTCTCGCCCACCTCGAAGTCGACCGGCCAGAACCTGAGCGGGTTGGCATACGGCTCCACCGTGGGCTCGTCGCCCGCAGGCGTGATCTTGCCGAGCTGGAGCAACCACTCGTCGGTCACCTGGCGCGGGAAGTAGACCTCGCTCGCACCCTCCATCGTCTTCACCACGTAGGTGTAGTCCGTGAACGCATCAAGCCCGTCCACCTCCGAGGGGTCGACGATCTCGGTCGTTGCCCGGGGCCAATCATCGCCCGCTTCAAGCGTCCACGGACCGGCGACGGTCAGTGTGACGGGGATCGTCTCGCCGCCGGTGTATGTGGCGACCTCCCAGGCGTACCCGGGCTCGGTAGGCAGTGTTGCGGCCCACTCGCCCACGGGCTCGGCAGGCGCGCTCGAGGTGCCGCCGGTGCCCGGTTCCGTGTCCGGAGCGGTCTCATCCGAGCACCCACCGAGCATCCCCGCCACGAGCGCCGCAGCCGTCACGGTCACCAGGATCCGTCGTGCCACCATCGCGATTCCTTTCGGTACTCCGCGGGAACTGCCCCGCCTACGCCTGCTTGATCTCGATCTCGACCCCGTCGGGGTCGTTGAAGAAGAGCAGCCGCCAGCCGGTCGGCAGCTCTCGGATCGCGGCGTCCTCCGGCAGGATGCCCGCCGCCCGCAACTCGGCGAACACCGTGTCGATGTCGTGCGTCTCGAGCGCGAAGTGCCGGAAGCCGAGCGCGCGCGGCAGCACCTCGGCCGCGGGCACCGGCTCCACGTACGCGAACAGCTCCAGCTGCAGGGCGCCGAGCCGGAGGAACGACAGCGTCTTGTCCTCGCCCACGCGCTCTTCGGCCTGCTCGAAGCCCAGCGCCCGGTAGAACGCCTTCGAGCGCTCGAGGTCGCTCACGATGATGCCGATGTGATGCGGCGTGAGATCCATCGCGCTTCAGCCCAGCTTCGATCCGGCGATGCGCGCTAGCTCGGCCTTGTCGCAGTTGCCGCTGCATTCGGAGGCCACAGCCGCGATCACGCGGCCCATGTCGCGCTTCTCGGTGAAGCCGCCGTCGGCGATCACGCGCTCCACGATCTGGGCGAGCGCGTCGCCGGTCACCTGCGCCGGCAGGTAGCCCTCGAGCATCGCCACCTGCTCGGTGAGCAGCGCCGTCCGCGCGTCGTCGGTGCCGACCTTGATCGATCCCTCGAGCGTCTCGCCGGTCTGCTTGAGCACCTTCTTGAGCGCGGCGGCGACCTCTTCATCGGTGACGTCTCGCTGCGACTCTTTCTCCTTGATGTCGATCTCGTTCTTCACCTGACGCAGGATCGACAGCCGCGGCTTGTCGTGTGCGCGCATCGCGGCGGTGATCTCCGAGACGATGAGGTCCTTGTTCATGGGCTCCGCCCCCTTCACCTGATCGGGCATGTCCGAGTGTAGCGCACCCGTTACGCGGAAGGGCCTTGCATTCTGCGGACCGGTGATTTAGATTAGCCACCTAACAATTAGCCCGCTAATCTTTCGGCCACTAACAATCACCGCAAGGAAGTGATACCGTGACCCACCCCGTGTTCGACTTCGGCCCCGAGGAGGTCGACGCCGCTACGATGGATGCATTCCGCGCGTTCAAGCGCGCGATGATGCTCCACCGGCGTCTGCTGATGGCGGCCTTCGCCGACGAGCCGGTCCACGCCGCCCAGGGCGCATGCCTGCAGGCGCTCGCCCATCGCGATGGATTGAGCCAGACCGACCTGGCCGAGACGCTGCATGTCTCACGGCCCTCCGTAACCACGATGCTGCAGCGAATGGAGAGTGCGGGCCTCATCGAGCGGCGTTCCGACGAGGCTGATTCGCGCGTGTCCCGCGTCCTGCTCACCGCACAGGGCCGCGAATCGGCCGACCGGATGCATGTCGGCTTCATCGACGTGATAAACGTGAGCATGGGTTCGATGTCGGACGCCGACAAGCGTGAGTTCACCCGTATCCTCACCGACGTCAACAACCACGTGGATCAGGTGCTCAAGGAGCGTGGCGTGGGCGCCTGGGTCCACCCCGGGCACGGAGAGGAGGGGCCGCGATGATGCGCCTCTTCCGCTACCTCAAGCCCTACTGGAAGCAGATCACCCTGGTTTCGACACTCGTGCTCATCCAGGCGATCGCGAACCTCTACCTGCCCGATCTGAACGCGAACATCATCAACGACGGCGTGGCCAAAGGAAACACGGACTTCATCCTGAGCGAGGGCGGGCGCATGCTTGCCGTGACGTTGGTGCTCGGCGTCGTCTCGATCGTCTCGGTCTACTGGGGCTCGCGCACGGCCATGGCCTTCGGCCGCGACGTGCGGCATGCCGTGTTCCACAAGGTCCAGACCTTCTCGCTCGCCGAGCTCAACATGTTCGGTGCGCCGTCGCTCATCACGCGCACCACCAACGACGTGCAGCAGATCCAGATGCTCGTCGTCATGGGTCTGAACGTCATGATCATGGCGCCGTTCATGGCCATCGGCGGCGTCATCATGGCGGTACGTCAGGATGCCCCTCTGTCGCTCCTGATCGTCGTGGTGATCCCCGTGCTCGCGCTCGTGCTCGGCATCGTGATGCGCAATGCCATGCCGCTGTTCAAGAGCATGCAACTGCGTATCGACCGGGTGAACCAGGTGATGCGGGAGAAACTCGCCGGCATCCGGGTCATCCGCGCGTTCGTCCGCAGCGACTACGAGGAGCGGCGCTTCGACGTGGCCAACCGGGAGCTCTCGGACACGATGCTCGCGGTCGGCCGGCTCTTCGCAACGGTCATGCCGGCCGTCATGGCGGTGTTCAACCTCACGCTCGTGGCTACGATGTGGTTCGGCGGACTGCGCATCGACAGCGGTGCGATGCCGATCGGCAACCTCACCGCATTCCTCACATACATCGCGCAGATCCTCATGGCTGTCATGATGGCTGCGATCATGTTCATCATGGTGCCGCGTGCGGCCGCCTCCGCCGAACGCGTCAACGCCGTGCTCGATACCGAGCCGAAGATCTGCGACCCGGCCGAGCCGGTCACACCGGCCGAGACCCGAGGCGTGGTGGACTTCCGCGACGTGGAGTTCCGCTACCCGGGCGCCGAGGACCCCGTGCTCTGCAGCATCTCCTTCACCGCGCAGCCGGGCGAGACCACGGCGATCGTCGGCAGCACGGGCAGCGGCAAGTCCACGCTCATCAACCTCATCCCGCGCTTCTACGACGTCACCGGCGGCACGCTGCTCGTTGACGGCGTGGACGTGCGCGACATGACCCAGGCCGAACTGTGGAGCCGGGTCGGCTTCATCCCGCAGAAGGCGTTCCTGTTCAGCGGCACGGTCGCGAGCAACCTGCGCTACGGACGCGAGGAGGCCACCGACGACGAGCTGTGGCATGCGCTCGAGGTCGCACAGGGCCGTGCGTTCGTCTCGGCGATGGACGACGGGCTCAACGCGCCGATCACCCAGGGAGGCTCGAACGTCTCCGGCGGCCAGCGCCAGCGGCTCGCGATCGCCCGGGCACTCGTGAAGCGCCCGAGGGTCTACGTCTTCGACGACAGCTTCTCGGCACTCGACTTCAAGACGGACGCGGCACTGCGCGCAGCGCTCGCACACGACACCGCTGATGCGACCGTGATCATCGTCGCGCAGCGCGTGAGCACGATCATGCACGCCGACCGGATCATCGTGCTCGATGAGGGGACCATCGTCGGCACGGGCACACACGACGAGCTCATGGCCACCTGCCCGACGTACGTGGAGATCGTCAGAAGCCAGCTGACCGAGGAGGAGGTCGCATGAGCGAGAACGCGAACAACAACACGCAAGGCGCCGCGACCCCCGGGCGCGGTCCGGGCCGAGGGGGTCCGATGATGGGCCCCGGCGGCCATGGTGGCCTCATGACAGCCGGGGCGAAGACGAAGGACTTCAAGGGCTCGCTGAAGCGCCTCGGCACCTACCTCAAGCCGCACGCCGCGAAGCTCGCGATCGTGCTCCTGCTCGCCACAGCAAGCGTGGCGTGCAGCGTAGCGGGACCGCGGATACTTGGCATGGCCACGAACGTGCTGTTCGAAGGCGTGATCGGCAAGGCCATGGCCGAGCAGCTGCCGCCGGGCACCACGCAGGACCAGGCGGTCGAGATGCTGCGCGCCGCGGGGCAGGACCAGATCGCCGACATGATCTCGGGCATGACGGTCACCATCGGCCAGGGCGTGAACTTCGACCTCGTAGCGAGATGGTTGTTGCTCCTTGTGGGCGTCTACGTGCTCGCGGCACTCTTCAGCTGGGCACAGGGCTACATCATGGCCGGGGTCACGCAGCGAACCATCTACGGGCTGCGCAAAGAAGTGGACGAAAAGCTGGCGCGGCTGCCGCTCAAGTATTTCGACGACAACGCGCGCGGCGACACGCTCTCGCGCGTCACGAACGACATCGACAACATCTCCCAGACGCTCCAGCAGCAGGCGGCGCAGATCGTGACCTCGGTGCTGACCATCATCGGTGTGCTCGGCATGATGCTGTGGATCTCGCCGCTGCTCGCGGGCCTCGCGCTCCTCGTGATCCCGCTCTCGGTGGTGGTCACGATGTTCATCGCCAAGCGCTCTCAGAAGCAGTTCGCGGCGCAGTGGGAGCGCACCGGCACGCTGAACGGGCATGTTGAGGAGATGTTCTCCGGGCACAGCGTGGTGAAGGTCTTCGGCCGTCAGGCCAAGGCCGTGGAGGTCTTCGACCGCGAGAACGAGGGCCTGTACCAGGCGTCGTTCCGGGCGCAGTTCATCTCCAGCACGATCCAGCCGTCGCTCCACTTCCTCAACAACCTCAACTACGTGGGCGTGGCCGTGATCGGTGGCCTCAAGGTCGCAAGCGGCACGCTCAGCCTCGGCGATGTGCAGGCGTTCATCCAGTACTCGCGTCAGTTCACCCAGCCCATCGTGCAGACCGCGTCGGCGGCGAACGTGCTGCAGTCGGCGGTAGCCTCGGCCGAGCGCGTGTTCGAGCTGCTCGACGCGCCCGAGGAGATCGCCGGGACCACGACGCCGGTCCACCTGACCGAGCCAGAGGGTCACGTGGAGTTCAAGCACGTGAAGTTCAGCTACTCGGCGGACAAGCCGCTCATCGAGGACCTGAGCCTGGAGGCGCTTCCCGGCCAGACCGTCGCTATCGTCGGCCCCACCGGCGCCGGCAAGACCACGCTCGTGAACCTGCTCATGCGCTTCTACGAGCTCGACGGCGGCGCGATCCTGATCGACGGCGTGGACACGCGCGACATGATCCGCGACGAGCTCCGGCATACCTTCGGGATGGTGCTGCAAGACACGTGGCTGTTCAAAGGCACGATTCGCGAGAACCTCGCCTACGGTCGCGAAGACGCGACCGACGAAGAGATCATGACGGCCGCGCGCGCGGCGCACGTGGACCACTTCGTGCGTACGCTCCCCGAGGGCTACGACACCGAACTCAATGACGACAGCTCGAACATCTCACAGGGAGAACGGCAGCTGCTCACGATCGCGCGCGCGTTCGTGGCCGACCCGCCGATCCTCATCCTCGACGAGGCGACGAGCTCGGTCGATACGCGCACCGAGTCGCTGATCCAGGCGGCGATGACGCAGCTCATGCAGGGCCGCACGAGCTTCGTGATCGCGCATCGTCTCTCGACCATCCGCGACGCAGGTCTCATCCTGGTGATGAACGAAGGCGCGATCGTCGAGCAGGGCACGCACGAGAAGCTCATGGCGGCGGGCGGCTTCTACGCCGACCTGTACAACAGCCAGTTCTCGGAGGCGTTCGACGAGGCCGTTTAGACCGCTTCACGCGCACGCCGCGAGACGCCGCACTCCACAACTTGGGGGTGCGGCGTCTCTCGCGGTGTGGCCTCCGCGGGTGAGAGGTACTAGCATGGGTACCCACACCTCGGTCGGCGGGGGAGACCCGCCTCGGCTTTCAGGAGCTACGCATGCGCGTCGTCATCGGAGGGTACGGACGCGTCGGGCGGTACCTCGCATCGATGCTCGAGGAGCGCGGCCACTCGGTCGCTGTCATCGACCGGAGCGAGAAGTCGTTCTCCGTCGCGGGGGCCGACATCCGCGGGCGACGCATCGCGGGCGAGGTCTTCGACCGCGACACGCTGGTGAAGGCGGGCATCGAGAAGGCCGACGCCTATGCCGCGGTCACGAGCGGCGACAACTCCAACATCGTGAGCGCACGCATCGCGCGCGAGCGCTTCAACGTACCGTGCGTGGTGGCGCGCATCTACGACCCCCGGCGCGCGGTGATCTACAAGCGCTTCGGCATCCCCACGATCTCAAGCGTGAACTGGTCGAGCAACATGCTGCTCGCGAGCATCCTCGAGCCGGACCTCAAGACAGTGGCGACCTTCGGCGGCGGCGAAGTCGTGGTCATCACTGCCGAGGCCACCACGCAGCTCGCCGGTCGCACCATCAACGACGTGGCCTACCCCGGCAAGTTCCACGTGACCACCCTCGTCCGCGACGGCGTGGCCATGCTGCCCGAGCCGAGGACCGAGCTTCACAAGGGCGACCGGCTGAAGATCACCGTGACCCGCGATGCGCTCCCGGAGCTCAAGAAGCTCCTGGGGCTGGAATAGGAGGCCGAAGATGAGGGTCGTCATCGTCGGCGGCGGCAAGACCGGAGAGTATCTCGCCGAGCGGCTGCACAAGAAGCACGCGGTCACGCTGATCGAACAGCGCGCCGAGCGGGTCGAGTACCTACGCGCGGCGCTGCCCGAAGTGGAGACACTCGCCGGCGACGCGTGCGAGCCCTCGGTGCTCGAGAGCGCGGGGACCGGCGAGGCCGACATGGTCATCGCGGTCACGGGAGACGACGAGGACAACCTCGTGGTGGCCATGCTCACCAAGGTGCTCGAAGGCGGCACGGTCTACGCGCGCGTGAACCATCCCCGCAACGAGTGGCTCTTCGACAAGGCGTGGGGCGTAGACGTTGCCGTCTCATCCCCCGCGATGCTCTACGGCCTCATCGGCCGCGACCTGGTCTTCGGCGACGTGATCCCGCTCCTCGACCTGCGCGCCGACGACGTCGCCGTGGACGAGGTGCGCCTGCCCGCCGACGCGACAGCGGTGGGACGGACGCTTGCCCAGGTCGCGCTGCCCGCGAACATCACCGTGATGGCGGTGCTTGCCGCGGAGGGTGGCGTGCGCGCCGCGCGCGGCGAGACGGTACTCGAAGCCGGCGACCAGCTGCTGTTGCTCGCACAGGGGACGCTCGATGGGGCCGCCCTGCTGAGCGCGCTCGGGATCACGTCACGCGAAGAAGCGGACGAGGAGCCGGCCGAAGGCGCGCACCACAGCTGACCCGGCGCGCTACCCCTCCGCCTTCGGCAGCGGGCAACTCGCCCCGCCCGGCGTGCACGGTTCGTCGATGTGGTACGGCACATCGGTCATGATCACGCCCGGCTCACCGAAGAGCTGCTGCTTCAGGATGAACGATGTCTGGTCGTGCAGCAGCGCGTCGCCGACGTTCTCGGGCGCGTACTCGGGCAGGATCACCGTGACCACGTGATCGTTCGTGGGCCTTGGCACGGCGCGGATGAAGTCGAGGATCGGCGCGATGATCTCGCGGTACGGCGACTCGACCACGGTGAGCCGCACGCCGAAGCCGGCCTTGTCCCAGCGACGCTCGAAGGCGCCGGCGTTCCCCGTGATGTCGATGTACACCGCCTCGAGCTTGTCGGCCTCGAGCGATTTCGCGTAGCGCAGGGCGCGAATGAGCCTGCGGTCGATGTCCTTCACGAGCACGATCACATGGTTGTGCATCCGGTTGTACGACTGCCAGTCGAGGTCGGCGAACTCCTCGGGCCGGATCGCCAGTTCGCGGCGCACGCGATCGTACTGACGCCGCACCCACAGGAAGTACGCCACGATGAGCGGGATGAGGATGAGCACGATCCACGCGCCGTGCGCGAACTTGGCGATCGCGATCACAGCGGTCACAAGGCCGGTGGTGATCGCGCCTGCGGCGTTGATCACCATCGAGCGCTGCCAGCCCTCCTCGCGCAGCCGCAGGTGGTGAACCACCATGCCGGCCTGCGAGAGCGTGAAGGAGCTGAACACGCCCACCGCATAGAGCGGGATGAGGCGCGTGGTGACGCCGCCGAAGACGACAAGCAGCGCGATCGCCGCGACCGTGAGCAGGATGATGCCGTTGCTGTAGACGAGCCGGTGACCACGGTCCCGCAGCTGGTGCGGCAGGAAGTCGTCGCTCGCCACGAACGACGACAGCCTCGGAAAGTCAGCGTAGGCGGTGTTGGCCGCGAGCACGAGGATCGCAGCCACGCTCGCGGAGATCACGTAATAGAGCCACCCCGTGCCGAACATCTCGCGCGAGAGCTGGCTGATGACCGTCTCGGTCTCGGACGGCTGCACACCGGCGAGCGTGGACAGCAGCGCCACCCCGACGAAGAGGAACAGCAGGATTCCGGCCATCCACGTGAGCGTCTTGGATGCGTTCTTGTCCTCGGGCACCTTGAAGGCCTGGACCCCGTTGGCGATCGCCTCCACGCCGGTCATGGCGGTGCAACCCGAAGCGAACGCTTTGAGCACCAGGAAGAGTCCGAGCGACTGCACCGCCTCGATCGGCTCGTGGGGCACGGGAACGCTGAAGCCGTTGCCGGTCGCGAAGCGCACGAGCCCCGCTACCACCATGAAGCCGATCAGTAGGATGAAGATGAACGTGGGGCCCGCGAAGATCGCGCCGGACTCCTTCACGCCGCGCAGGTTCGCGATCGCGAGCAGTACCACGAAGACGATCGCTATCGGCACGGTGTACTTCAGGAGCTGCGGTTGCGCCGAAGTGATGGCGGCCACCGCCGCTGAGATCGACACGGCCACCGTGAGGATGTAGTCCACCAAGAGCGACGCGCCCGCCACCAGGCCAGGTATCGTGCCGAGGTTCTCCTTAGCCACGATGTACGAGCCGCCGCCGCCCGGATACTCGCGAATCGTCTGCCGGTAGGACAGCACCACCACGATCAGCAGCACGCCGATGGCGATGGCGATCGGCAGGGTGAGGCTGAGCGCGGCCGTGCCGGCGAGCGCCAGCATGAGCATGATCTCGCCGGGTGCGTAGGCCACCGACGAGAGGGCGTCACTCGAGAACACCGCGAGCGCGACAGGATTGCTCAGGCGCTGGTGCATCGCCTCGCGGTTGTGCAGCGGATCGCCGAGCAGGAGGGTCTTGAGGTTGCGTGCCATCGGACTCCTTGTGCGTGACATGTCGGGCCGTCGGCCCCAGGGTACTCCAAGCCAGCGCGCGGCTCACAACGGGTGGCGATGCAGCTCCGCCCTGCGCGCACGCCACTCGGGCACGTAGCGGGCGACCTCGGCGTAGAAGGCGGCGTTGTGCCCGCGAACCCGCAGGTGCGCAAGCTCGTGGAAGATGACGTAGTCGAGCTGCTCGAGCGTCGCCCGCACGAGCGCGGCGTTGAGCGTGACGTACCCCGAAGGGGTGAGGCTCCCCCATCTCGAGCGCATGGCCCGGACACGAAGCTGCGGCTTGCGCTCTCCGGGACCCGCGAACATCGCCCAGCACGCGTCGAGCCGCTCGGCGAACAGCGCTCGCGCCTTCGCGAGCTCCTCGGCGGTGAGTGGGCC